>JAPUDW010000160.1 GCA_027492915.1 Bacteroidota bacterium | reverse complement strand
CGGTTAAATCGCTGCCCTCTTGCACCACATTGGCCTGACCAAACGGCAGCACATATTCGTCCCCCGGATAGGGTCGTCGTGCCCAACTGGCATCCAACATGGCCCGATGTTCCAAGAAAATCACCGGATCATTGCCCCGCAACGCTGCCCGCAGCAGTCCAACCGCATCTTCCGCATTTGATGGTACAGCCACCATCCACCCCGGCTGATGTACATAAGTCGCCTCGCTGGTCACACTGTGCCAAGGATCGCCAATCCGCCGGTAACCACCCGCCATGCGGATGACCATTGGTGCCGCAAAACGGTTATTGGTTCGCCACCGGATCGTCCCACAGTTGTTGATGTGTTCGGTCGCTGGATCGGCATATTTCCGGTACTGGATTTCCGGCACCGGCATCAAACCGGCATAGGCCATGCCCACCGCACGCCCGATAATACCTTCTTCCGATAGGCTGGTGTCGAATACCCGTGCCTCGCCATGTGCAGCCTGCAAGCCTAAGGTCGCCGCATGGACACCGCCCTTTTCGCCCACATCCTCGCCAAAGACCAGACAGCGATCATTGACGCGCAGTTCGACATCCAACGTCCGCCGAATAGCTTCCAGCATATTCAGGCGTCGTGGATCTGGCGGATTAGCAACCTCGCTGCCCTTCGGTAGTTGGATGCCTTCGGCTGCTAACCCACCCATTAACGGTGGCTGACCCTCGACCGCAAACACACGCTCAGTTACGGTATGTGACTCGGCAAACGGATGCTCCATCGCACGGTCACGAGCCGCAAACACTTCGTTCTTAATATCGTAGCGCAGCCCTTCCCAATCTTCCTCGCTCATCAATTCCGGCACCAAGTAATCATGCAAGGCTGGTATAGGATCACGCCCCCATTCGGCAGCTAAGGTCTCGGCGGATTTATACGCCTGATTATCGACACTCGAATGACCAGACAGCCGTGGTACGGTTAAGCGCAGCAAAGCCGCACCTTTGCCTGCACGAACATGCTCAACTGCCTGTACCACAAGGTCAGCCGTTTCAGCCGGCTTGGTGCCGCTGCCATCCCAGATTGCCAAGTTCTTGAAGGCTGCCAAGTTTTCGGCAATATTCCCGCCCGGTGTTTGAGTTGGCCCCTGCACCGAAATGGCGTAACCGTTGTCCTCGACCATGAACAGCACCGGCAGTTCCATCGTGGTCGCCATATTTAAGGCTGCCCAGAAACCGTTGCTGGAAATCGCCCCATCGCCGGTAAAGATGACCACCATGCTATCCGCCAGATCGGTTTCGCCCAACTGCTCGACACGATAACGAATGGCCTGCGCCCACCCGACAGCCGGTGTAAACTGCGCCCCGACATCCGCCGCCATCGGCAAGACAGTCGCCCGTTCACGACGCGGTAAATTAAAGACCACGCCAATATCACGCCCGCCATTTATGCCACCAGCCCGTGCCATGTCTGAGGAAATCGCCTCCTCGACGGTTAGCCCACAGCCATAGACAAACGGTCGTGAACGATAATAGGCGCTGCCCGCATCAAACGGACGTGTCATGAGTTGTGCTAAAAGCACCTGTCCAAGTTCGTGGCCTCGTGCGGAAAATTGGTAGTTGATATACCCTTGTGGAACCAGTTCCTGTTCTTCGAGTTCATCGACAAATCGAGACGTTAGCACTAATCGGGCAACTTCATGCCAGTCAAACGCAGAATGTAAAGCGCACAAATTATTTTCTCCAGAACGTGGCTAGACCAATTAAGTAGGTGAACATTGTTACCATCCTGAAAGTATTTCTACTATATGCCTATTTTAACCTGAGGTTGCGATGATATACCCATACTATGAACAATTTCGTATACTTTGATCGAATTCACCAGAAAAGGATAACACATGGAAAAGAAGTTACAGGAACTCAAAACCCGGTTGTTGGAAATCAGCGATTTAAACAACGCGGCTGCCCTGCTCTCATGGGATCAATCGACGTATATGCCCTCCGGCGGTGCTGAGGCTCGTGGACGGCAAATGGCGACGCTCGGCAGACTGGCACAGGAAAAGCTGGTTGATCCGGCAATCGGCAAACTGCTGGACGACCTTCGCCCTTATGAAGAAGGCCTGCCTTACGACTCGGATGATGCCAGCTTGATTCGCGTCAGCCGCCGCACTTTTGAGCAAGCCGTCAACATCCCGCCGAGCTTTGTGTCGGATTTTACCAACCATAACGCGCTTTCTTATCAAATGTGGACGGAAGCCCGCCCTGCCAATGACTTCAACCGCGTTCGCCCGATGCTGGAAAAAACGCTGGATTACAGCCGACAGATGGCAGATTACTTCCCCGGTTATAAGCATATTGCTGATCCGCTGATTAACTTCACCGATTACGGCATGAAGGCTTCGGATGTTAGTGCCGTGTTTGCCCAACTGCGGCAGGAACTCGTGCCGATTGTCAAAGCGATTACCAGCCAACAGGAGGCTGATGATTCGTGCCTGAAGCAGTTTTTCCCGCAGCAGCAGCAGTTGGACTTCGGCCTGAAGGTCATCAAGAAGTATGGTTATGATTTCAACCGTGGACGGCAAGATTTAACTCATCATCCGTTCATGACCAAATTCTCGCTGGGTGACATTCGCATCACCACCCGCGTCCACGAAAACGACCTCGGTGATGCGCTGTTTAGCACGCTGCACGAGTCCGGCCACGCGATGTATGAGATGGGCATCAATATGGCGTATGAAGGCACACCACTGGCGAATGGCACATCGTCCGGCGTTCATGAAAGCCAATCGCGCCTATGGGAAAATATCGTCGGACGCAGCCGCGGCTTCTGGGAACATTTCTACCCTGACCTGCAAGCCACCTTCCCCGACCAATTGGGCAAGGTACCGCTGGACACGTTCTATCGTGCCATTAATGCAGTCAAAAAGTCGCTGATCCGCACCGATGCGGATGAGGTCACCTACAACCTGCACGTCATGCTGCGCTTCGACCTTGAAATGCAAATGCTCGATGGTTCGCTGCCCATCCGTGACCTGCCGGAAGCATGGCACGAACGGTATGAAAATGACCTCGGCATTACCGCACCGGACGACCGCGACGGTATCTTGCAAGATGTTCACTGGTATGCTTTTACAATCGGCGGTGTATTCCAAGGATACACACTCGGCAACATCCTTAGCGGCTTGTACTACCAGTCCGCATTGAAGGCGCATCCAGAAATCACCAGCGAAATTAACCACGGCAAGTTCGACACACTACATAATTGGCTGCGAACCAACCTCTACCAGCACGGCAGCAAGTTCACGGCGGCGGAACTGACCGAACGGGTCACCGGCGGCCCGCTGCGAATTGAGCCGTACATCCAGTACCTCAAGACCAAGTACGGCGAGTTGTATAAGCTGGATTAAACAACCTCAACCCCCATTCTGCTAAGGTCGCGCATAGCCTTCTCTGTAAAATGGCGAGGGGGGTGCAAAAGCAGGTTACATCAATCAGCATCGCAGTATCTTCCAAACAAAAGGGGCTTCGTTATTCACAAAGCCCCTTCGTCCCCACTCCCCACGTACTACGACATGCTCATCACCCCGATTTGGGAGGAATTATCAATTCTTGCCCCGGACTTAAGCGATCCGGGTCAGCCAGCTTATTGGCTTCTTGAATAGCGGCCATCGTTACACCAAACTTGATACCGATGCTGTACAAGGTATCGCCACGCTGCACCACATACGATTGGCTGCCAGCAGGTAGATTGGTCGGAATGACGGTTGGCACGGATGGCTGTTCAACTGTGCCACTATCACCACTGTCATCTGATGCGCAGTCCGGCACATTCAGCGTATCACCCGGTTGGATAATATCGCCGGTGACCTGTGGGTTCGCCTGCCGTAGTCGCGCCAATGTAACCTCATACTTGAGCGCAATACGGTACAGGGTATCGCCTGACTGAACCGTATGAACGCAGGTATCACCCGCATTAGGTGGCGTAAAGGCGGTCGGTGTAACCATACCAGACGGCGTGGAGGTTGGTACACCACTTCCACTTCCGCCATCGGTTGTTGATTCCAAGATTGGCACCTGCGTCACCGGCCCCAAGGGACCAGACGGCGTGATGAACTGCGTATTAATAGGCGTGCCCTGCGCATCCACCAACTGCTGACTTTCGGTGGTTGGCAAGACGTTGTCCGGCGTATTGGTTACGGCTGGCGCGATGGTGGCGGAGATAATGGTCAGCGCAACCGGCGGGCTGCCGCCATCCGTGTTACTCGTATCCGGCAGCGTGTCAACGGCATCCGTCGGCAGAGGTACCAGTGTACTTTCACCATCCGGTTGACCAGCGGTATTGGTATCGTCAGTCGGCAGTGAAGTCACCGACAGATCGGGAATGCTCACTGCTTCATTTGTAATTAGGGGTTCTTGCATGGCCGTTCCAGCCTGCTGGAAGCACCCGGTAAGTGTCAGAGCCAAAGGAAGGCTGACCAGCACAAAACACTTTCGCAAACGCATACCGTAATTACTTTCGTTTCATATTCGTTACATGTTCTTTCACAGCATACTACAAAGCACTAATCTAAGCAAAGTCTCAATGCATAAGTCTTGAATTTACCCATAGGTCAAGCTACAGTATAGATTGAGCTATATTTCACATTATGCCACTCAGCCATTTGCCGAGGTATCGTCCCGTGTCAGAAGTTAAAAAGCGTATTCTGGTCATTGATGATGAAGTTGCTGTGCAGAATCTCATTCAATCGTTGCTCGAACGCTTTGGCTATGAACTCATTCGTGCGCTCAACGTCGCTTCTGCCGTGCAAATCCTGCGCCAAAAGCCCCTGCCCGATCTCGTCTTGCTGGATATGATGCTGCCAGATGTCGATGGGTTGGAACTGCTCCGTCAAATACGCGAGACCAAGGTATTTGATAATCTCCCCGTTATTATCATTTCAGCGCTGGCCGATTCCGACCAGATTCGCAAAGGTCTAGAGATGGGCGCTGACCGTTACATCACCAAGCCGGGACTCGGCCATAATCTGCTGAAAACGGTTCAGGACGTACTCAAGACCGGACGACGCACAGCAACACCTTAATCATCTAGGGCGGCAGCAATTCGTAAGCTGTGAACGGCGCTTGATGGTACGTTTTCGTCAGCATGAACCCCGCCTCGCGCAAGGTATCCAGCCATACCTGTGAATCCACCCACTGCGGCAAGACAAAATAGCGCGGGGCGCGATCCGGTTGCAGCAGTGCATCCGCCGCAAGCGCCTGTGGCGTTGGATAGTACACACGGCGCTTATCTGACCACGTTCCCATATAGTAGCCCAATTCCCAACCGAGCCAATGATCGTAAACGATTGCCCCTAAACGCTGACTATTCAAATAATCGGCAAGTTGCTCGATGCCGTTATGCTTCCCACCGTCGCCACCAATCGGCAGGCGCATTTCGCTGGCTTCCCACGCTGTCGGCAGCATCAGGCACAGCACTAAAACAGGCAGCAGATAAATGACGCGCTGATTTTTATGCATGACGTTAACAATTTTCAGCAACCCACGCGCGATGAGCAGCATGAGCGGCGGCAAAATGAGCAGCAAATAGCGGTCGTAGATATTGATGGCAACCAGCCAGTGAATGAGCGCGTAAACAGCGATATAGATGCTAAGGATCACGGACGGCATGTATGCCATCCCTACAAACTGCGTTTCATTGTAGGCAGACGGTTTATGTCGCTTGAAGTTGAATAACAGGCCAAACACGCCGAGCAACAACAATGCGGCAGTTATGAGCGGCAAGCCGAGTAGATAGCCCGCATACTGCCACCACCCGCCCAAACGCGGCAGCAGTTCATCAAGCCGTGCTAAACGTCCGGGGTCGTTGTTGGTGGTTGCCAGCGTCCACATGCTGGTAGATTGTTCACGAGAAGCGTCCCAGATGAGCAGCAAAATAAAACCTGCAAACAAAGGCACCATAAACCGCAGCCATTTGCCGAGCTTCATAGACTGACCTGCACGCCATTCGCACAGCCAACCGACAGCGGCGACCAGCGGCAGCATTAGAATGGCCTGCTGCTTGCACCAGAAGCCGAGCGCCAGCCATACACCCGCCCACAACCAGCGCCGACGGCTGCTCATCCACAGGGCGAAGGTGACGCACAGCAGCATCAGCCCGTCGGTGAAGGCAGCAGCACTGAACGCAACTGCAAGAGGCGACAAGGCCATAAACAAGGCGGCGACGATGGGCAAGCGTTCATAGGACGGATAGAGGCGTTTCGCAAGGGCATAAGTGAGGGTGATTAGCAGCAAACTGGCGAACACCCCCGGCACCCGCGCCGCAAACTCGCCCTTATGAATATCAAGCGTGAGTACGCCGTCTGGCAGCGGGGTAATACCGAAGGCAGTGAGTGCCAGCGCGTTGATGTAGATGGTCAGCGGCGGCTTATCGAGCGAACCGTGCAGCAGCCAGTCGCCCTGTACTGCTGCCTGCCGCGCGAAGCTCACAAATAAGGCTTCGTCGGGGTGGAACCGCACATCCTGCCCCAAGGCATGAAAGCGCAGCACAGCACCCAACAGCAAAACAGCGACGATGCCGACAAACGCCTTAGCTGCCAAGGCGTTCCCGCAAATAATTGAGCGCAATCTGATCAATCATGTCGGTATTACCTTCTGGATTCCAGCGTTCTTCGAGGTTTTCGCTTGCCACCATCGTCCAGAAGGCTTCTTTGCTAATGGTATCCCAGCCGTTGGTTTCCTGTTGCAAGTAACCCTGTGACCGAAGCCAATGCTGAATTTCGCCAGCGATGGCAGGGGTAATCGGGGTGAGGTCTTCTGGGCGGGGACGACCAAGGAATAAGTGATGGGTCGTGACTAGCTTTTGCAGCTTCGGGAGAGGATCAGGATCATCGTCGATACGGCAATCAAGGTATAGGTCAGTGTCACCACCATAGCCGCCACCTACTTTCCTGACCAGCACACCCGCACCCTGCTTGCCACGACGGTCGCCACCCGCCGCGTCACCAGCCAGCAGCGCGGCAACCAGACGGTCAGCCAGTTCGCCGGATGCCGATTTATAGGCGTCGGCCATTGCTGCGACCACCTGAGGCCCCGCGAGGATATTACCCTGACAGGTAAAGCCTTCACCTGTGACATGCCCTGCCCAATTCAAGCACTCTACGCCTGAGTGTGCCACTGCATTGCCGTAGCGATCAACTAAGCCGATCTGCCGGTGGTTGAGATTAGGGTCATCCTTGAGCAGAATCGCTAACGTTTCCTGCGCGGTCTTGCCCTGCGCCATCAGCGCCAAACCGTCTGGACCGAACTTCACTTTAGGCATGGCCTGTGTCGCAACCGCACCGACGTTGGACTGCGCCCAATTGACCAAACCGCCTACACATGGAAATTTACTGGCTACTGCCACGCCCCAAGCCTGTTCCGCCGGATCATATGCCACAATCGAGAATGTCATCATCGCCCTCGCTAATCTCTAAGTGTCGCCTTATCATACCGACAGCATTTATACCTTGCCACTGATGGTTAGTGAGTGTTGAGTGAAAGTGAGTCCTGTGCATGATTCTCTCGAATATTAAAGCGGTCGTCAGTGATATGGATGGTGTGCTGTGGCGAGGTGACGAACCGCTGCCGGGGATGGCAGACTTCTTCCAGATGCTGCGCGACCGTAACCTGCCGTTTGTGCTGGCTACCAACAACAGCATGAAAGCGCCATCGGATTATGTGGCGAAGCTGGCGAAACTCGGTGTACCGGATGTGGCTGTCGAACATATTCTCACCTCTAGCACCACGACTGTGAGCTACCTCAAAGCGAATTACCCAGCAGGTACGCCGGTACATGTGCTTGGCGGCGATGGGCTGCGGCAGGTGATGCAAGCAGGTGGTTTCACGTTGGATGATACAGCACCTAAAGCAGTGGTGGTCGGGCTGGATACGAACCTGACCTACGAAAAGCTCAAAAAAGCATCTTTCCTCATCCGCAATGGTGCAGCGTTCATCGCCACCAACCAAGACGACACCATCCCTACGCCGGAAGGACTTGCCCCCGGTGCAGGCAGTCTCGTCGCGGCACTCAAAGCCTCTACCGGCAAGCAACCACTGGTCATGGGTAAGCCAGACGCACCCATGTTTGAGGCGGCGCTGCGGCTGCTCGGCACAAATCCTTCGGAAACACTCATGATTGGCGACCGTTTGAACACTGATATTACAGGTGCTTCCCTATTAGGGTTCAAAACCGCGCTGGTTCTTTCGGGGGTAGCAACCCGCGCAGAGGCGGAAATTAGCACCATTAAACCTGACGGTATCTATGCGCATCTGGCAGCGTTACTCGCAGCGTGGGATTAATCCTCTTACGTCTGCTACAATAGGCCAAAATTAAACGCTTACGTGGAGTATTCATATGCAATACACATACATGGGACGTACAGGCTTGAAGGTCAGCCGCCTTTGCCTTGGCACGATGAACTTCGGCAAAGAAGCAACCGAGGCAGTTGGCTTCGAAGTGATGGATAAAGCGATTGATCTCGGCATCAACTTTTTTGACACCGCCAACGTTTACGGCGGGGTGAAGGGTGAAGGTATCACCGAACAGATCGTCGGGCGTTGGTTCGCCCAGGGCGGCAAACGGCGCGAAAAAACCGTGATCGCCACCAAAGTTTATGGTGATATGGGCGATTGGCCGAATGAAAGTAAGCTGTCGGCGTTAAACATCAAACGCGCCTGTGAAGCGAGTTTACGCCGCTTACAAACCGATTACATTGACCTGTACCAGATGCACCACATCGACCGCGCAACGCCGTGGGAAGAAATCTGGCAAGCGATGGAGCAGCTCGTGCGCGAAGGCAAGGTTTTGTATGTAGGCAGCAGCAACTTCGCAGGTTGGCATATTGCCCAAGCGAATGAAATCGCGAAGAGCCGCCACTTTATGGGTTTGGTTTCCGAACAAAGTTTGTATAACCTCGCCGCCCGCACGATTGAACTCGAAGTCGTTCCGGCTTGCGAAAGCTACGGTTTGGGGATTATTCCGTGGAGTCCGTTGGCGGGTGGTATCCTCGGCGGGACGAAAGAAAAAGGTCAGCGGCGGCAAACGAATCGTTCGGCTAATATCAGCAAAGAAAAAGCACAGCAGCTTGCCGACTACGAAGCTTTCTGCGACAGTATTGGTGAGAAAGCCGCTGATGTCGCGCTGGCATGGCTGCTAGCCAATCCGGTCGTGACTGCACCGATCATCGGGCCGCGAACGATGGAGCAATTTACCGGCAGTTTGCGAGCGCTGGAAATCAAGCTCACAGACGAACACATGAAGCGCCTCGACGAAATTTGGCCCGGCCCCGGTGGCACAGCCCCGGAAGCCTACGCCTGGTAATAGACACAGGGGCGGGTGTTACCTGCCCCATCCCAGAATTATGATGAACAACTTCAAGATTACACGCCGCCGCTTTTTGCAACTCCTCGGTGCTGCTGTCCTTGTACAGCCACAACAGCCGCCTACCGGCCCGAATGATTGGTCGCAGGAGACCGATTTAGCACGTAGTATCCGCGAGTTTTTAGAAGGCTCATTTAGCGGTTGGGAGATGGCGCTGGACTTCCGACGCATCAACGCCAACAACAACCAAGAATTTATCATCCAGATTCAGTCGGACAAGTTGTATCCGGTGGCAAGCTGCTTCAAGGCGTGGATAGCCCTATACTACTATCTATATACGCCGCGTGACCAATGGAAAGACACACAAGGGACGCCGCTTTACAGCACAATCGTCTTTAGCAATAACACCGAAGCTGGAACGACACTGGCTGAAGTCGCCCAACGAGTGCCGGGGGCGGGCAACCCGATTGAGAAGTTCAACAACTTCTTGCGGAGCAAAGTCGGCATGACCAATGGCATGTATGCGTGGAACTGGGCAGGCAGTGCAACGGCTGGCTTTACTGACGAGCGTTTCGTGCCGAGCGACGACCGTGGCATGATGTACAACGGCGAGTTCTACCGCGTCGATAATCTGTTTAACGTCACCGATATGGCACACGGGTATGATGTCATTCAGCGGGGGCAATCCTTTGCACGTTGGGCGACGATGTATGATGCCATCATGGCAACGGATGCACTACTGAGTATTCCAGCATCGAATTATCGATCCCCGTTAGAGTACGTGTTCCCTGATGGATATATGGGCAAGGACGGCATCTTACCAGAAGGCGATTTACCGGCGGGTTTGGGACGAGTAATTGCAGATGCCGGTGTTGTGACAATAGGTGATGCGCACTATATCATCTCGTTCATGTCGATGGGCGTAGGCGAGTCGATTGTGCGCAACAAGCTGGATGACATCGCGCGAATGGTCGAGGTGTATGAACGGGGGCGACCGAGCATTACCCCGCCGCCCTACGATGATGGTTAGCCTCAGCAACCATGTGATCTCCTTTCCAGTAGGTTTTGCGGTGGTCAGTGATGGGTTGCACACCTTATCGATCTGCCTACAATGCAAGTATCGGCAGTTTTTATAAGGTTAAAATATCACACTATGATGAAAAAACTGGTAACAACACTGTGTTTACTGCTGCTTTCCTCGGTCGTTTTCGCCCAGACTAAAGACCCGCTGCTTACCGAAACGGCGGTTGACCCTGTGAGTGGGTTGACCGCTCAATACCCATCAGACTGGTATAACATTCCCCTTCAAAGTAACGAACAAGGTGGCCTTAAACTCGCTAATCAAGCACCCAATACCCTGTCACAAGGGGCGATAAAACCGGGTGAAATGGGCGTGGAAATTATTCCGCCACAACAGCTCGTCGCGCTGGTGGGCGATGGGGATTTTGAAGATGCATGGGGAATTATCGCCGAGCGCGCACCGGGGGAACCGGATGATGTGGTCGATGTGGAAGATTATCCGAGCCGCGCACGTTTCTTGACCAGCGCAGTTGAGGATTACACGATCAGCGTGGGCTTGGTTGAGTTGGACGAGGGGGTTTACGCCCTCCTGCTGGGTACAACCCACCCCGACACGGTTGAAGAAGCGCTGCCGATCTACTACGCTATTGCGGGTAACTTGTCGATCACGACGACCATCACCAATACGATTTTCGCCAACACGCTTACGTTTACGAATGAAGCTGAAACGCTTGCCCTCGCTTATCCCGATGCATCTGATTGGACAGCATACGAGGATGGTTCGAGCGTAGTGATCACAAATACCCGCAGCCTTGAAGATTTCTCGGCAGATAAAGGCGAATATCTGATTGTGGTCAACGCAACTTCGGCGGACAAAGCAGACCAATCGGCGCTCTTTGGTGCTATGTTACCGCTGGAAAACTTCGCATTCCCGATACCACCGTTCCTGATTAACGCGGACGGCAGCGAGAATACAGATGGTGCCACACTCGAAGGATTAGTCGGCAAGCAAGCCGGTGATGATGTGGCGGTGGCAGCGGCCATTGTTGCGCCGGAATCCTTACTGCCGGGCGTGTCGATTTCGGGCGGCAGCCAGATGAATTCGAGCATCACGACTGAAGCCAATTTGGTCGCCATGATTAAGGTTTACGGCGCGCCGGGTGAAGAAGATGCCGTACAGGAAATCTTGAATATCGTGGCACACTCGCTGCATGTGCCGCTGGATCTCTCTGATGTCGAACCCAGCAGTATCGACCTTTCCGAAACATTGGTGGAGGGTCAAATTACGATTCATTATCCTGAAGGTTGGGACAGCTACTTAAGAGGCGGCATCAATGTCGCCGGTATTCCTGAGGGCACAACCGATTCCGTCCGGCTCATTATGTCGGCACGCAACCTTGAGGCGGGTGAATCAGCGGAAGATGCGCTGCACTCCTTTGTCGCCATGTTCGGTTACGACACATTCGACACGCTGACGTTAACTGATGGGCGTACGGTTTATATCGGCGCACCATTCCAACTTAACGAGGCGGTGTTGGCAGTCGAATATAACGAGAACATCGTCATCACCATGAGTTTGCTACCGAATAACCCCGACGACTTCATGAAGGGCTTGCCGATTGCGTTGGCAATCCTCGAAGCGTTCGAGATTGATTTGTAACATTCATTAGAAAATGCAAGGGAGGGTCGTCAAAGGCCCTCCCCTACGAAATGTCATTAAAATTGACCGGCGGCGTTGTGGGCTTGACGGATAGGTTCGGGGAGGCGGTATTTGGGCGTGCAGCGCATCACCAAATCGAGCGATGTGGGTAAATCCGCCAGATGACCGGGTGAGATATAGACCGGTTTGACACCCTGCCGCGTCCTTAATACGCCGCCGATAACCTGCCCTTTATCGTGGAGCAAGCTCCATGCACCACGTTCTTGCGGCGGTTCGTCGTACTGCCCCAAGAAGTAGGTTTTGCCGCAGCCGATGGTCGGCTTTTGTAACCACACACCCATATGGCTGGCGATACCAATGCGGCGCGGGTGCATGATGCCCATCCCATCAAAGATGAACACATCCGGCTCATGTTGGAGTTTGGCAAAGGCGGCTTCTAACACTGGCCCTTCGCGGTAAGTCAGTAAGCCGGGAATGTAGGGAAAAGGTGTCGGCTGCTGCGTTAGCACCGTTTCGATCACCTGTAGGTCGGGATAGGTCAGCACAACGACTGCGGCCTGTGACACATTTTCTTTCACGCTGACATCAACACCGGCGACCAACTTGATTGAGACGATGTCGAGCGGTTTGTTGCTGATGACTTCTGCGGCTAGGGTTTTTTGCAGCGCAATCGCTTCCGGCGGGGTGACATTCCAATCGTGGCGATGAGGGATAAACATGGTTATTTCAACATATCCTGAACAGCTTTTCCGGTAGCCAGATAGTCAGGCAAAGTAGCTTGCCATAATGTGGGAACATGCAATACGAAATTGGGAAGACGAAACGTTCGATAATTCCCAGACGCATCAGGCAATTGTTGTTCATACAATCCATCAGCACTTAATCTATAGAATAAGGCTTCGCGTCGGCGTGGATCAAACAGCCAATATTCCCCAACCCCACCCGCTTCGTATTCCAAGAACTTGTCGCCACGATCTACATCCTCTGTACCCGGCGAGGCTATTTCGATACATATATCAGCAGGGCCATCCAGATAAGTTTGGGTTAGTCGAGCCAAATTTTCATTTAGAACAATAAACAAATCTGGTTCACGCTTTGAATCGACCAAAAGTAGTCGTTGAACAAATGGCTGAGACAATATTTTGCCGATAGGCCTATGACCAAAATAGGCACTAAGCAAACCTATCAGGTAGAGTTGCAAATTATTATGACTCAAAGAAACTGGCGACATTTTGATCACATTCCCATCAACAAGTTCACAGTGCATCCCAGCAAAACGTTCAAGGTATTCCTCGAATGTTACATTTGTGGCGAGGATTTCACCTGTTTGTGGCTTCATAACAAAATTAGATGCCATCATTTTGTGCCTCATTCATTATTCTGTATGCATTATAACCCTAAAACAAAACGCCGTACTGTCTCCAATACGGCGTTCTGAGCTGCTTAATCATGCTAACTAAACCGAGTTAGTCAATCGTATCTCCGGCGAGGCTGAGCAAGCCCGTACCCATCTTAGGCATACGCGACTTCTCCTCATCCTTACCGAACTTGATGACCTCACCCGACTCGGAGATGGCTTCGACCGCCAAACCGAGGCTTTGGAGTTCCTTCACCAACACGCGGAAGCTGGTCGGGATACCCGGTTCTTCAATCGGTTCGCCCTTCACAATCGCTTCGTAGGTCTTGACACGCCCCTGCACATCGTCGGACTTGACGGTGAGCATTTCTTGCAGCGTGTAAGCTGCGCCGTAGGCTTCCAGCGCCCACACTTCCATTTCACCGAAGCGCTGACCACCGAACTGCGCCTTACCACCCAACGGCTGCTGGGTAACGAGGCTGTACGGGCCGGTCGAGCGGGCGTGGACTTTGTCTTCGACCAAATGCGCGAGTTTGAGCATATGGATAAGACCAACAGTTACTGAACGGTCGAAGGGTTCGCCCGTGCGTCCATCATACAGGGTATGCTTGCCATAGATCGGCACTGGCTTACCCGTATCGAACATGGTTTGGTCAGCAATCCGCTTGAGATCCTTGTATTCCAAGTCCAGCGGAATTTCGAGATCAGGGTTCGCCCACAGTGACCATTCGCGTAAGGCGGCCTTCAGCGCCACATCATCGCGATTCTGGCGTTCGGCCATCGACAAGCCAGTGGTATCGAAGATCAGGGCATTGTCGGAGTCGTAGCCTTTTTCATTCAACCACTCGGCCAATACCACGCGGCGGGCGTACACATCGTCAGTACGCAGCTTATCCGCATCGTACTTGCCATTTTCGCCCAGCCAACTGTGAATATACAGGCGGCGAACTTCGTTATCATCTTCGAAGTCGTCCGGGTTATGTTCGAACCCGTTCAACCATATCCATGCACGGTCGGAAATTTCCTTCCATGCGCGGTCGATCATCCAAGCACGACCGAGTTCGCCTTGAATTTCGCTTTCCTTGGCACCATCAAACACAGGGGTGATAGCGCGGAAGCCGAGACGGTCAGCCGCCCAACCCAAGTGAATTTCGAGCACCTGTCCGATGTTCATACGACCGGGCACACCGAGCGGGTTGAGAATGATTTCGACGGTACGACCATCCGACAGGTAGGGCATATCTTCCACAGGCACGATCTTGGAGATAACACCCTTATTACCGTGGCGACCGGCCATCTTATCGCCGACGGTCAGCTTACGCTTCTGGGCGACACCGACGCGCACCATCTTCTCGACACCTGCTGGCAAATCAGGATGTTCGTCGCGGGTGAAGGTCTTGACATCAACGACCTTACCCTTTTCACCATGCGGCAACCGCAGCGATGAGTCTTTCACTTCGCGCGCTTGTTCACCAAAGATCGCGCGGAGCAGTTTTTCTTCCGGGCTGAGTTCTTTTTCGCCCTTGGGGGTGATCTTACCGACCAGAATATCATTCGGGCCGACTTCAGCACCCACGCGGACGATACCAAATTCGTCCAAGTCCTTCAGCGCATCTTCACCGACATTCGGAATATCATAGGTGATTTCTTCCGGCCCAAGCTTGGTGTCGCGGGCTTCGAGTTCGTGCTTCTCGATATGGATGCTGGTGAACTTGTCGTTACGCAGCATTTCCTCGTTGATGAGCAGCGCGTCTTCGTAGTTACCGCCGTCCCATGACAGGAACGCGCCCAACACGTCGTGACCCAAGGCCAAGTGACCGTGATCGGTGGACGAGCTGTCCGCGATGACATCACCCTTCTTGACGTACTGCCCCTTGAACACAACCGGACGCTGGTCGATGCAGGTCGATTGGTTAGAACGATTGAACTTACGTAGACGGTAAATATGTTCGCTGCCGGTTTCTTCGCGCAGGATAATCCGGTCGCCCTGAACGCTGATGACTTCACCGTTGCGGTCGGACACCAATACCTGACCACTATCGTAAGCGGCCTGACTTTCCATACCGGTGCTGACAATCGGTACATCGGGCTTCAACAGCGGCACAGCTTGACGCTGCATGTTCGAACCCATCAATGCACGGTTGGCATCGTCATGTTCAAGGAAGGGAATGAGCGCGGCGCTGATACCCACGATCTGACGGGGCGCAACATCCATGTAGTCGATGCGGCGTGCCGACATCAATAGGAACTTCTGGTTGTAACGAGCAGAAACGCGCTCGTTGGCAAATTGATTGAGTGAGTCGAGCGGCGAGTTGGCCTGCGCGACGATGAAGTGATCTTCGTTATCCGCCGAGAGGTATACATTCTCAGGGCTGACGAAGGGCATCACCGGCACCTGCTCAATGCCTGCCTTTTGCAGCTTCTTCACCAAATCGGCATCAATAATGGCACCGTCCTCGGCAATCGTTTTGCCGCCTTCGGTTTCGATATCTTCGCGCAAGGTGCGACCCAACAGATTTGGATCATCAGGCGCGAGGAACTTAATCACCTTACGATACGGGGTTTCCACGAAACCGTATTCATTGACACGGGCATAGCTTGCCAGACGACCGATCAGACCGATGTTCGGGCCTTCAGGTGTTTCAATCGGGCAAATGCGACCGTAGTGGCTGTGATGCACGTCACGGACATCGAAGCCTGCACGTTCACGGCGCAGACCACCGGGGCCGAGCGCGGTAAGCGTACGCTTGTGCGTCAGTTCGGCTAGCGGGTTGGTTTGTTCCATGAACTGCGACAACTGCGACGAG
>JAPUDW010000159.1 GCA_027492915.1 Bacteroidota bacterium | reverse complement strand
GTGGTGCTACCTATAGAGAAAACAAGATAAATTATAGCACAAAAATTCTTATTGGATGGTTCGAGTTTTCAAACCTTTGCGTCAAACAGTGTGGATTTTTAGAGTGAAAGTGGAATGGTCTGAGACCATTCCCTACGGGAAGATGCGAGTTGAGGGTTAATTCGTCGATTGGTTGCGGCTGTAGAAACGCGCCTCGCTGCGGATAAAATCGACCGTCGCGGCGATGGTTGGGTCGGACGCGCTGTTTGGCGGGACATCGAAAATGCTGTGGGCAGTTAAAACGGGTGCGCCGGTGATAAAGCTAACCTGCGCTGTACCCACCTGCCCTGCGCTTACATCGGCGAGATGCAGTGTGTTAGCGTTGATGTGGGTAAAGACGGCAGGTGTGAGGTTGATGGCAAAGTCAACCCTCCTCCCCCACCCCTCTCCCTCAGGGCGAGGGGAGAATAAATTCTTGGTGAAACCTGAGGTAAAAGTTATACCGTTGTTTTGCCAGTCGTTTTCGCCATCAACCAGCGCCATGCCGAGCAGGTTATCACGCAGGCGGCTGCGAGATTCAGGGGACAGAGCATTGGTGACGTTGGCTGCGTGGTAGCCCATCGCGTCAAGGGCAATTAATGTCGAGCGCCCATCGGTGGCGGAGCAGTGCCAGACATCCGGTGCGCAGGTGTTGCCGAGGTCAAGTAGATAGACGCTGGGCGTTTGCGGCTGCACAGCGCAAATCATCACATCCCCTTCATCATCCACCGGCAGCGACTTAAGGTAGCGCAAAAAGTTGTGTACACGCGGCAGTAAGTCAAGATCGCCGCGCAAGTTGGATGTGTAGAGGATGTGGAGGGGATTGCTCATCATACTGCAAACCTTTTAAAGTCGATATTCAGCCACCAAGAACACCAAAGAAATGCAAAACTTTACCGGTTTTTCCATTCGGCTTTGCGCTTGTCAACAAAAGCTTTCATCCCTTCGGCCTTATCTTCGGTGCCGAAAAGCAGATAGAAGTTGCGCTTCTCGTAGCTCAAGCCTTCGGTCAGGCTGAGTTCTTCGGCTTTGTTGACGGTATCTTTAATCAGTTTGGCGGCTGCGCCGGGCATGGTCGCGATTTTCTCGGCGAGTTTAATGGCTTCATCAAGATAGCTCTCAAGCGGATAGACGTGGTTGACGAGACCATATTGCAGGGCTTCGGCAGCGGTTAGTTTACGGTCAGCGAGGGTGATTTCCATCGCAAGTGCCTTGCCGACCGCGCGGGTCAAACGCTGGGTGCCACCCGCACCGGGCATAATGCCGATGTTGATTTCCGGTTGGCCGAACTTGGCGGTTTCGGAGGCGATAATCATGTCGCACATCATCGCCATTTCGCAGCCGCCACCCAGCGCCCAACCGGATACCGCCGCGATAATCGGCTTACGAATGCGGGTCAGCCGTACCCAATCGGTGAAGTCCTGCCCTGCGAACATGGTCACCGCGTCGATGCCTTCCATCTGCTTGATATCGGCACCGGCGGCAAAGGCTTTATCGCTGCCTGTGAGAACGATGCAGCGAATGGTTTCATCGGCATCAAAGGCTTCCATCGCTTCAAACACTTCACGGGTGAGCTGGCTGTTGAGGGCGTTCAGCGCTTGTGGACGGTTGAGGCGAATCAGCCCGACTCCGGCGGCAGGTGTTTCGACAATGATGGTTTCGTAAGCCATTTCTATCATCTCCCATTTATCTGAAGTTTATTTACGATCAATATGGTATAACTACACTACCTAACAAATATTAGGTAGATAAAATGAATACTCCTGCTGAACCTCAATTTTCCGCCCGTGAGCGTGTGCTGCAAACGGCTGAACACCTGTTTAGTGAACGCGGATATGCGGCTGTCACGCTGCGGGATATTGCTGATGCGCTCAACATCAAACAAGCCTCCCTATACTACCACGCGCCGGGGGGTAAAGAAGAACTTTTTGTGCAAGTCACCGAACGCGGCTTGGAACGGCACCGCGTCGGGTTGGAGGCGGCGATTAGCACAGCGGGCGACACACTGCGCGAGCAGCTACAGGCGGCGGCGCGTTGGTTGCTTTCTCAACCAAGCATCAACTACGGACGAATGCTGCAATCGGATATGCCAGCGATTAGCCCCCACGAGGCGGAGCGGCTGCGGATGAGCGCATTTGCCTCGCTCATCACACCGCTGCACCACGCCTTCCAAGCTGGTCTTACGGATGACTCCCCTGCTAAGGCAAAAGCTGTGCATCTGGCAGGCGCATTCCTGTCGGTGATCGAAGGCGTACACAATTTACCTGCGCACTTCTTGAATAGCGAGCCGAAAGAGACAATGGCGGACTTTCTGATTGATACATGGTTAGACGGATTGGTAGTTGCAAGTGACAAGTAGCAAGTTTGAAGTTTTAAAGCAAAGGCAATACAGGATTAACCACAGCCCTAAAGGAGGCTGCGCACAGGCACAGAGAACACGTAAGAAAGATTTAACCGCAGAGAAATACAGAGGGTTTATATAGGGCTTCGCCCATTTTGCATGAGCTATGAAAGTGGAATGACAACAGGATAAGCGGTTTATTTTATTGGATAGGGTTGAGGAGGAATGAGCGATGGCTACGGCTGAAACAGCAGTGAAAGCAGGACGAAAATCTGAGCAACCGCGCACGGATATACGGGCAATGTGGGCGGGGGTCGCATTCGCATTTATTTTTACCGCGATCATTTTTGTAGCGGGACCGCTGCTTGATCCTGTACGGGCAACACTTATGCCCGACCAAGGGCCAAGCTGGTATTACTGGAAGCTGGCGGAACCAACGACGATCACCCGCTTGAGCGCGTGGGGGTTATACCTCGCGCATCAAGTCGCGTGGTGGGGGTTGATCTGGTACGCGCAAACGCGAGTCAAGAAATATTCAGCGGGTTTGCAGGGTGTGAATATCGCCGCGCTGGGGGTGAATGCGCTGTTCGTGGTGCTGCACTTCGCTCAAACGCACATCTGGTACGATGGGCTGGCGCAAGATGTGTCGATCTTCTCATCGCAGGGGTCAGTTATCCTGATGCTGATCTGGATCATGCTGATGGAAAACAACCGGCGCGGGGCAGTTGTGGGCAAGCGGCTGCCCATCGGCAAGCGCGTGATCCAGTTCGCGCGGAAGTACCACGGCTATGTGTTTGCGTGGGCAATTTGCTATACGTTCTGGTATCACCCGATGGAAACGACCAACGGGCATCTGATGGGTTTCTTCTATACGTTCCTCCTCATCCTACAAGGCAGTTTGTTCCTCACGCGCATCCATGTCAATAAGTGGTGGATGCTGGCACAGGAAATTATCGTGCTGGCACACGGCACGATTGTGGCAATTGTGCAGGGGAACAACCTGTGGCCGATGTTCTTCTTCGGTTTCCTCGGTGTGTTCATCCTCGTGCAGATGCATGGCCTTGGCCTTTCCAACCGCGTGAAGTGGTTATTCTTCGCGGGTTATGCCATCGGCGCGGCGGTGGTCTATATTCAGCCGGATCGCGGCGTAACCAAGTTGTGGCAGTTGGTGGCGATACCGGGGATTTACTACCTTGTGATGATTGTGCTGGCGCTGCTGATCGCGATTGGCATCTGGGGATATGACCGCATCAAGGGCAAGGGCGCGGCGAACCCTACTGTGATTGGCGTAGGAGATTAAGATGGGCATTCTTGAAGGAAAAACGGCAGTCATTACCGGCAGCAGTCGGGGTTTAGGGTTGGCGATTGCCGAAGCTTACGCACGGGAAGGCGCAAGTGTGGTGCTGGCGGCACGGACGCAGCAGACGGTGGATGAGGCAGTAAACGGGCTGAAAGCGAAAGGCTACAAAGCAAGTGGGGCGGCCTGTGACGTGGGTGATTACGAACAGGTGAAGGCGCTAGGCGAAATGGCGCTTCAGACCTTCCGCAAGATCGACATCTGGGTGAACAACGCGGGTGTGGCAGGCGTGTTCGGGCCGACGGCGCATATCCCGCGCGAACAGTTTGAACGGGTGATCCAAACCAACATCACCGGCACCTATTATGGCTCGCTGATCGCCCTCGAACACTTCGTACCGCAGCACAGCGGCAAGCTGATTAACCTGCTGGGGCGCGGTGACGATGGGCCGGTTAAGTTCCAGAATGCCTACGGATCGAGCAAGTACTGGGTCAAGAGTTTTACGCTGGCACTGGCGAAAGAGTATGCCGACAGCGGCATCGGCATTTATGCCTTCAACCCCGGCCTCGTGGATACGGAAATGCTACGGCAGGTGGAGTCGTTGGAAGGTTACGAGAAGAAACTCTCGCGGCTCAGCACAATTATCCGCTGGTGGGCAAACCCGCCGGAAGTCCCTGCTGAACGCGCGCTGCGGTTGGCATCCTCGGCGACGGACGGCAAAACCGGACTGGTGGAAAATGTGCTGGGGCGCAGGCAAATTTTCGGCGGCTTGCTGCGGGATGTGGCGCGGCAAATGAAGCGGAAGGCAGCACCGGATACCAGCCTCCATATTACAAGCATCAAACCAACTATGCCGCTAATCCCACCATCGAAATAGATTAGGATTACACTGTAATGAGCGTTGTTGCAAGGAGACAACGCTCACAAACCGAACACAAACCTTGGTGGGACTGATTCACTAGCGTTATCCGCTACAACATTACTATTCTCTCATACCCTCGCTTAGGCTTAGACCGCACAATTTAGAGCGATTGTGAAAATGTAAGCCAAAAAGGGTTGTGTATGAAAAAACAGTGGATTTTCCTTTTATTTTTGCTACTGAGTATTGGAAGCACCACCTACGCTGCCCCTGCCGGACAGGGAGCAACGGCTCCTAATCCCGCAAATTATAAACTTACGCAGGTTGCCAGCGGCCTGACGAAGCCGATTTACTTCACCCATGCGGGTGACAATACCGGACGCCAGTTCATTGTTGAACAGTCGGGTAAGATCAAGATCTGGCAGAACGGCGCGGTGCTGCCCACTGCCTTTTTGGATGTGAGTGCATTGATTGCTACCGGCGGCTCGGAGCAAGGTTTGCTTGGCCTCGCATTCCCGCCGAACTTTGCCCAAAGCGGACAGTTTTACATCAACTACACGAACCTACAGGGCGACACCATCATCGCACGCTACACGGTGTCACCTGCAAGCGGCAACGTGGCGAACCCTGCGACTGCTACACAGGTGCTGTTCATTGACCAGCCGTATTCCAACCACAACGGCGGCAACATGAACTTCGGCAAGGACGGCTTGCTGTACGTGGGCATGGGCGACGGTGGTTCCGGTGGCGACCCGCAAAACTACGCGCAGAACCCCAATTCGTTGCTGGGTAAGATGCTGCGGATTGATGTGACCAAAGCGAACTTCCCTGTCTCCATTTGGGCTCTAGGCATCCGCAACCCGTGGCGCTGGAGCTTCGACCGCCTGAACGGTGACTTCTACATGGGTGACGTGGGGCAAGGCATGTGGGAAGAAATCAACTTCTGGCCTGCCAACGGCGCGGCTGGGGCGAACTACGGCTGGAACACCTATGAAGGCAACCACAACTACAAAGCAGGAACGATTGCAGGGGCGATTTTCCCGATAGCCGAATATTCACACAGCGAAGGATGCTCGGTGACCGGTGGATACGTTTACCGAGGGGCAAAAATACCCGCGCTGCAAGGCTATTACCTATACGCCGATTATTGCAACGGCAATATGTGGACGGCCTTCCGCAATAACAATGTGTGGCAGTCAGCACGTTTCTTAACCCCCGGTTTCTCGGTCAGTTCATTTGGCGAAGATCAAGCTGGTGAAGTCTATGTGGTCGCCTACAGCGGTGCGATTTACCGTATTGAGTCGGCAGTGACCGCGACGAACACACCGCCACCTACAGCGACCAAAACAAATACTCCTCTGCCAACCTCCACCAAAACCAACACGCCCTTGCCGACAGCAATTAGCTGCCCATGCAGTCTGTGGCCGAACAACTCCACGCCTGCTGTGCCAGATTACTTTGGGACTGTGCCGATTGAATTGGGGGTCAAGTTCCAAGCCAGCTTCAACGCGGTTGTGACTGGACTGCGCTTCTATAAAGGCCCGGCCAATACAGGTACCCACACCGGACACCTTTGGACGAGCAGCGGCATACTGCTGGCGACAGCAACCTTTACCAACGAATCGGCTTCTGGATGGCAGACTGTCAACTTCTCGGCTCCGGTAGCAATTACCGCGAATACAATCTATATCGCGTCATACCACAGTTCGTCCGGTCGATTTAGCTATACGACCAATGCCTTTACGACACCGCTCGTGAATGGCCCACTGACAGCACCTGCGCATTCGACCGCCAATCCTAATGGTGTGTTCAAACAGGGTCCTAATGGTTCATTCCCGACTTCGGGTTCAAATAATCTGAATTACTGGGTTGATGTGGTTATCGTCCCCAATACAGGCTTAACACCGACACCGATACTGCCAACAGCAACACCGGTTACACCGACCACAACACCGATGACCACATTGACCAAAACCAACACGCCCATTGTGCCAACGGCGACCAAAACCACTACACCGATACCCACACTTACCGGAACCGTGGTACCGCCAACACCAACACCAATCGTGCCAACCACCACCGGCGTGCCACCAACCTTTACGCCCATCGTACCGACACCAACCCCGCCGCCAACAGGCAGCGCAACGCTGAAAGTTGATGTCGTGCCTGCGAGCGCTGATGTGGGACAGGGCGTGCTGGCGCAGATCAACCTGCTCAACGTTACCAATGTTTACGGTTTGCAACTGGTGTGTAAGGTGAATCCGGCTGTGTTGAATGGCGTAGGACTGCTCAAGGGTGACGGTTTCAACGACAGCAACAGCTTCGTGATCGACCAAGGTTACAAGCAGGACGGTAGTTGGGTGATCGCCGCCAGCCGATTGTCACCTGCGACACCGATCAACGGCAATATATTGGCGCTGACACTCGGTTATACAGCGGCAGGTGCGGGCAGCAGCGGCGTGGATTGTATTGCGCTGACGGTTGACAAAGATGGGCGTGATTTGCCCATCACGGTCGTGAACGGTGTGTTTACAGCCAATGGCCCGATGGTGACGGAAGAACCACTGCCAGCAACCCCAACACTTGTGCCAACCTTAACGGCTACGGCGACAACCATTGCACCAACGCAAACCTTACCGCCGACACTGACGCAAACACCTCTACCCTCAACCGGCAGCATTAGCGGTGAGGCTGTGTATCAGGGACGAGCGGATGCGACTGGCATCACCGTTTACCTGCTCAAAGACGATCAAACACTACTCCAAGAACAACCGGTTGACCCTGAAGGCAATTTCTACTTTGCGGATTTACCAGTTGGTAACTATATCGTGGGAGCGAATGGTGCAGGTTTCCTGCCAATCGCCTATATCACAGCGGTTGATGCTACGTTAGGCAGTATCGACATCGGTACGCTGACACTACGAGCCGGTGATCTGGACGGTAACCGTGTCGTTGATCTGGCGGATGCGGGATTGATCGGGGCAAACTTCAACGTTCCGGTACCACCTGCACCAGAACTCGCTGACCTGAACAAAGATCGTTTAGTCGATGTGCGCGATCTGGTATTGGTGGGCAGCAACTTCGGCCTGAAGGGGCCAATCATCCTGCCTTAAACCATACCATAGGCGAAAAGAGACAGAAAAAGGCTTACCAGCACGGTAGGCCTTTTTGTTGTCGGGTGCAGTGGCACGGGTATGCGAGATCATTTACCATTATGAAATTAGCACTTACCAAGAGATACAAACAATGGTCAACCGTCCTGCGATGATCCGTACCGACAACAGTAACGCCTTTGCCCATGACACGATGAAGCGGCGTATACCAACCAACATCCGCGAGGTGGCAGCCCTAAATCCTGATTACCCGGCGTTCATTCTGGAACAGTTAGAGCGGTTGGCAGCGGCGGTTGAAAATGACGAACCGATTGAGCCATTTAACCCGTTTTTGCCGGATGCCGATGTGTGGGAAAAAGCCTTACAAGCTCATGCGGGGCATTCATGGCAGCAAACCGATTGGTTTTTTGCTGAGATTGCTGCCTATCGTCACCTGATTGACACGGTGCGCTGGTGGGAAAGTGGACGTGACCCATTTGCGCCACAAAAGGCAGCCGAAATGGGCAGCGAGGCGTTGTGGAGGCTGTTGGCAACGGCGCTTGAACTGCACGGACAACCGATGGCGGAACGGCTGCATGGACTCGTTCATTTTGACCTGTGGGGCAACCGGATTGACCTTAGTTTTGCCGCGTCGTTGGCACATGGCAACACCGGAACAGAAGCGGATTTGCTGGTGGATGACAGCACGGCGGTGGTGGAACATCTGATGCGGCAGACGGGTGATGTGCATTTTATAGCCGACAACACGGGTACCGAGTTGGCGATGGATCTGGCATTAGCTGATGCACTGCTAGAGAAAGGTCATCGTGTTATTTTCCATTTGAAGCTGCATCCAACTTTTGTCAGCGACACGATTGTGCCGGATATGCTAACCATGCTGGGAGCGATG
The DNA here is from genome assembly GCA_027492915.1 of Bacteroidota bacterium. GTDB lineage: Bacteria > Chloroflexota > Anaerolineae > Aggregatilineales > Phototrophicaceae > CFX2. The sequence continues at coordinate 7,664 of JAPUDW010000159.1, read as the reverse complement.
CAATCCGGTGAGCATGGTGAGGTGACAACCGAACCGGGTAAGCGGTTGCAAACAGCGTTGGATGAAGGACGGCTGCGGTTAGCACCGGGGGCGTTTTGGAACAGCCCATATGTGATGCGGGAGATGCCGGAACGACTGATGACAGCCTTTAAGGATGCGGCACTGGTGATTGTAAAAGGGGATTTAAACTACCGGCGGTTGGTGGATGACGCTTTGTGGGATACTGCGGAGCCATTTGCCGATGTGTGCGGTTACTTTCAAGCACCGTTGTTGGCTTTGCGAACCTTGAAAAGTGACACGTTGGTGGGGTTAGCCAGCGGCTTGGCGGCACAACTCGATGGTGAAGATGCCAAATGGCGGGTGAACGGTAAACGGGGTGTAATCCAGTTTAAGCCGTAGAATACAAGAAGATTTGAACCGCAGAGACGCAGAGAATAAAACGGATTTTGAACCACAGAGGCACAGAGAAATACAGAGAAAAGCTAATACCATGACGACTTTAGAGATTGCGGTGACAACGGTTGAGGATGCGGTGAATGCAGCGGCAGGCGGGGCACAAAGTGTCGAGTTGTCGTTTAATTTGGCAGTGGGCGGGTTGACACCGGACAGCGACATGACAGCGGCAGTACGTGAGGCCGTACATATTCCGGTGTTTGTGATTTTGCGACCACAGGCGGAAACGTTCCGGTATACTGAGATTGAAGTGGCGGCGATGATGCCACAACTTGAGGAAATGAAGCAGGTTGGCATTGATGGCGTGGTTTTTGGGGCGGTAGATGACAGCGGGGTGATTGACGTGAACTTGATGAAGATGCTGCTGATGGAAGCATCACCTTTGCCTGTGACGTTACACAGGGCGTTGGATTTGAGCCGAAATCCAGAGGCAGCGTTGTCAGCATTGGCGGGGATTGTGCCGAGGGTGTTGACGGCTGGGCCAGCAGCAACAGCATGGGAAGGGCGTGAAGGACTGCGGCAGTGGCTAGAACAGTTTGGGGAGCAGTATATCTTTGTGAGTTCGGGGAGTTTGACAGCCGAACAGTTAGCTGACTATATCCGGTTAGTAAAGCCTGATACGGTGCATCTGGGCAGTGCGGCGAGAACAAACGGGGTGGTGGATGTCCAAAAAGTGAGACAATTGAAGGCGATTGTTGACCAAGCTGGCCTGTAAAACCGGATTTGCCTGTTAAACAGGTGATAACAGGCAACATTAAGGCGGGTATTACGGTAGTTAAGGGAATAGTAAGGGAAAAGTACTGAGTACTGAGTTCTGAGTCCTGAGTGAAAAGGCAACTACAGAGTAAGCATTCTCGGCTGCAAGAGGACGGGAAATGGGCATAAGTTTGAAGAAACAAACGAAAATCGAACGGAAAGCAAATTGATTTTACAAGAACTTTTGTGCTAATTTGGAGGGGATGGTGGTTGCAACGTAAGCGGTGAGTGTGCGAAATTACCCCACCCCCACGCTGCGCAGCCTCCCCGTAGTAACAAGGAGAAAATTAGGGCTAAAACGATGATAATTTGCAGCATAAAAATGCTTCCGCCGTTTAGTGTGGTGCTACCGGATGCAATTTGAAACCCTCACCCCCACACTCGCTAAAGTCGCTCGTAGCCACACTGGCAATCATTGCTCAAGTTCAGATTGCCAGTTGTCATTCCGCCGATAGCCATCAGCGGGTTTCTGGAAGCGGACTCAGATCACTTCCAAAGCAGTCATAAGGCGATCATTTTATGATTTTTCACTCAACCTCACCCCCTGACCCCCTCTCCAATTTGCTGAGTACAGCTTGGAGAGGGGAGGCAAACGGAATGGTCTGAGACCATTCCCTACGAGAAATCGGCAGACGTGAAGTAAACGATGAGGGTGTAGTTGTGGCGCGGACAGCCTGTCTGCTGTCCCTACAATCTGACAGAGGGTGGTTGTGAAGTAAAAGACGGGAGCACCTATAGGTGCTCCCCTACAGCAAAATACATTTTGGTTGGTAGCACGGATGAGGCGTCCTTATCCCTACAAAGTGCCATGACGGTAGTAAATAAGCTGCGCCCTTATGATGGTTGGTGGGGTTAGCCTTCCCACGGGGTAACGAGTTGGACATAGTTGCCATCGGGATCGGCGAGGGTCGCAATCCAGCCGCCGCCCATTTCATAGGGTTCTTTGATAACGGTGACTTGCGCTTGCTTCAGGCGCTCAAATTCGGACTTAACCTCTTTCGTTTCGAGATTGAGTATGATGCGCGCCGGTTCTTTGGCCTGCCCCTTCACCTCCGAGTGTTCGCCGATGCTGATGGAACCGGCACCGGCCTGCCACATCCACCAGCCGTCCTCGGTCATATCGGCGGGGCGATCAAACACTTTCTGGTAAAAGTCCGCGAGTGCGGCGGGCTGCGGGCTTCCGATCATGATCGAGTTGAAGTTCAATTTGGTTTTTGTTTCAGTTGCCATGATACCTCTCCTTACATACAGATGAATGTTGCGAAATGTTCTCTGGCAAGCTCATTATAGCACAGTTTAGACCTTTTGTTCTGATTAACCTGATGACGTGGAGATGGGTAGGACTGCATTAAGTGGTGGACGTACTATCGACCCCACCCCCACGCTGCGCAGCCTCCCCGTAGTAACAAGGAGGGGAGAAAATGCCAGAGGAAATGTATTCCCCGCCGTTTAAAGGGGCGAAGTCAATGAGGATTGTGGATTGGTGGCACGGGCTGGAAAAATCCAGCCCCTACAATGTGAATTCTATTGTTGTTGAGTTTCGGCTTGCAGCACTACCCATCTATTGATGATGGTTGCCAAGCCATGCCGTTTGGTTTACCTTTTCAAACGTAACATTTAAATAAAAAGGTCACACGCCAAGGGGTAGGGCGCATGACCATTTTTTAGCAGGGCGCACTGAAGTACGCCCCGGAAAATAGCGTGTTAGTTCTGGACGAGTACGGCTGTACCCGCAGAAGGAATAAAGGCACAGGTGTAACCGCCAGCGGTGGTGGCATCAAGCTGGTTGATGACACGGGGCGAGTCGGCGGCATTCAAGAAGATGACGCGACCGCTGCCGAGCAAGCAGACCTGTGCGCCGTTGGGGGCACCGCTGCCAGCGGGGTCGAACACATCGACTGCCTGAATGATGCCCGCGTTCACCAGATCCTGAACACCGATTTGTTCCGGCGGATTGATGTAACCACGGTTGGCGACCAGCAAGCGGCAGCCAGCATCACCATTGGAGACACGCACAACCGAGTTGGCAGTCGCACTGAGGACACCGCAGACACCCGCGCCCGAACCCATCGCCAGCGGCGCGGTGGCGATGGCAATATCGACCACCCCACTGCTCAGGCTGCCGACCGAAGTCGCCGCACCCGTTGACAGGTTGATGCTGTACAAACTACCGCCAATCGAGGCGTAGGCGATATTGTTACCCAGAATATCGAAGCCGGTGTTTGCACCCACGCTGACGCCGAGGCTGCCGATGGTGTTCAGCTTGCCGTCGTTGGGGGGAACCTGTGTGACGAGGGCATTCAACGTACCGTCGATGTTATAGAGGGTCGTGCTGCTGCCACCCGCAAAGTTGTTGGTGTAGGCCGAAGCGACGATGTTGGGGGTTGCACCCGCGTTTGCATCCGCAGCGGCGAAGGCGAGTGTGCCATCAGTTGCCGCGACACCACCATTGTTGGGGTTGAGGCGCAAATTCTGAGCGCTGCTGCTGGTCAGGCGGATGCGATCCACCGTCGGGTTAAAGTCGAAGCCGAAGTTAGCGCCATCAAGTGCCGGGGTAAAGCCGCTGCCGACTGCGGTAGCAGCACCAGTCATGGGATCAATCTTGTACATACGGCTGGCATCGCTGACGGCAAACAATTCACCCGTTGCAGGACGCACATCAATGCCGATCAACGTTTCGCCGGAACCAAGTCCGGTAATTGCAGCCGAATTCGTGGACTGTGAAGGATTGGCTGCATCAATCGTTAAAATGTTGCCGCCACTAGTCAGGGCATAGAGGGTCGCACCGGGCGACGACGACTGTGCGCCTACGCTGCCCAGTCCGAACGCCGTAATGGCGACGAGTAACAGAACAGTGAGGATACGAGACTTCATGGTGTTCCTATCTCCTAAGTTAATTTGCCAGACACGATATGTGCGCGCCACATACATATCAACTCTTACGCAGCCCAGGTCACAGACAGATCTATGCTTGGGTAAGCATGTGATAAGTGTTGGCTAAGGGGAGTGTGAGGCTGAGGGGGAAAGGTCATAATTTGATGGGACTTTTCTCAACCTCACCCCCCTCCAATTTGCTGAGTACAGCTTGGCGAGGGGGAGTAATACGAAGGATGGTGGTTGCAAAGTAAGTGGTGAGTGTGAATTTGGGATGCGGACGTAGCATCCACAGGAGGCTGCGCACCGCTACGTCCCTACAATGTGAACTTAAAATTTACAGACCTTGAAATTCATCACTTACTAAATGACCACTACCATACGAAGTTTTGAGAGGTGGCTATTTTCACCATTAAAACTATTCGCGAATAAACACTCATGGGACGAGAGGCAGTTTGAAGTGGCATTTTGTCGAAAACAGATCGTGTTGGGACATTAATCCATTTGTGCCAAACAACAAACAGGCCTATTCTGACTACTAGAACCTAATTTATCACAACAATATAATGTCTGCGGGAGACCTGCTCATGAAGGATTATGCACCAGCAGAAATTCGGTTAGCACGGTTTTTGAAGTTCACGGCGGCGGTGAACTTCCTCCTCTATTTATTCAGTTTGACGGGCGTGTATCAGGGTGCGAGCAACCCGATGTGGGTTGAGCCACCGCTGGTATCCAACGCGACTGCCAGCCTCGCACTGCTGGCGCTGCTGGCGTGGTTCGCATCCGGCGATGTACGGCGCTGGCGCACGATGGTTTATGTGCTCATCAGCGGGTTTGCGCTGGATGTGCTGGGGGTGATTATGGTCATCAACAGCCCGAAGGCGGCAGGGCAAACCGCCATGCTGGTCGGCGCGATGGGCTTTTCGGCTTTCTTCGGCGTGATGCTGCTGTGGCTGGTGCGAGAAGCGCCGGAAACGAAATCGAAGTGGATGCCGTGGATGCCGGACAAACCACAAACCGGCTGGGAAAAGTTCGCGACGATTGTGTATTGGGTGGGCGGCGTGGGGTCGGCGGTGGCGACGCTGGCGCATTATGTGCTGTACTACACCGGCCCTGCCGCGCTTGTTGATTTCTTCCGGCAGCCGATAATGGTGGGCGGGTCGGCGGTCAAAATCGGTTTGCTGGGCATCTGCCTGCTGGTGGCGGCGCGGGACACGCGCAAGAACGGTGACTACGTTAATGTGTTCATCCTCGGCAACATCTTCTCGCTGTTCGCGGTCATCGTCACCCACTTAGGCATCAACCGTTACGGCGTGGTGAATTATCCGGCGCTCGGCACCGACAGCCGCACGATGATGCTGGGGGCGCTGGGCGTGGATGTGGTGGCGATCAGCGCGTTCATCCTGCTCAAGATCAAAGTAGACGGTTCGCTGCTCGACCACACCCGATTCTTCACACCGCTGCACTTCCGCGCGTTGGAAGCGGTGGCGGAAACACTGATCGAGGGTGAGAAGGAAGTGGTCGAGCCGGAACAGGTGGTACTGCGGACGGATGATTACCTCGCGTCCTTCCCTTCCAAGCGGCTGTGGCTGGCACAGTTGTCGATCATCGGCTTGGCGACCATGCCCTTCCTATCGCTGATGCCGCCCATTAATTACCTCAGCCCTGAACTGCGCAAAGCATTTATCGACAAACATTTTAAGCGTGATATTGTCGAGAAACGTGGCATTTACGCCGTGCTGCACGCCATCAAGCTCGACCGGATTATTGACATCATCGAAGGCATGATGCGCTTCAACATGCAGCTCACGTTCATCGGCTACTACAGCAACCCCGCCGTGCAAAAAGCCATCGGCTACACACGCTTTTCGCAGCGACCGGAAGGCAAGATGGCGAAGTCTATCCGCCGCCACGCGCCGCTAGATGTGATTACCCCGCAAGTGCTGCGGCAGAACGGTATCGACAAGCTGACCGCCGACGTGGTGATTATCGGGTCAGGTGCGGCGGGCGCGACACTGGCGGAACAACTGACCGCACAGGGGCGCGAGGTGCTGATGATCGAGAAAGGCCCATACGTCCACCCCGACAACTTCAGCGAGGACGAGGTGGATATGATTAGCCGGCTGTACAGCGACGGTGCGCTGCAAATCTCGCAATCGCTGCGCTTCACGGTGCTGCAAGGAAGCTGCGTCGGCGGGACGACGGTGGTGAACAACGCCGTGTGCTTCGACACGCCGGACGAGGTGCTGGAGCGCTGGAACGACCCGAACGGCAATAACGCGGGGATTGACGTGGGTGTGTTCAAGCTAGCGCAAAAGGCTGTGCGCGAACGGATGCAGATTAAGTCGATTAAAGAGTCGAGCGGCACACGCGCGTGGGAGGATGTGCTCAACCCCGGTGATAAGGTGATCGGCGAGGGGGTCGATAATTACCACGCCGCTAACCCTGACCGGCTGACCTATGATGTGATCGAGGCCAACATTACCGACTGCCTCGGCTGCGGCTACTGCAACATCGGCTGCAAGTACGGGCGTAAGCTGTCGATGCTCGATGAAGTGCTGCCGAAGGTACAGGAAGAACACCCGCAGCGCTTCCGCATTGTGTCCGAGGCGGAAGTTAAGAAGCTGAACGGGGAAGGTGGCAAGATCACCGAGATTGTGTGCCAACTGCGCGACGGGCGGCAGCTCACAATTGAGCATCCCACTACCGTCATCCTGAGCGCGGGGACGATTGCCTCTAGCTGGCTGCTGATGCAAAGCGGCATCGGCGCGGGGCAGCTTCCGGTGGGCAAATACCTGTCGTTCAACATGGGCAGCCCCCTGCACGGCCTGTGGGAGAACGACCTTAAGAGCTTCGCGGGGTTGCAGATCGGGCATTACATCAAGCCGGAAGGGTCGTCGGGTTTCGTCTACGAGACATGGTATAACCCGCCGATTGCGCAAGCCTTGGCGATGCCGGGGTGGCTGGACACGCACTACACCAATATGCAGAACTACGCCAAAATGGCCGGCGTGGGGGTACTGATCGGCACCGAGAGCAACGCCTCGCTCTCAAGCGCCTTATTCCTGCCCGGTGTGCCGGATATTGTGTACAGCCCGACCGAGCGCGACCTGAACAAACTGGTCGATGCGCTGGTGCTGCTGGGGCAAATCATGTTTCGCGGCGGCGCGACCAACATTTACGCCTCGACCCGCCACTACCGCCCCTATGAAGGTGGGCGCGGTGTGTACTCGCCGGAGCAATTCCACCTGTTCGAGGAAGATTTACGCAAACTGGTGAAGGACGAGCGTGATATTCTGCTCGGCACGGGGCATCCGCAGGGCGGCAACCGCATCAGCAAGAACCGTGGCAGCGGTGGCGTGAACGGCGGGGTTATTAACCCTGAGTTTAAGGTTTACGGCTACGACAACCTGTATGTGTGCGATGCCAGCGTGTTCCCAACAGCGACGACCGTCAACCCACAGCTTTCGGTAATGACGATGGGGCGATACGCGGCGGAGTTGATTCAGTAAGACAAGAAGATTTCACCACAGGATAACATTCAGGATTAGGGAAGAAAGGAGTATAGTGGGAGAATGACA
>JAPUDW010000158.1 GCA_027492915.1 Bacteroidota bacterium | reverse complement strand
GTCGCTTACTCCTTGGTTGGTATCTGGGGCGCAGCAGCACCGCCTCGGCCTATGGTGCCGCCGGTTCTTTCGTGCTGATCCTCGTGTGGATCTACTACTCCGCGCAGATCTTCCTGTTCGGCGCGGAGTTCACGCAGGTATATGCCCGTCGTCATGGCTCGCTCAAAGGCAAGAAGGCCGTACCCGCCAACGCCGCTTTGCCCATCGTGCCTGTTCCCGCTGCCGTCCAACCCGCCACCGCGCCGTCAGCACAACCGCTGCTTCTGCCGCCGCATACCATTCCTGCCGCGCGGGGGAGTGCGCTGTCCGGCATCATCTTTACCGTTGGGGTATTTCTGGCTGCTGCTGTCGCGGGGTTATTCAATCGCGGTTCGAATGACACCGTGAATTAAACGGTCGCCTGTTGCCAAATACGCGGCGTGTCGGGTATCCTTGAGCGTATAAAATAACATCATAAAATGTATGCATTGTAGGGGAGCACACACAGGTACTCCCCTCCTGACTACAAAACCCTCACTATAAGGAACACCCATGTCATCTCTCAACACCTTCGGCGCAATCCTCACCTATGCCATCGAGCAGGAAGCGCGCCTCGCCGATTATTACAAGCAGGCTGGTAATGCCGACCAAGCCGCCGCCGCCGACAAGCGCAAAGGCAAGCTCGAACGCGCCCGCAGCCTGTACGTCCTCGAAATCACACTCGAACCCATCGACGGCTTGGACGAAGCCAACTATGCTATTGATACTGGCGATACCTCGGCTGCCGGTCAAAAATCCGCCGCCGCGACTGCCGCCCGTTTCTATGCCGAGGTCGCGCCCTTCATCAACGTGCGTGATGCCCAGCGCATCCTCGAAAAATGCGGCAAAGAATACGCTGCCTTGGCGTAACTCTGTATTGAATTTCTTGGCGAACTTGGCGACTTGGCGGTTCAATCTTGTATTTTATTTCTCTGTGCCAGTGCGTAGCCTCCTTTAGGGCTGCGGTTAATCAACATTCCTAGGAGTTCACCATGCACTACCGCGAATTAGGCCGTACTGGCTGGCAGGTATCCGATATCAGCTTTGGTGCGTGGGCAATTGGCGCCTCGTGGGGCGCTGTTGATGACCGTGACTCGCTGGCGGCCATGCACGCTGCCATCGACCTCGGCTGTAACTTCATCGACACCGCCGATGTCTACGGCGACGGTCACAGCGAAAGCCTCATCGCTCAACTCCGCCGTGAACGCGCGGGTGAGGAAATCATCGTCGCCACCAAGCTCGGTCGCCGCCTGCCGCAGGTTCCCGAAAACTACACCCCCGAAAATATCCATGCGTGGGTAGATCGCAGCCTGCAAAATCTCCAAACCGATACGCTCGACATTGTGCAGTTGCATTGTCCGCCCACCGCCGTTTACTATATGCCCGAAGTGTTCGACGTGATGGATAGCCTCATCCGCGCTGGCAAAATTCGCTACTACGGTGTGAGTGTCGAGAAAGTCGAAGAAGCCCTCAAAGCCATCGAATACCCCAATGTGCAAACCGTCCAGATCATCTTCAACATGTTTCGTCACCGTCCGGCTGAATTGTTCTTTCAAGAAGCCAAACGTCGCAAAATCGGCATCCTCGCCCGCGTCCCACTCGCCAGTGGTTTGCTCACGGGCAAGATGACCCGCGACTCGCAGTTCGCCACCGACGATCACCGCAATTTCAACCGTCACGGCGAATCATTTGACCGTGGCGAAACGTTCTCTGGTGTGGATTATGAAACGGGCTTGCACGCTGTCGAGGAAATTCGCGCACTTGTGCCGGAAGGTATCACCCTGACTCAGTTCGCCCTGCGTTGGATACTGATGTATGGTGCGGTCACCTGTGCCATCCCCGGCGGCAAACGCCCCGATCAAGTCGCGCAGAACATCAGCGCCTCCGACCTGCCACCCTTAACCGATGTGCAAATGCTCAAAATCCGTGAAATCTACGGCAAGTATATTGCCCGTCAGGTTCACCACCGCTGGTAACCCCTTCTAAATAACCAATGGTGCAAGTTTGTGTTTTGAACCATTGTAAATCTTTCTGGATAGGCAACTTTTGCCCACACAGGCGATTTAAAGCCCTTCTCCCTTGCGTGCTGAGGAGAAGGGTTGGGATGAGGGGGTTAGACTTGCACCACTGGTTAAATAAAAAGGGCGTATCACTTGCGCCCTATCTCATTCGTATGCCTCTGTAATCTCTGCGCCGCTGTAATAAAAATCTTAGCGTCCTTGCACCTTAGCGCCTTTGCGTTAAAACGCATTTCTCACGTCGGCGCGACAGGCACGCTCGTGACCATGCCGTTGCTGCCACAACCCGGCGGGCCTTCCGGTGGGTAAGTCCACGTTTGCTGTACCGCCACATCCTTCGCCATCGCGCGGAATTCGTTGTATGTCGTCAGTAAATTCGGGCAGTCGCCGAGGATCTCCGCTGCCTGCCCCTGCACATACCAGCACTCGAAGCGCCGTTCCGAAGGTGGCACATCCTGCATCACCTGTAACGATGAGCAGCGGTGTAGGGAATCCTGTGCCGCCTTAAAGTTTCCCTGTAAGAAGTATTCCATGCCCAGTTGGTACCAGCCCATCGCGTAGCCCGGTGCGCGGTCAGTGACCTCATGGCAGTACTGCACCGCCGCGTTCCGTTCGCGCAGCAAGCTCGAAAGTTCGCATAACCGCAGTCGGGCTTTCACATTATCAGGATGGTAGGTCAGCACTTGGAAGTACGCTGCCGTGGCCGCGTCGGCGTCACCAATCTGCATCGCATACAGCGCCCGTTCAAAATACAGCGGCGCCAGATACTTATTCAGGCTGATCGCTTTCTCAATCGCCTCAATCGCGGCTTTGTAATCCCCAAGATCGCTGTAGCTGTTCGCCATCGCCCGCTGGCCTTCCATCTGCCAATCGGTGGTTTGTGCCACCTGTTGGCTTTCCCGCAGCGCAATCTCAAAGCTCCCCGCGCCCCCATATGCCAGTGCCATCGCCACCCGCGCTAATCCATCGTTGGGGGAGAGCCGCAGCGCTTCCTCGGCTGTTCGCGCCGAATCCGCTACCCGCCCAACGGCTTGTAGGGCATACGCTTGTATCGCCAGCAGCTTCGGGTTTTTCGGGTCAAGCGCCAGTGCTTCGGTCGCCAGTTCCAGCGCCGAGTCGCGGTCAATCGACCGTTCAAGTTCGTTGTAACTGCGGTAAATCAACGACCGCGCGAGCAGCACCAGTGCGTCGTCATTCTTCTTATCTTGTTCAATCGCTTGTTGGGCGTAATGTACCGCGTCGTTCAAGTTGCCGCGTGTGAATGCATCCTGCGCCATCCCAAAGAAATCGTTCTTGGTGGGCTGGCTGCCAAATGGGGTTAGCCGTGTCCCGATCCAATTCAACGACATCACCACCACACCCAGTAGCACACCGGTCACCACCATCAATGAAAGGCCGCTTGAACGGCGGCGGCGCTGTCTGCGAAACGAAAGCCGTGAACGGTCACGATGAATACGCATGAAAATTACTCTTATGAAATTGGGTGTGCTTGCTGTGACAATAAGCATAACGGATTTGTGGATGGATTGCTGCAAATTCCTACAGCAATTTGGAAGTTTGTTTCTGGTTTGTTCGCAAACCGTTTCCTAACTATCGACCAACCTTTTTGCCTCAGCCCTCGCCTGAAAAGTTGATGCCAAACCTGCTTAAAAGTTACCAAATGGTCGTCCAAATGGTCACCCTAAACACCTCACTCTTTGTTATCCTTTAGCTATCCCTTTGTGTCTCTGTGACTTGGAGGCTTTGTGTTAAATCGCCCTGCTTTTCTCTGTGTCGTTATGGTGAAAAATGTGTTGCAACCATAGCAGCAGCGCGACAATTGCGACGCGGCGGACACACGGGAGCATTTTGCCGCGTTTGTGTCATTTCGGCGGTTGCAACCGTGCTTCCCGCCGGCACAAAATGACAATTCGGCGGCTTGCTCACTCACGCCCACCTACCATTTCGGCGGATTTTCTGCAAATTCTGCAAATTTCGCCGCATAATTCGCATTTTGTGAACATTGGATGGTCAACCATCGCACATTTGTGCAACTTCGCCAAACTTCTCATTAATTTCGACCGTAGTAGACCACCCGTTTCACGTTACACTATCCTCTGTTGAACACGCTCACATGTATAATGTACAGGGAAGCTATTTTGGGAGGTGTAGAATGACAAATGCTCAGCCCGAACAACGTTTCGTAATGGGTACACCGCAGGTACTTAGCCAGAACGATCAATATGCCTTCTGGTTCACCACCACCGAAAGACGTTTGCTCTCCGCTGTTTATGGTATGCGCTGTGTAGCCGCCATGAAGCGCCATCGCCCAACCGGACGTGTCCTCGTGCAAATCAGTACCGACCATGACCCCGATGAAGCATGGCACTGGATACGCAGTGAGCTAGAAGATGTCGTCAATGATGTCGAACTTGATGATATTTGGGTTGATGCTCTCAAGTGGCTGCTTTAGTCGCAAAACGTTAAGCAGTCTGCATAACACCACCCTATTTAAGATATTTGTATCTAATTGCGAAGCGGGGTAGGGATTTAGGGAGGTGTTTATGCGCTGCTTCTTTCATCCCATCCGTTTGCCACAAACTAACCTTGTGATGTACAACTGCAACCAGCACTAGGTTTTACCATTTTTTGAGGTTGCGGTTATGTCCACACCCCATTCGGATACTATCGCCGTTCGCGCCGACGAACAGCTTGACCAGCATCAGCTTGCGGCCTATCTGCGAGGTCGTCTACCGCAGGCTGACCAACCTTTAATTATCCGGCAGTTTGGTGGCGGTGCGGCCAACCTCACTTACTTGCTGGATTATGCTACCCATCAATATGTCCTGCGCCGTCCGCCCTTGGGGCCGGTTGCGCCCTCTGCCCACGACATGTCCCGCGAATATCGGGTGCTGTCTGTATTACATCAGGCGTTTCCCTACGCGCCGCAAGCCTATCTCTTTTGTGACGATCTAACTGTAATCGGTGCGCCCTTCTTCATTATGGAGCGCAAACAAGGGCTGGTTGTCCGCCGTTCCCTCCCTACTGAGTACACATCTATTGCCGATGCCCCCCGGCAGATGAGTTTCGCACTGGTGGATGCGCTTGCCGATTTTCACGCCGTTGATTATGCCGCCCTCGGTCTTTCTGAACTCGGTAAACCACATGGCTTTATCGAGCGTCAAATCGAAGGTTGGTACGGTCGCTGGAACAAAGCTAAGGTAGATGACCTGCCGGACATGGATACAGTTTATGCATGGCTCAAAACCCATCAACCGCCCACCGAAACCGCCAGCCTCGTCCACAATGACTATAAACTCGATAACGTCATGCTCTCGCCGGATAACCCCGCCCAACTCGTTGCCGTATTCGATTGGGATATGTGTACCCTCGGCGACCCGTTAGCCGACCTCGGCACGCTGCTCACCTATTGGACACAGCCGACCGACCCACCGTACTTGCAAATGACTGCCATGATGCCGGTGGGTGACAGCCGCTTCCCCACCCGTGATGAATTGGTGCAGCGTTACGCCCAACGCAGCGGTCGTGATGTTTCCGCGATCCGCTTTTATCACGCCCTCGGCTTGTTCCGGTTGGTCGTCATTTGCGCCCAAATCTACATCCGTTATAAACGCGGCCAAACGCAAGATCAACGCTTCGAAAGCTTCGGCACGATGATCCCGCTGCTTGCACAGGCCGCCCGTGATTTAACTAACTAATCGCTATCATCTATTCACGAGAGGACATACACCCAATGACCAACCAGCAAGAACTCATGATTATTGTCGGCACTCCCCCTGCCGCCCTCGAACGCATCCTCGATGCCATCTCGACGGCTGGTGGCGGCATCATCGGGCATTACACCCACTGCGCTTTTGTCAGTACAGGGCAGGGGCATTTCAAGCCGGACGCCACCGCCACCCCGCATATCGGCGCAATCGAGCAAATCAACACCGTGGACGAAGTACGCATCGAAACCTTTTGCAGTCGCGCCGTCGCTAGGGCGGTTGTGCAGGCCATTCGTGCCGCCCACCCCTACGAGGAACCCGTTATCTATGTTATTCCGCTGCTTTCCGAAGCTGATCTATAACCCCTTTAGCAACATTCTGCCTTCACACGACATTATAGATATGTGTAGCGACGAGGTACGCCTCGTCCAAATTCACACTTACATATTAATAAATCATCACAAGACGAAATTTTTGTGAAAAAAGTCAAGAATTGAGAACTGGACATCATTTTCAAACGTATGCTCAATATATACACAGCTTGTATGGCTCATCAAAAACGCACCTTTGCCCCGACATACAGGTCTCTGTAATAGCATTACAAAGTTTTTGCTTCAGGTTTTGGTTCAAACAGCTTTGAACACACGGTCTTAACGCTTCTCAATGCTCATTCAGCCGTATGTTGAGAGTATATACAATTAATTGAGGAAACATAAAGAGCATGAAGATGAATAATAAATCAAACAGCGGTGCGAATGTCCTCATCATTAACGACCAGCCCAAGCTCGCTCGCAGCATGGCATTCCTTCTGGAAGTCGCTGGCCTTCATGCCCTCACCGCCTCGACCACCGAGGAAGTCACTCAGGCCTTAACTCAACAAAAGCCCGACCTCATCCTCTGCGATGTCGATATGACCTTAACCGATGGCTACACCATGCTTCGCCGCATCCGTGCTGACCGCCGTTTCTCCCACATCCCCTTTATTGTGATGTCCGAAAGCTACGAACTGCATGACCTGATGTATGCGCTTGACCTCGGCGCTGCTGAATACCTGCCCAAGCCTTTTGACACCTATGACCTGATCGACGCCATCCGTGAAGCGCTGGAAGAGACACACGCTTACCGCGTCGCCAGCTAAGTAACGCACGTTTAGCAGCACTTTCCGTTAGGAATTGGTTTATCTTTTTACGAACTTATCGGCTGGGCTAGAATTTCATTTCCATTTATCACACCCAGTATCTAAACAGGGCGAGCCTAACCACCTCGCCCTTTTAATTCCATAATTCAGTCTTTAGGCGGATTTGGCCTCGCTACCAATTCCAACGATCTGAAATCTGTTATATAGTTATTCACAGCATCAATTTCAGGAGGCACGCATGTTTCGACCCAAATATATCATCCTAACCCTCATGCTTTTATTGTGCATCATCCCTGTAGCCCGCGCACAGGATATCGCGTCTATCCAATATGGGGATAGCATTCGCGGGAAAATCACTGATCCCGATCAGGGCGACCTGTACTCCTTTCAGGCCAATAAAGGTGATACCGTCACCATCAGCCTGAGTAGCGATCAGGTCGATGTGTATCTGCGCCTTGGCGACGCACAGGGCAATTTACTCGAAGAAAATGATGACATTAGCAAGACAAACTTCAGTGCGTTAATTGAATTCACCCTTCCCAACGATGGTGAATATGTCATCGCCGCGCTGGCTTACGACCCCGGCCCCTACGTTCTAACCCTCGAAAGTGACGCGGGTTCCAGTAACACCCCCGTAAACAACATCGACAACCTGAGCTACGGCGACAAAGTGAACGGTACTGCCATCGACATTGATAATGCAGTGGTTTACACCTTCGAAGGTCGCGCCAACGATGTGGTGATGATCTCCCTCAGCAGCGACACAATTGATACTTACCTCGTGCTGGCCGATGCTGACGGTAAATCCCTTGCCGAAAATGACGACATTAATAAACGCGACACTAACTCATATGTTGAGGCCGTGCTGCCAGCCAACGGTACCTATTTAATCGGTGTGTTCGGTTACGACCCCGGCGCATTTGAATTGACCCTCGAAAGTGGCAGCGGTACCGGTACAACCACCCCTGTGAATCAAGAGCAGCAGGAAACCTCTGGTGATACCTTCACAGGCCAGATTAGCGACAGAGATTACTATCTGCAATTCCCGCTCGACAATGTGCAGGATGGCGATACCATCACCATCGATGCCCGTGCCACCAGCGGCGACCTTGACCTGTATATCGGCATTTTCTACGGTGACGATGTGGTTGCCGAAAATGACGACCGTGATAAATCGACCAAGGACTCGTACCTCGAATATCCGCAAGCCGAAGGAGGCGATTACACGGTGGTTGTCACCCGTTATGGCTATGAACAGGGTGAAACCAGTGGTGATTTTGAGCTGACCATCAAGGTCGGTAAGGGTAATACCACCATTGTTGCTGACCCCGGCACCAATACCAACATCGCCGAAGGTTATCCGGTCATTGCGCCCACCCCGAACATCGCCGATTGGACGGTGTTGGTTTACATGGGTGCAGATAATAACCTTGAAGATGGTTTGATTAACGACCTTGATGAATTTGAACGCGCAGGCGGCAGCACTGAAAACGTGCGCATCCTCGCGCTGCTCGACCGTTCGGGTGAGTACGATGAATCCAACGGCGATTGGACGGATACCCGCATCTATGAACCGGGTAGAGATACCAGCCGCGACTTTCAAGTGACCTATCCACCCACCATCGACAGCAAGCCGCTGGGCGAACTTGGCGAACTTGATACCGCTTATGTCGGTAACTTATTAGATTTCATTGTCTGGGGTGTTAAGAGCTACCCCGCCCAACACTACGCCATCATCCTGAACGATCATGGTGGTGCGTGGTATGGTACTGTCACCGATGAAACCACCGGACGCGGTATCCTCACCATTCCTGCGTTGTCGCAGGCCTTCGACGCGGCGTTGAAGAATACCGGTGTCGAGAAATTCGACCTGTTGATTAACGATGCCTGCTTGATGAGTGGTGTCGAACACTACGCAGCGATGGCGCGTTACTTCGACTATGCCATCGGGTCGCCGGAAATCACCCTCAATCCCAGCTTCGACATGGAACTGCTGACCGAACTGTTGAACGACAACCCCAATATAGATATTGGCCGACTCGGTAAGCAAATCGTCGATAAGTACCTTGTCGATATGGATGATATTTCTGAAGACACCGTTCCGGTTCTCGGTGCGAACGTCACCAACTTGCAGAACTTCGATCAAGTGACTGACGCGCTCGACCAATTTACCGAGGTCGTTAACAGTAACCCTGCGGCCTTTGTTTCAGTACTCGGTCAGGCACGCGCCAATACCTATGCCTATTCCTTCTTCCTGCCGGAAGACCAGTACGGCCCGCCCACCACCATCGACGTGGGCGATTTTATGCGCCGTGTCTCTAGCGCCGCGAGCGACAAAGCGCTCAAGAACGCGGCTGATGAAGTTAGCATCGCCCTCGACAGTGTACGCATCTACGGCTCAGCGGGCAGCCAGCTAAGTCGCTATAGCAGCTATTACAACATTTACTTCCCGCAGCGCAGCACCGACTTTGACACCAGTTATCTCCAGCAAACCCCGCTGCAAGATTGGGCGCTCATGCTGCGCGCCTTCTACGGCGGTGCCAGCCCGCAGTCCCGCGCCTTCCGTGCGCCGGTGGGCTCTGCCGCGCTTGCGCCGAGCAGCATTCCGGTTGTCAATATCACCAACATTTACCCCGACGAAACCAGCATCGCGCTGCCCATCACAATTTCGATGGAAGTAACCGGACGTAACATCTCGCAGGGTAAATTCACCGTTGACCAGATTCAGCCCGACGGTACCGCCGTCCGTCTGGAAACCTCACGCATCATCACGCGCGTGGTGATCGACAACGTGACCCAATCCATCAACCAGTGGAACCCCGGCGTCGATGACAGCGATTTCACATGGGATGCCGAAGTGCCAGTCATCAGCGATGGCTCGGTCACCAGCTTAGAGCAGGTTGTCACCACCGAAGGCGTTTCGTCGATTGCTGGTCGCTACCAATACCCCGGCAAGGATGCATGGATTGACGTAACCGTTGTCTTTAATAAGGACGGCGGTGTCGCCAATGTCGTCACTAGCAACACGGGCAGCAACGCGCTCGCAAGCTCAACTTTAGCCGTCGGTGGTACCTTCCAAACCTATAAATCGGTCGTCACGGCGGATGGTCGCGTCCTCCAGCAAGAAGGCACATCCTTCACATGGCCGGAAGGTGGTATTACTTGGGATTATGCCCCTGCGCCCACCGGTGAATACAACCTTGGCTTCCTCATTGAATCAGTCGGTGGTACTACCGGCTTTAATTCAGTGCGTGTCCGCGTCAATAACGACAATGTGGATACATCCCTGCGCGGTTATGTCGATAACGACTGGGGCTTCACCTTCCAACGTCCTGACGGTTGGTTCTCAGTGGATTACTTCCCTGAACAGAATTTCCTGCAAACGGGCAGCCTCGACAGTTCTGAGTATATGTTTGTCTACCCCGGCAACGATGATGTCGACGATCTGGAAGAAATCGCTGACGGCGTGATGGATAAGTTCAGCCTCGACCAGCGGGGGCGCTTCCGTGAGGTTGAAATTGGCGGTAAAGAAGGTCTCGAATTTGCCTACAGTTACACCAACGATGCGGGTGAATACTTCGGTCGCGCCGTGGCTGTCTATCAAGAAGATCTGGGCTTCGGCCTCGTATTCGCCTCAGAAGCGATGGACGAGGATGAGATGGAAACGAACTACCAGATCTTGCTCGACCATGTGAACTTC
This sequence comes from Bacteroidota bacterium, assembly GCA_027492915.1. GTDB lineage: Bacteria > Chloroflexota > Anaerolineae > Aggregatilineales > Phototrophicaceae > CFX2. The sequence continues at coordinate 5,806 of JAPUDW010000158.1, read as the reverse complement.
TTTGATGTGTTGTCTGTGAGCGCGAACGATACCGGTATTTGGTCGCGTGACCATTTCACCGACGAAACCCGCTATCCGGTTCCGACCGCATGGTTGCCCGGCGGCGAGGACATCAAAGACTCGAATTGGTGGTTCTACCACCCGAACGACGATAGTAGCGATCCAACCTTTGCCGCAGTGTTGGTCTTCAACGAATCCGACGACGATGATCCCGAAGTATGGGTATCGGATCTGGTCGATCAGGAAATCTCCGGCAAACGGGGTTTTGAACTGGTCTCAGAAGATACCTACTATGGCGAGGTTAATAACTGGAGCTTTGCCACCTTCACCCACCGTGAAAACGGCGTAGATACCACTGGCCGTCTGTATGTGACCATCAAGAACAACATACCGTATGTCCTGTGGTTCGAAGCCCCGACCGAACAGTTCGGTGAGGTCTTTAACAGCACCTTCACCATCATGCTCGACGGTTTCACCATCGAAGATCCTGAAACGTATTAAGCGGCGTATGGTTGGGGCACAGGGCTGGGTGCCCTCCGCCGCTTCAGACCTAATATTTGAATAGGGGCGACTGTCATGGTCGCCCTTTAGGTTCTACTATGACCAATCAAAACACCTCCCCACGCATCGCGCTCGTCACAGGTGCAAGCCGCCGTATCGGTATCGGCGCGGCTGTTTGTCGTGCCCTCGCTGCGGACGGTATGGATGTCGCCTTCACCTACTGGCAGCCTTACGACGGTCAAATGGAGTGGGGTGTGGATGCCGATGCGCCTGCCATGCTTGCGGCTGAACTGCAAGCTCTCGGTGTGCGCTGCCTACCCATCGAAGCCGATCTCACACTGCCAGCAACCCCCGCCGCTCTGCTCGATCAGGTTGAACAGCAGCTTGGCGCAGTATCGGTGCTGGTCAATAACGCCACCTATTCCACCACTGGCGGTTATGCGGAATTGGACGCCGCCATGTTAGACGCTCACTATGCCGTCAATATGCGTGGTACCTTTCTACTCAGCGTTGAATTTGCTCGCCGCTTCAAAGCCGGTAAAGGCGGACGCATCATCAACCTCACATCCGGTCAGTCGCTCGGCCCGATGCCCACTGAACTCGCCTACATCGTCACCAAAGGCGCGGTCGAAGCTTTTACCTTGTCCTTAGCAGGGGGTGTCGCCAAACTGGGCATCAGTGTCAATGCCGTTGACCCCGGCCCGACTGATACCGGTTGGATGGGTGATGAGTTAAAAGACTATCTAAGCCAGCGTACCCCATCAGGTCGCGTCGGCTTGCCGCAGGACGCCGCCAATCTCATCGCTTTTCTTGCCAGCGAAGCCTCTGAATGGGTGACGGGGCAGGTGATTCATTCTAACGGCGGTTTCGGTTGGGTGTAATAAATTTCAATCAAGGACACCTTTATGCGGATTGAAACCGAACATCTTTATCTGCGCCCCTTCATACCATCCGATCTGGATGATTATCACACCCAAATTTATGGTGACCCCGATGTGATGACCTACATCGCTGGACGCATGACGCGCAGCCGTGAACGCACCAATGATGTGCTTGAATTTGCGTTTCGGCATGGCAAAACTTATGGGTATAGCTTGTGGGCGGTGATCGAGCGTGTGACTGACCAGTTCATCGGTCACTGTGGTTTAGTACATCCGAATGATGCGCCCGAAGTCGAGTTAGTATGTGCGTTGGGGAAGGCCTATCAAGCACAGGGTTTGGGGCCAGAAGCCGCCGTAGCAGCATTACGCTATGGTTTTGAAACGGCGGGGTTAGAAACGATTCTTGGCCTTGCCTATCCCGAAAATGAACCCTCGCAGCGGGGGATGCGGAAAATCGGTATGCAGTACATGGGTATGACCGACCGCTTTTATAACGCAGCGTTAGTCTGCTACCAGATCAACCACGCCGATTGGCAGCCCACCCCCGCGCCCTATCGCCTAATCCTCTAATGACAACAAATAAATTTAATCACATATTGTAGGAACGTAGCGTCTTGCTACGTTCGCAACCATATTCCCATACTCAATTCCAATTATTATTCTATTTGCTCCCCTCGCCCTGAGAAGGTTTCTGGAAAGTCATATTTTTGAATGAATTCCCCCTCTCCAAGCTGTACTCAGCAAATTGGAGAGGGGGTCAGGGGGTGAGGTTGAGCGAAAAATAACAAAATTATCGCCTTATGGCTGCTTTGGAAGTGAATTGAGTACGCTTTCCAGAAACCCTCTGAGGGGGAGGGCTGGGGTAGGGGGCTATGTCCACGCCCCCCGACGCAAACATATTTTCTCGTAGCTGTCTGCCTAACTCCCAATCACTTCCAATATGCGCGGCGTAAGCAGCCACATCAGCATACCCCGTAATGGCGACCGTGCTAGCAAATCAACCCGCGCCATCCCACCTTTTTTCATCTCAACTTCGCCGCCACCTGTCAACGCCTCGACCGTGATGCTCAAGTCTGGCTCGTGCCCGACGAACATTACTGCCGCGTCATTCGGAATGTCGTTGAGGAGTGTCGGAATCAAGCGCGGGTTAAAACCGAAGTTGACCTCATCACGCGCTTCCGGTGCTGTCCCCAGTGCTTCCGCCAAAATATCGGCAGTTTGCCGCGCACGTAGGCGTGGGCTGGTGTAAATTCGCATCGGCTTGACGTTCAATTTGATTAGCGCCAACCCCGCCGCCTGTGTACGTTCGACCCCTTTATCCGTCAGCTTCCGTGTGTAATCATCAAAATCCGGCCCTTGGGCATCTTCCGCATGTCCATGCCGGAAAAAATAAAGTTCCATTTATTCGACCTCCCTATTTCCACCCCTTAGTGATTGTAACAAAGTGTAGGTGTTTAATATACGCTTACCCGACGTTTACAGACTGCAACTCGCAGAAATAAGCTGAATGCGCTACAGTAAGGACTTTGATTTGGCGGTTGAATGAGGAGAATGTTTATGCTGAATACGCGATCAGGGCGCTGGATTACCCTGTTACTCATGGTACTTCTCGCCGGCATGGTCAGCGGCTGTAACCTTGCCTCCACGCCCGGACAGGACGCCGCCATTATCAGTGGGCCGCCCACGGTACAAATAGCTGCCCCCACCGCAAATGCGACTTATTTGGTGAATGTTGCTGTTAATATTCAGGCGCTCATTGGGAACGCTGGCACCGACATTGATCGGATCGAAATCGCTGTCGATGGCACAATTATTGAAACACTCACCGCGCCCAACCCCGGCGGCGCACCTAGCTTTAGCATCGCTCAGAGTTGGCAAGCCGCTGGCGAAAGTCAGCATACCATTAGTGTGACTGCCTTCCGTGCCGATGGCACCAGCAGCGCACCGGCTACGGTTGCTATTAACGTGATTTCGGCGCAGCCTTCACCAACCGCTGCTCCGACTCAGACCACCGGTTCAACCACCCAACCCACCCAATCAACGGGTAATACGGCACCGCCGCCCACCAGCAGTGGTGGTGGCGACCCGACGAATGCACCTGCGCCGACCAACGCGGAACCGGTCGCGCCAGCCGCCTCGCCGACCCCCAGCGCACCCTATACAACCACCACACAGGGTATCAATGTCCGCAGCGGCCCCAATACCCTCTTCAACCCGCCCATCGGCAGCCTCGCCGCCAACCAATCTGTTGAATTGTTGGCACGTTCAACCGATGGACAGTGGTTCAAAGTCAAATATTATAACGGCTCTGGTTGGGTATTCGCCGCCTATACCACCCCCTCGGTTGATCCTTCAACCCTGACAGTGGATGCAGGCCCGCCCGTCCCGACCCTTACACCCATCCCGCCGACACCGGTTCCAGTTGTACCGACGAACCCTCCTGCGGCGACTACCGCCAATTTGGTCATCGGTAATGTCAACATCAATCCGGGCCTGCCGATTGCCTGTGGTAAGACTGTTGAGCTCTCGATTGATGTGGCAAATCTCGGCGGTCAGCCGACGACCACCAGTGGCACCATTAGCATCCGTGATGTGCGCCTGAGCGATGGTACCGAAGCAGCTTCAACTACCGGCGCGTTCGGGCCGATCAACAATGGTCAAACGGTCAATATTAAGCAGATCTTCCTCACCGTCACCACTTATGTGGGTGAAGATCACAAGCTGATTATCACCGTCAATCCCGGTGGCGCGGTGCCGGAAACCAGCAGTTCGGATAACGTGCGTGAACTGACTTACAACTTGCAGGGCTGCTCCTAACAGCTTTAAAACATGTCTCGTGAAGGAGGGTCATCGACCCTCCTTTTTATTTTCCAAAAACATTGACACTCCGGTTAGAAAACTCTAACCAAACCTGCTTGACTCGGATTGTACAAATGTTCTAAAATTAGAAGTGGTAGTAGTCATTTAGTACATGATAGTCTGTCACAGAATTTCTTATCGTAGGGGAGGGTCTGTGGCCCTCCCGTTTTCCGATCACGTACTTTGCAACTACCATTCGGTTGGTAGTAGTCATGGTAGCATCACACTAAACGGTGGAGATGAATTTTCAATGGGTTCCACTGTGAGATTGAGAGGTTGTGGACTTTAAAGCCCCTCCCTGTTGCTAAGGGGAAGCTGCGTAGTGTGGGAGTGGGGTAATTAAGCACACAGCCCATCATTTAAATCGTGGTCATAGGGTAAGGATTGGATTCTTCTAGCCCGATCCACTAAATCACATTGACGGTCGTAAATACGGTATGGCAGTATCCTGCCGCCGCCGCCGCCATCGCCGACAATTGAGGGAGGAACTCGCTTCACACCCCCGACAATTACGACATAAAACGGCTAATTCTCAACAGCGGCATATCGAGTCTAAACTTCACAACTCAATGCCAAATTGCACTATGAAACTGAAGAATCTGGCGAACTTTCAGCGAATCACTTCCTCAAATCTGGTTGTTGTTACAATATTTGCAGCTTTTGAGAGTTTAGGAGTCTTGTAATGGTTTGTGCGGTATTCGTTTTATAGAATTTGCGGTAGTGGTCATCTGGTAAGTGGTACATGTCTGCACAAATAAATAATATGGTGGCAATGTAGGGATGAGGCGTGCTTCAGCCGTGTGTCAATCTCACACCCATCACTTACCTCGCAACCACCACCGAATTTGCGGGAAGTATTTGCTTCAAACCGCTAACCTATCCAACGTAAAAGGGCGCAACATATGTGCGCCCTTCCAAAAGATGCCCATCAACCAACGGGTTTACTGAATGTCGCTGTACAGTACGTCCACCAACACAGGTTCATACAAGCTGCCACCGACAAATTGCGTCAAAACACGGTCGAGAATATCGGTACCTTGGGCAGCATCTGCCGGCCAAACGACTTCAGCCGTGACAATGAATGTACCACGCCGCCAGTAAGTCATGGCATGGATACCTTGGTTTTCGCAAACCGTTTCATCCGCCTTGAACAGCGGATACGTCAGGCTGACAGGCGTTTCTTTGGTGGTAAAGCCGCTGTCTGTCGCAACCTTCTCCATCAAGGCATCGTCGATGGCCGCTGCTGCATCTGCCGCAGTCGCGAAAGCATCAATCCTGTAGGTCGCCGAATAGAATTGCAACTGGGTTGTATCGCAGGCTTTGTTGTTTAGGGTACTAGCCACGCGATATTGATGGTTATGGCTGGTCAATAGTGTTTCCAGATCAGCACGTACCGCTTCTGGTGCTGCGGCAACCACTTCTTCCGTCGTTTGGTTGACCTTCACATTATCGATCAGTTCAGCCGCCTGACCTGTCAACAGCGCGTCGATGCCATCAAACGCCGCAACCACATCTTCCCGTGTGGGAGCAGGTGCATCCGTCAGCAGAACGGTAGTCGGGTCGGT
>JAPUDW010000157.1 GCA_027492915.1 Bacteroidota bacterium | reverse complement strand
CAAGCTGGATACTTTGACGGACAGCACGTAAAGCACGGATGGGGTCATCCTGTAGAGCGTGATCACTACAACGGCGAAGCAGCTTGAGCTTGACATCTGCTTCACCATTGAGGGGGTCAACCAATTGACCGAGATCACCATGCAGGTTTACCGACATGGCATTGAGGGTAAAGTCACGATCTTGGAGATCATCCAGCAAGGTTAAGCCACGGTAACGAGCGACATCCAAACAGAGGCGACCTTCGGGTAAATCGAGCAGGACACGACCAACATCACGGTCAGCATCGAGTACGAAAATGTTGCCATTAAAACGGTTTGCGATTTTGCGGGCGATTTTTACGGCATCACGGGGGGTAGCAAGGTCAATGTCGTGCAAGGGACGGTGAAGCAAAGCATCACGAACAGCACCACCAACGATGTACATTTCAACGGTTGAATCGGCAAGGAATTCTTGCAGATCGAGCATGAAATCAGGCCAGAAAAGAGGCCGATGTGGTTGGCGAGGTGCAATATTCATCATTTAGGCAAGGCATCCAAGTTGACGACACCGACAAAGGGTAAGTTGCGGAATTTTTCGTCCAAGTCGAGGCCATAACCGAAAACAAATTTGTTCTCGATTTCAAAACCAACATAGTCAATGGCGATGTCTACTTTGCGGCGAGAGGGTTTGTTGAGCAATGTACACAGCTTGAGGCTGGCAGGTTGACGTGCAGCTAAAATATCCATGACGAAGCGAAGGGTTTCGCCACTATCAATGATGTCTTCGACGATGAGGATATGACGGTTGGTGACATTGCTGCCTAAGTCCATGTCGATACGAACGTTTCCAGTCGTTTCACGAACACCTTTGCCATAACTGGATACGGCGAGGAAGTCCATTTCATGTGGGAGGGTGATGTGGCGGCTGAGATCAACCATGAACATGACACCACCTTTGAGGATGCAGATGAGCATGAGGTCGTCATTTTCACCATAGTCCTGTGAGATTTGTGCGCCAAGTTCGGCAACACGATTTTGAAGGGTTACTTCATCAATCAAAATCTCTTGGAGGTATTTGTCGTAGGGGAGCATGGAGTTTCCTTAGGGTTGGGTGTAATTGGGGGCGATTATATCACTAAGTCGGGTAGGTAATAACGGTATGCCTGATAAACAGGTGATAACAGGCAACATTAAGCAGATTATTACACAAAATCGTCATTGAGGCTAGAAATTAGCCGAGGATGCAAGGCAGGATTGCAGCAAGACCTACGAAATAGGTAACAAAACACAGCAATATATAGACTAAAACGCGCATTTGGTTTTATTTTCCAAACGTATTGACAACCGGCCTCTAACGAAACACGCAGCGCAGATTAAGGGTTTTCTGAGGTATGGTGTGAACTATAATGGCGATTGTAAGTTGTGATAGTGAAAGACCAAGCTATGCAAAATGAACATGCAGAACAGGTGGGCATCCACAATGCGAAACCCCGCAAAACTGTTCAAGCTGCAATCAACAATGAATTTATCCTCGAAGGGCCGATTGGCACGACGATTGAAACCTTTTTGTTAGAGGCCAGCAAAACCTACAAACAAATTGATGCAAACATCATCATGGGCGGCATCGTGGATGGTAAGCTGCGTGAACTCACCTACCCCATCGTGCGGGATGTGAGTCTTGTGCCCGTTCTGCTGACCAGCAGCGATGGTGGGCGCATCTACCGGCGGTCGCTGGTGATGCTGATGGCAACGGCGGCTGATGAGTTATGGCCGGGAATCAAGGTCAGCGTGAGCTATGCCATTCCTGAAGGCGGCTTTTACTGCGAGATTATTGACCGAGCGCCATTCGATGAAACCGAGCTTAACCAACTTGAGCAGAAGATGCGCGAGATTGTCGCCAATGACGACCCGATCAATAAGCGGATCGCGGGGCGCGACGAAGCCGCAGAACTTTTCGCGGCACGGGACGAGGACGACAAAGTGCGTTTGCTGGAGCAACGGCAGCGTAATGACCTCACCCTGTATGACTTACGTGGACGTGAGGACTACTATTACGGCTACATGCTGTCATCCACGCGCTATTTACGCACCTTCGAACTGAGCTTGAGCATGGACGGGTTTATCCTGCAATATCCGCGCAAGGAAAAACCGACCGAACTGCCGCCGATTGAGAATTTCGGCAAGTTAGTGCAGGTATTCCAACAGGCGAACGTGTGGCTGGAACGCATGGGTGTGCAGGACATCGGGCGGCTCAACCAGATTGTGCGCGAAAACCGTGCGCAAGAAATTATCCTTGTAGCAGAAGCCTTACAAGAACGGCTTATTGCCCAAATCGCGCGTGACATCTGGGCAAAGCACCAGAACGGTAAAGTGCAACTGGTTTTGATCGCAGGGCCGTCATCCTCCGGCAAAACGACCTTTTCTAAGCGGCTGGCTATCCAACTGCTGGCGCACGGTTTGCAGCCCTTCACGCTCGAAATGGATATGTACTTTGTTGATCGTGAACTGACACCGCGCGATGCCAACGGTGAGTACGACTTTGAGGCACTCCGTGCAATTAACCTGCACGCTTTCAACCGTGACCTGCTGCAACTGATGGCGGGTGAACAAACACGGTTGGCGCACTTTGACTTTATCAAAGGGAAAAGTGGTGAAGGACATCTGGCGCAGTTGAAGTCCAACCAAATTATCATTGTTGAGGGCATACATGGGTTAAACCCCGGACTGGTGCCGGATATTCCATCCGAAAAGGTTTACCGGATTTATGTATCTGCCCTCACCCAGCTCAACACCGACATTCACAACCGTGTTTCGACGACGGATGTGCGCCTGCTGCGGCGAATTGTGCGTGACGCACAGCACCGCGGCTACAGTGCCACGGATACGATACTACGCTGGCCGAGTGTGCGGCGGGGTGAAAAGCAAAATATTTTCCCGTATCAGGAGAACGCAGAAGCACTGTTTAATTCGGCGCTGGTGTATGAGTTAGCAGCACTGCGCCCGCTGGCAGAACCCCTGCTGCTGCAAGTCGAACCGGCAACACCTGCCCACCTTGAAGCGAACCGCCTGCTGTCCTTTATGCGCTGGGTGCAACCGTTATCACCAGCGCAGCAAGCACTTATTCCCGACACCTCACTCATCCGCGAGTTTATTGGCGGCTCGATTCTAGATGATTACTTACCGGGCAGTATTCATCGGACATCGTAAGGCAGCGGCATAAACGTTTTTGGCGCGGGCTGGATGATGGCAGTTACATGTTAAAATGATAATTGGTCGGTAGCATCGCATCAGGCTAAAGCCGTGATGCTACCCATAAGACAAGTCCACTAAAGGGACTTCAAAAGCAGTACTAACCGATAAATTGTTTACCGCTCTAAATAGTGAATCACCATCATCCACCACTAACCCTATATTTCGGATTAGATTATTTAGCAGGTGAGCATGAACGTTTTGCATCATCTGTCTTGATTATGAATGTTCGCTCAATAATTGAGGTTTCCCTTGTGCGAAAGCCTTAACATTTACTTGCGAGTTTGAAAGAGCGGACGTAGGATGCAAAATGGGAACCTATATAATCATCAAGCCGAGTAACTATGATTGAAGTCCAACACTTAACCAAGCGATACGGCAATTTTATAGCAGTGGATAATATTTCGTTTACGGCGAAAAAAGGTGAGGTCGTCGGTTTGTTGGGGCCGAACGGCGCTGGCAAAACGACCACCATGCGGATGCTAACAGGCTTTATGCCACCAAGCGAAGGCAGCGCGAAGATTGCCGGCTTTGACGTACAAAACGACTCGGTTGAAGTCCGCAAACGGGTCGGGTACTTACCGGAGCGCGTGCCAATTTACCCCGATATGACGGTTAATGACTATGTGCTTTTTTGGGCACGGCTGCGCGGGGTCGCTAACGCCAAAAAACAAACCGCAAATGTCCTCAACAATGTAAATTTATATGACCGCCGGAACACGCTGGTTCGCAACCTTTCGAAAGGGATGCGACAGCGGTTAGGGCTGGCACAAGCGCTGGTACATTCGCCAGAAGTCGTGATTCTGGACGAGCCAACTATCGGCATCGACCCACAGCAGGTGATCGAAGTGCGTAACAGTGTGCGCGAACTGGGTAAAGAGCATACGGTTTTATTCAGCACCCATATCCTTTCCGAAGCAGAGCAAGTGTGCGACCGCGTGATTATCATCAACAAGGGTAAGATTGTGGCACAGGGCGCACCCGACACACTGCGAAAACAACTGCAAAAGGGGGATCATCTTTACGCGCAGATCAGCGGGGCAAACGCGGCGACAGCCAATAAATTATTGGGGGCTATCCCCGGTGTCGAGGGGGTTAACCCGCAAGGTGACGGATACACAATCCGTGTTAAAGCCGGACAAGATATACGCGGAGATGTGGCACAAAAAGTAATTGAAGGCGGCTACCGCTTGCTGGAGCTGCGACCTGTAGCGATGACGTTAGAGGATATGTTCCTCGACCTTGTAAGCAAAGAGTAGGGACACATGACCGGAACTTGGCACATTTTTAGGCGGGAGATGTGGCAGTATTTCACATCACCCATTTCGTATGTAATTGCAGGTGCGCTGCTGCTGCTCACAGGATTGTATTTTAATGGGGATGTGGCCTTTAGCCTGACGGTGAAACCGATAAACCCCTCACTGATACCGGACTTTATGGCGACAGCGATGATCTTCTTCGGCCCACTGCTGACGATGCGCATGTTAGCCGAAGAACACCGCGAAGGCACAATGGAGCTGCTGCTGACCGCGCCGGTTAACGACAATGCGATTGTCATCGGCAAATTCTTGAGCGCGTGGTTGTTTTACAGCATTTTGCTGGCGCTAACGTTCGGCTACCAATTTATTGTGCTAGCGATTTCCAAGCCGGATATGGCACATACCATTTGTGCGTATGTGGGCATCTGGCTGTATGGTGGCGCGTCCATCGCCATCGGGTTGATGTTTTCGTCCCTCACCGAAAACCAGATTGTGGCGGCATTTTTGAGCATCGCGACACTGACGTTTCTGTATCTGGGCAATGTAGCAGGGCAAATTGTCAGCAATCTTGATCTGGCAGCGGTGATACGGCAAATTTCTTTGACCGGTCATTACTCTAATTCATTCGCCTATGGAATTGTCAGGGCGGAAGATATTGCGTATTTCGCTGGCATCATTGTGGTGATGTTGTTCATCGCTGTGCGCGTAGTCGAATCACACAGGTGGCGGTAACTCATGCGAAATGACAATATCACTGTTACACGCGGGAATATTGGTCAATGGGCAAGCATCATCGGTGGTGTTGCACTGTTGATGGGCATTATCGGCCTGATCTGGCAAGGCGGCCTTTCGGATGTGATTAGCCTGTCGCTGGCGATTGGCATTGGCGGGATTATCCTATGGGCGATTATGACGCCGCAAGAATTTCGGGCGTTCGTCAGCGGGCGGCAGGCACGTTATGGTACGTCAGCGGTCTTTGGCACGCTGCTGCTGCTAGGTATCGTGGCGTTGTTTTACGTGGTGCTACAGCGAGCGGTGATCGTCATGGATATGACCGAGGGGCAGCGCTTTAGCATCAGCGAGGAAACACGCAACATCCTACGGCAAGTTTCAACCCCGATTCGCATTACGGGGTTTTACAGCCCACGACTGCTCAACCAACGGGAGATTGACGACCAATTCTTCCGGCTGTACGAGATTGCTACCGGGGGTAAAATTTCGCGGAATTATATCGACCCCGACGAGCAGCCGGCACAGGCGCAGCGTTACGGCTTGAGCTATGATGGCGAGGTGTTCCTGTCATTTGTGAACGCTGATGGCTCGGTCGATTTCACCAGCCTCTCGCGACTACCCCGCAGCGAGAGCCAAGAACGCGATATGACTGAAGCCATTTCACGCTTGCTGATTTCGGGGACACTGACGGTGTATTTCGACCAGAGCCACGAAGAACGCGACCCGCTGAGTGCTGAACCACAGGGGTTATCCGGCATCAACAATGGCATTCAAGAAAGCGGCCTCATAACCTATCCGGTTAGTCTAACCGAGTTGGCGGCAGTGGGCGGTAACATACCGGCGGATGCTTCGGCACTCATTCTGGCGCGCCCGACAACGGATTTCTCGGAGGCCGAAATCGCGGTCATCGACCGCTACCTGCGGCGAGGCGGCGGGTTGTTCATTATGTCGGATGTACTGTTCAACGATAACCCGTTCCTCCGTTATGACGGATTATTCAGCCGCTACTTGTGGGAGAACTTCGGCTTACGAGCGCTGGACGCGGCGGTGGTGGACGAGGCTTCACACGGGCAAACGCTGCTCGAATCGGTCAGCGCGGCGGTCTACCCCGAAAATGATATTGCACGGCGGCTGGATGAGGAGAATGCCCCGACCCTATTTCGCATCGCACGCCCATTAGAGGTGAGCAACACACCGGCCAGTGATGTGTTGAACGGGCGGGTCATTATGACATCCCCACAGAGTTATGGCGAAACCAACTTAAAACTGCTGGGCGAAACGGAAACGTACCGCTACGATGCAGATCAAGACATACCCGGCCCGCTTACCACCGTGGCGTGGGCCTATAACAGGGCTACGGGCGCGAAAATTGTCCTGACGGGCGACAGTGACTTCGCCACCAACAGCCTCGTTTCGACCAGCGGAAATGCGATCTTATTCACGGACAGCTTGTCGTGGATAACTGGTTTCAGCGACCAGATTACCTTTGCGCCACAGGCTTATGGAACGGGCAGCCCTGTCATCTTTGTTGATGGGCAAACCTTGGATGTTATCGCCTTCATTACGGCGATACTGATGCCGGGGGTTGTGTTCGCTATCGGACTGATCCTGTGGGTAAGGCGGATGCGAGCATGAAGGGGCGCACACTTTTTATCCTGATTATCGCTTTCGTGGTTTTGGCTGCGTTGGCACTTAGCCAGCGAAACCCGTTCGCAACATCCACGACCGAAGCCACGGATGACCCCGCCGTTGCGCCGACGACGAACGCATCGCAAATGCTCAGCGGGTATCAATTGATCGGTCAGCGCTGGGGCGTGACGGTGGATGATTTGGCGGCTGTTCGGCTGCGCGACCCCGAAACTACCCAAACCTTCGCCATCACCCGTGACAGCAGTGGCAACTGGTCGATGCCGGACAGCGGTGGCACACTGGACACAGCGGTAGCAGAAAACATTGCCAAAACGGTCGTGCTGCTGCCATACGAACGGACGCTTGCGGTAGAGGATGATACCGAGTTAAGCGACTTCGGCTTTATACCGGATGGCATCTTTTCGATTGAGATTTTGCTGCGCAATAACTTAACCCATGCAGTGGTGATTGGCGGGTTTACACCCACGCAGGAAAGTTATTACGGGTTGGTGGACGGCAAAGAGGAGATCTACATATTTGAGCGGCGGGCGATTGACTTCCTGCTGATTCAGCTTAAGACACCGCCCGTTACCTAACCGGCGGTGTTACTGCTTTTGGGCAATGACGAACATGATGTCGTACAAATTCAGTGGGATATAGCTGCCCATGAACGGCAGGCGTTCAACCGCGGTTTGTAGGCTGCGCCGCCACTGAGAGTCGGGCTTATTCCAAGTGATGATCTGCGCCATTTGCCGCATGCTGCGGTAATAGCTGACGTGGGAGAAGTGAACCACCTTTAAGCCGTGTGCCTTTAAGAGGTGCGTAATTGAGCGCTTGGAGAAGTAGTGTAAATGCGCAGGGATAATCATACGCCACGATGATTTTTGCAGGCGTGGCAGCAGCGCGTCCAAATCGGCGGTGGTGAGGGCGAGGTAGCCGCCGCTGTGCAGCGCTTCGGCACTTTTCGCGATGGCGAGTGATGGGTCGTAGAGATGCTCGATAGTATCCCACATCGTAACCACATCATATGAGTCCGGCTTCGGCGGGTTACTCTCGAAATCGCCCTGCTCAACCGGTAAATGTAACGTGTCACGCGCATAAGCGATTGCCGCTTCGGAGAAATCAACCCCTTTGACCGTCCAATATTTTTGGGCAAGCTCAAGAAAGAAACCATAGGCACAGCCGGCTTCGAACAGGGTGCCGCCAGAACTATACTCACGCAGACTGTTGATGCGGTGTTGAAAATGCAACTGCGTCCCGACTTTATCCGCGAGGTAGTCCGTATAGGCTTTGCGCCCATTCCAGTAATCGGCGGCATAAATAGCAGCCAATTCTTCTAACGTCGGTAATTGTTTAACAAAGCCTAAACCGCAGACCGAACACTGTGCGATATGCGACATATCCCAGAGGTCGGTTTGATTTTGGGTGTTTCCGCAGACGGGGCAAGCCCTCATACTGTTTCCTCTACTTTGACGGTGCGCCAATAGGCCAATACATCAACTAATGATTGCTGCAACGCGATATGCGGCTGCCAACCCGTGATTGCGTTTAATTTGGCATATGAACCGATTTGGATCGGAACTGCATTCTTGGCAGCATTCGGAAAGGGTTCAACTTGCATCAGCCGTGTACTTAAATGAACCAGCATATCCAACACGGCACTAATGGGAACCGCTTGTGCCGAAGCAAGGTTGTATGAACCACCGGACTTCCCATGAGCTGCTAAATCTATGAGGGCACGAACAGCATCTTGAACATCCAAGAAATCGCGTTTCGCGCTGAGATCACCGACACGAATGATCGGTTCTTGTTCACCACGCTCGATGGCGACGATTTGACGGGCAAAATCGGACGCGACGAGACCGGACGGGAGACCGTATCCGATTAAATTGAATGGGCATACACGCACAATATCCAGCTTATATTGGACAGCGTATTGATAACCGATGAGATGCTGGGTGGCCTTGCTCACGCCGTAAGGATTGACCGGATTTAAAGCGCTGGTTTCATGAATGACGCCATCTGCGGCTTCCGCATACCCGAACATAGCGCTGGAGGTGACAAGCACGATACGGGCCTGCGGCGCAACTTCACGGGCCGCTTCTAATACATTGAGTGTACCTGCGACGTTGACCCGCAAGTAATCATCCAATGTGGCTTTGGGGGCGGCAGCAGGTGTCAGCGATGCTACGTGGAAAATAACTTCTGGCGTAGTCTGCTTAAATATCTCGACCAAACGCAGTTTATCGGTTATATCCGCCGCCAAAATGTTATCAGAGTGGGGCTGCCGCGCCGTACCGACCGCCGACACGTTCGAAGCTGACAACCGCTTCAGTAGATGACCGCCA
The DNA here is from genome assembly GCA_027492915.1 of Bacteroidota bacterium. Classification (GTDB taxonomy): domain Bacteria; phylum Chloroflexota; class Anaerolineae; order Aggregatilineales; family Phototrophicaceae; genus CFX2. Next base: position 7,195 of record JAPUDW010000157.1, on the reverse strand, counting down.
AGAAATCCGCCTGCCCCGATAACGAGTGCGCGAGATGTCATTGTTGGTCTTCACCCTGAGAAGTCGGAAGGATTTGCCGCTTGATATGATCGATGTCATCCATCGCCTTCTGATAATCTTCAGGCCGACCAATATCTAACCAGTAGCCATTTTCGAACGGAAACGCCTTTACGAGCTTTTGGTCAGCGATCAACGCTTTGATCAAGTCAGGGACATCAAATGGTTTACCGTCAGGAATATATTGAAGCACTTCCGGTTCTAAAACTGAAATTCCCATGCTCACGCGGAAATCATAGCTTGGCTTTTCGGTGTAGCTGTTGACATTGTAATCATCATCCGTGCCAATGACACCCAGCGTAATTTGGGTGTGCCGGACGATAGTCGATATGGTGGCAGCGGCTTTATGTTCACGGTGGAACGCAATCAACTCCCCCATATTCAACGAGGTGAGCAAATCACCATTCATAATCAAAAACGTTTCATCCAAACCCTTGACGAGCTTCAACGGCCCTGCCGTACCGAGCGGCGTGGTTTCCATCGAGTAGGTGACATTCAGGCCGAACCGCGATCCATCGCCCACATAAGCCTGAATTAATGATGCAAGATAACCGACCGCGATGACGACATCGGTTACACCGTACACTTTGAGCTGACGCAGCAAGATTTCGAGGATGGGCATATCGCCAACAGGCATCAACGGCTTCGGTAATACGTTAGTGTATGGGGCAAGGCGTGTGCCGCGTCCACCTGCTAATAATACGGCCTTCATCGGTTAGTATACTCCCGTAGGTTTCGGCTGTTCGTGCGGCTCATAACCATATTTAGACTGCGTACTCTTTCGGTCGATAAAGCGTGATATTTTGACGAATCCATTCAATCGTTTGGGCGAGGCCGTCATCCAACGATACTTGATTGCTCCAGCCCGTCGCCTGACGTATGAAGCTGCTTTCAGCCAGTAAGCGCTCAACCTCGCTCTTATTAGGGCGCAACCGTTCGGCAGCTTGCACAATTTCAACATTGCGACCAATCATGGTGATAATTTTTTGCGCAAGGTCGCCCACCGAAATTTCTGTGCCGGTGCCAATATTGGTACTGCGACCCAGCAGTGCTTCTGTCCCAACGGCGTGCATCATGCCGCCCACGGTATCCAGCACAAAATTCAGGTCACGGGTCGGGCTTAAGCTGCCCAAATGGATTTGATCGCGCGTGAGGGCCTGGGTGATGATTGATGGAATAACGGCGCGGGCAGATTGGCGCGGCCCATAGGTATTAAAAGGCCGTAAGGTGGCAACTGGTGTGCCAAATGACCGGTAGTAACTTTCGGCAATTTTTTCCGCCCCAATCTTGCTGGCCGAATACGGTGACTGTCCTTGCAAGGGATGATTTTCGTCAATCGGTACATACTGCGCCGTGCCATATACCTCACTGGTTGATATGTTGATCGCATATTCAACCTTATGCTGGCGAACGGCCTCTAAAATATAAGTTGTCCCCAGCACATTGGTTTGTACGACATGAACAGGGTTTACGTAGGAGTAGGGAATAGCAATCAACGCACCAAGGTGAAATACCACCTCCGTACCTCGAACGGCATTCGAAACGGCCTGCGGGTCGATCAAATCGCCAAAGACAATTTCGACCTTCTCACGGGCTTCAGGCGACAGCGCAGCAAGAAAACCGAGTTCACCACGCGAGTTGTAGCGGATAAACGCGCGTACAGACGCACCCGCCGCTACTAACGACTCGGTTAAGTGGCTGCCAATGAAGCCCCCCGCGCCGGTTACCAATACTTTTCGTTGATTCCAGTCGATCAATTTATAAGTCCTTTATTCCTTAGGCAACAGATGAGCTTGATCTGCATCTGCACGGGCTGCGGGTTGGTCAAGCGTGCTAATGCGCCGGTTCACGAAATAGATGGGTCGGCGCTTACTTTCCTGAAACGTCATACCAACATAGTAGCCAATGAGTCCGAGTGTCAACATTTGCGCACCGCCGATGATGAGCACCGCCAACATCAGCGATGTCCAACCGGGGGGTAGGCTGTCATTCCCCATTGTGATAATCGTAGCCAGCACATACAAAATTTGACCGATAGCCGCAATCAATAACAGGACACCAAACGCAATTACCAGATTGATCGGTACAATTGAAAATGAGAAAATGGCGTCTGTCGCCAAACGCAGGCGTTTGCGTAAGCTAAATTTCGAGCGCCCAGCCAAGCGTGGTGGCGCGTCGAAGGGCACAATCGTTTGTTGAAAGCCCATCCAGCTAATCATGCCGCGCAGGAAACGATGCTGCTCTTTTAGCGCACGTAAATCTTGCACGACTTCCTGACTAAGGAGACGAAAATCCGCCGAGTCTGGCACGATTTCAGACTCACTGAGGCGATTGATAACTTGATAAAAGGTCTTGGAGAACAGCTTTTGAAAGTACGTGATCTCGCCCGTCGTGCGGCGCTGCGTTAAGACGACATCGTTACCCTGTTCGTAGGCAGCGATCAATTCAGGGATGACATGTGGGGGATGCTGACCGTCACCATCCATCGTGATAACCACATCGCCCTTAGCAAAATCGAGTCCCGCCGTCAACGCGGCTTGATGCCCATAGTTGCGACTGAGTTCAAGCAGTTTTACACGGTGATTTTCGGCATGAAGCTGCTTCACAATCGCCGATGTTTGATCGGTCGAGCCACCGGCAACGTACCAGACTTCATACTCGTGCGGTACGGATTGCAACAGCCCAACTAATGACTTGTTGAACGTGGGCAAAGCGTCTTCTTCATTGAAAATGGGAATAACAATACTGATCAGCATAACAATAACTTCTCGACTGAAAACACAGCGGAGCCTAAAACGAATTGGCACATACTCAAAATAAGAGCAAACGCGATTGATAGGCGCAAGTTTGCCCAGTGAATCACCGAATGTCAAGTTTATCCAGCACACCACCGCAACAAAGCAGGAGCACGACTATGGATGCGATCATTCTTGCCGGAGGGAAAGGCACACGGATGCAGCCCCTGACCACGAATACCCCGAAACCATTATTGACGGTGCAAGGACGCCCCATTCTCGAATGGTCTCTCTTAAGCTTACCGAAAGCAGTTAACCATGTGATTGTGGTCGTGAACTATTTACGCGAACAAGTCGAAGCCTTTATGCAGCAGCAGCCGATTATCCGCGACTATACCCTTGTCGAACAACAGCCTCAACCGTTGGGGACGGGTCATGCCATCCAATGCTGCCAACCCCACCTGCGGTCAGACGCCTTCCTTGTGATGAATGGCGACGATTTATACAGCACGGCATCATTGGGGGAATTGGCTGCGCAACCTACCGGCATACTCGGTGCATGGCGTGATACCGCGTCGAAATGGGGAGTGCTGATGACAGAAGATGGTCACAAACTGCACCACATCCACGAGAAACCGGATGAGGGCGTGTATCCCCTGCCCGTTTCGGTTAATACAGGCGCTTACAAATTCGATAAACGAATTTTTAACCATCCACTAATACTCTCGATTCGAGGGGAATATGAGATTACGGATTATGTCAGTTATCTGGCAACAATAACGGATTTCCAGATTATCCCATCAACATTCTGGTATCCAATTGGCACGCCAGAAGATTTAGCAAAGGCCCAGTTCCTTGATCTGCAATCATTGATAAAGACTCGATAGCCAAAGATGTGTTTCATCAACTATTCGAGAGAAAATACCCCGATTTAATGTACAGCATTGGGGTAAGAATTTGAGCGAACACCGTATCTAAATAAAGTACTGGCAGTGATCTTAAACATCGGTCAAAGATTAAATAAGACACCATTAACTTGACAAGTTAATCAATCCCCGTTAATGTATCAAATACGCTAGTGCAGTGTGGGTCTAAGGTTCGCTAGAATCCGCTAACAACCTCGCCACATCAACAACTGGATCTATTTTTCGTCGTCAATCTGAATACAAGGTATACTAGGAGCATCTAAGCCTTGATGTTTACACCAAGGCTAGGTTAAACAGCGTATGTTGATGGTAATGGAACAAGATAAACGAGAGCAGATTCGCGCTCAACTCATCCAGAAATCGCAGAGTCAAGGTGTTGTGACCTATGACGATATTTTGGCATTGTTGCCGGAAGCTGAACGCGAGATAAGTTTGTTGGATGAAGTTATGGAACAACTAATGGATGCTGGCGTAGAAGTCGTCGCTAGCTCGCAAATGGAGATCCATATCCCTCACGATCTTGACCATCCTGCACAGGATGAGATCATGATGGAAATGGACGAAGATCTCGAATTCGCCGCTATGACCGACATTGATGATGACCTGACCGATGATGCAGGCTATCAACAAGCGTTGGACACAGACGACGTTGTCGGCCTCTACCTTAAGGAAGCAGGGCGTGTGCCACTGCTGACGGCAGAGGAAGAAGTGTCGCTTGCCAAGCGCATGGAGTCGGCAGAAATTGCCACCGAGCAGCTCGAAGAGTCGGAAGACGACCTGCCGATGGACGATGTCTACACGCTGCGTGAACTGGTGGCGGATGGGGAAGTCGCACAGGAACATTTGATTCGGGCAAATGCGCGTCTGGTGATTAGCGTCGCCAAGAAGTACATTGGCCGCGGCGTGCCGTTCCTTGACCTGATTCAGGAAGGCAACATTGGCCTGATCCGTGCGACCAACAAGTTTGAATACCAACGTGGACATAAGTTCAGCACTTATGCAACGTGGTGGATTCGGCAGGCGGTCAGCCGTGCGGTTGCCGATCAGGGACGTACGATTCGCGTTCCGGTACACATGGGCGACCAACTTAACCGGATGCGCCGTGTGCAGTTGAACCTGATCCAAGAACTCGGTCGCGAGCCGTCGATTGACGAACTAGCAGTCGGTATGGAAACCACGCCGGTTAAGATCGAAACCTTGCTAGAGATTGCGCGTCATCCGGTGAGCCTTGAAACACCGATTGATGAAGAAGGCGACTCGACCTTTGGCGATTTCGTCGAAGATGTCACCAGCCCTGCCCCGACTGAAGAAGTTGCAACGCATCTGCTGCACGAGCAGCTTGAAAAGGCGTTGGGACGGCTGCCCGTGCGCGAGGCTCAAATCTTGAAGCTGCGCTATGGCTTGGAAGATGGTCGTGTTTATACACTGGAAGAAGTCGGGCAGACGATTGGTGTGACACGCGAACGTGTACGCCAGCTCGAAGCACAAGCGCTTAACCGTCTGCGGCAGTCGTCGGCACATGTTATCCTGCGGGATTATCTGTACGAGGAGTAGGCTGTGCCTGCTAAAGGTTCTCGCGGCCCGTGGTTGTGGCCGTTATTACTGACTGCATTTGGGATTGTCCTACTGCTAAACAACTTTTTGCTGCTGGGAGATTTTAACGCCACAAGCCTTTGGCCGCTGGCGTTAGTCGTTTTAGGGGCAGTCATTTTGCTGCGGGGCGACCTGTTACCCGGCGGCGAAGGACGAACCTTCGGCATCACCCGTGGCAGCGTCGAATCCGCTACGCTGGAAGTTAGCGCGGGCGAAGTCGATGTGCAAATGCGCGCACTCCAACAAGAAGGGCGTTTGATCGCTGGTCAATACGCCCTTTCTGCCCGCCCCATCATGCGCGTCAGCGATACGCACACCCACCTTGTTATGAACCGTGCTTCAACCCCGTGGTATTCCCTCAGTAGTTGGGAAATGGGGTTAGCGCGTGATTTGCCGTGGCAGGTCTTTGTCAGCACGCATCTGGGTCAGATCAACCTCGATCTTGCCGATGTGATTGTCAATGAAGCCATACTCGCTTCAGGCATTGGTGACATTCGTGTCATTGCGCCGCTGGAAGCACTCGGCACCCTTCAAATACGGTCGGCAGTCGGTAACATTCACTTGATAACCCCTGTTGGATACCGAAGCCGAGTCACCGTTCAAGCGGGACGTTTCATGAGCATTCATGCCGATGAAAATCGCTATGAGCACTTTGAAACGGATATTTTCCTTTCACTCGACCCGAACGAGAATGCGCCACTGGTTGAAATTTTTGTAAGCGGCACATTCGGCGACCTTTACCTGACCTGATATAAAACTGATGTCAACCTCACTGAGCTTCCTTATTCGTGACGGTCTGGAAAGCGATATTCCAGCCTGCCTGCTGCTTGACCACCATTATGAAACCGATTTAGTCTGGCAAATGACGGTCGATGAAAAACCCGGTCAATGGCAAATCGGCTTTCAAAAGCAGCATTTACCGCGCACCCTCGAAACGGCCTACCAGCCTGACAAAAGCAAACTGTTGCTGTCACTGCCGGATGACCAGTGTTTCCTCGTCGCCGCAACCCGAAACACGAACGAAGTGCTGGCGTACCTGACGATGCAGCGTGATCCGGTCAATGGCATCGCACGTATCCATGATTTAGTTGTATCGATGCCCTACCGCCGGCAGCGGATCGGCACACGCTTACTCAGCATCGCGCGTCAGTGGGCAAAAGAACACCAGATGCACACATTGATGCTCGAAGCAGCAACCCAAAATTACCCCGGTATTATTTTTGCCCAACAAAGCGGCTTCAAGTTCTGTGGATATAATGACCATTACTTTCCCAATCAGGACATTGCGGTATTCTTCAGTCAATCACTGACTTAGCGCAGGGAATTGACATGGATGATTTGCTCTCGACACTCCTCAATTCCGTAAATGAGACACTCACAACAGCGATTGTCGTCCTGACTGCTTCCATGCTGCTCTACAACCTGAGCCGCAATCTACGCAATCGCGTGGCCCGTACCTCAGGCATCGTGCTGCTCTGTGTCACTATCGTCTCAATGTGTGATGTACTAATTTCATTAGGGCCAAGCCAGACGACCCTCGAAAACATCGTTCGCGCCCAATGGATCGGCATCGCTTTTATTCCAGCAGCAACCTTTCACTTGTCAGATGCCCTGTTGGCGACAACTGGCTTGCCTTCGCGTGGCCGTCGTCGTCGAGTCACATGGCTGCTCTATTCCATCGGCGCACTGTTCGTAATCGACGCGGCCTTCACAAATGACCTCATCCGTCCTGCCATTCGTGGCGCAGAACTAATCAATATCACGGGCGGCGGGCTGTTTGTCGTTTACATTGCCTTCTTTCTTTCGGCAATTACCACGGCCTTCATCAACGTCCAACGGGCACGACAGCGCTGCTTAACTCGAGACACACGGCGTCGAATGGGT
>JAPUDW010000156.1 GCA_027492915.1 Bacteroidota bacterium | reverse complement strand
CGGCATGGGCATTTTGGGTGTGATCGTTTATCTGCTGGCGTTCGGTCGCCAACCGCAAATGGACGTGCGCCGTACCACTGGCACGATGCGGCCTGTGACGATGACCGACACCGGACGGGTGAAGAAGGTCGGCGATACCACCGGCGGTACACCGAAAGTCGAGTGATGCAAGCCAGCACCGAAGGCTTAACCCGCCTGCGTGAAATCTGTCTCGCGCTGCCTGAAGCCAGCGAGGAGGGCGGCGTAGGCGACCCAACCTTTAAGGTGCGCGGGAAAATTTTTGCGATGCGGCATCCAGCTGGTGACACTAACCGCGAGTCGCTGTGGGTGAAGGCGCAGGCCGGTGTTCAAAGTACGCTGGTCGCGGCTGAACCCGAACGTTACTTCGTCCCGCCTTACGTGGGCAAGCACGGTTGGGTCGGCGTATGGCTGGATGCCGACCAAGACTGGAATTTCGTTAGCGACCTCATCCTCGATAGTTACTGCATTACTGCCCCCCAAAAACTGGTTGCCCTACTTAAGCCCACGCCTAAAGATGTCTGATTAGTTATTGCGGATCGCAGAAGATATCTCCATAAAAGCAATATTTAAAAGGCAAAATATAAGCCATGTCACCCGTAAGACCTTTAACGGGCATCATTTTTTGGTCATCAATATCTAACGTCCAAAGTGTAACCGGGTTGTCACTAGGTACGTAACAAGAGCCGGATGCTTCAACCGGATACAGAATAGTTTTACTGTCGATCCATTGGGGTTCACATGCTCGTTGTTTGCTAAATAATTCGCTGTCAACAACTACCTTCCCCGTAGCCAAGTCTACAACGAGTAAGAATCCATCATATCGGTTGCTGCGACCAACATTTTGAAATAATATTTTTGTTTCATCAGGCGATATTAAACGACTGCGGATGTCATCTAATGATTCGCTCTCGAATACAGTTGAGAGATTGCCAGATAAGTCGAGATGTAGAATACGATAGTAACCAGTACCATCCAACGAACCCGTTCCAAGTGATGATACTTCTAAAAGCACACCTTCATAAAGTTGAGAGGTTTCAATATTGTTCAGCCAGATGTTGAATTCATCTGGAAATAAGTTTGGAATTGTCGAGCGTGTCAATTGCTTGGTATTCCCCTTTAGGTCGGTGGTAAAGATCAGCTCTTCGCCGTCATCGCCCCCGTTAAAACAACCGACAATGAAAAATAACCGTGGTCCCCGGCTTGACCATGTCAGGTCACAAGCATTGCGATACACCCTTTCAGGAAGAGGGATGGATTTGAAATCGCTTATTACATTGATGGTTTTAGTATCCCGCGAAAGTGTTTGAATTTCATCGTTACGAGTGGTCAATAGGAAGCCGCTGCTATCAGGCAGCCAACTCGGCAGAGAAGAAATTTCATCTCGAATACTGGTTGGAAATGGAATGAACTGATTTTGACTTAACTCGTAGATCATGTCGATTGAATCTGGGCTGCCCGAGTTATCGCTTTCACAACAGTATAAATAAATGGCTGTACTATCCGGCGACCATACTGGTAAGTGATAAGCCGGCAGCGCGATTTCTTCCAATTGCTGTGATTGGAGATCGACGATAAATAATGCAAACGTTTGGTTTTGTTTTGCCGAAAATGTTACGAACTGATTGTTCCTTGAGGCGACGATATTTTCCGCTCGGCGAATGTTCCACCCGTCCGCCTCAAGATCGTAACTGATTTGAAACTCCGGCGGGAACTCATATAGCAGGGTTGCCTCGCTCGATGTGTTGACGCTGTATATTGTTAGTTCGCGGTCATTATTGGTTGTTAGAACAAGCCGAGTAGGTAATTCGGGCTGGTTCGCAAGCATCGTTCCAAACCCGCCCCAAGTGATGAACAGTATTAGCACAACGAATAGTTTATTAGTCATCACCCCACCCACACTGCTGCGGCCTGCGCGATGATGGCGGCACAGTCGACCACATCCTGTAGGTTCACATACTCGACCGCAGCGTGCATCCCCGCGCCACCGGGGCCGAGGATCACCGTCGGGATGTTGGCGTGTCCCAAAATGGCAGAGTCTAACCACGCGTACTGTCCCATGTAACTCGGCTCGGCTTGCATGACATCCACGAAGGCTTGGTGCAGCGTTTGCACTATTGGCGCATCGGGCAAGATCTCATAACCGGGGCGCTCGAAGTCGAGGTTCACTTCGCCCTTAAAATCGGGGATCGTTCGCGTCAGGTCGTCAATTTCATCCTGCCACAACTGCACGATCTCAGCCGCCTGTAAATCCGGCAGGTAGCGATGTTCGACTTGCAGGGTGCAGCGGTCGGGGTAGGTGCTGAGGCCGATGCCGCCACGAATCATGCTGGCATGTACCGAGTTGCGCCCCAGCAGCGGGTGTAGGTCGTCCACAAAAATCTCGGTTTCCAGCGTCATAATCATCTTGAGCAAGTGCTGCATGTGGGTGATGGCATCCACGCCTTCGCTGTATTTACTGCCGTGCGCGGCGCGTCCCTCGGTGGTGAGGGTTAGCCACGCGAAGCCTTTGTGGGCGATGCACAACTGCACATCGGTTGGCTCGGTTAAGATGGCGGCATCGGGTTGGATAGCGGTCACCAGTGCGTCGGTGCCGATGCTCAGGTATTCCTCGTCGGTGACAAAGCCCAGCCAGATGTCACCCGCCGGTTGGAAGCCGGATGCTTTCAATGCTGCCACCGCACCGAGGATCGAAGCCAAGCCGCCTTTCATATCATACGCGCCACGCCCGTACAGCCGCCCGTTTTCAATCCGCCCGTCAAATGGGTCGCCTGCCATATTTTCCACGCTGACCACATCGGTATGGCCCGTCAGCAGCAGACTTTTGCCTCCGCCGCTGCCTGCCCAATGGGCGATCACATTGGGGCGTCGGGGGGCGGTTTCTTGCAGGTGAACCTCAAGGCCGAGTGCTGTACACACCTCGTACAGCCATGTGGCGACTGCGCCTTCACCCGCGCCACCTGCCGCGAGGCCGGGATTAACCGAGTCGATCTGTACCATCTGCTGAAGCGTTTGTGTAACAAAAGCCGTATCAATCACGAATTGGCTCATCGTTGTTATTTCCTCTATAGTGTTTTCTGTAGCTCCAATAAAATAATGCGAATACAGACCCCCTCCGTCGCTAACGCGACACCTCCCCCGCAGGTGAGGGAGGCAATTCCTTGAGCAACTTTTATTGGGAACTACTTCTGCGCCTGTGCGATTCAAGTGGTTATTATTGATTGCTACAAGATAGCCAAGTTTTGAAGGGAGGGCAAATAACGGCGGTTGGGTTGCTGCAAGAACCCTAAACGTGTGTATAATTCAAAAGTGTTCCGCAGTGTTCACGGAGATTTTATTATGCTAAAACGATTTATGATTTTTCTCCTCGCCGCCTGCTTTTTGCTCGTCGGGTGGGGAAGTACATTGGCGAATGCTGCTGAACAAAGCAGTACCGCCGATATTACCAGTTTTACCAGCAGCGTCACCAGCATTGATGCTAAAGCCCTCGCCGGACGTAATGTGCGCGTTCCCGTGACGTGGGCGAGTGTCAACCGACCTGACACTACCAACCTCGTGTTCGAGCAAATTTTGCCCGATGGGCGGGTGATGAATGTCGAACTCCCGCGTGACAACTCGTTTGTTCCGTCGTCGGGTGTGGGTGTTGTCGTTCCATTCCCGCCGGGCGAAGGTATCACCGAAGTGCGTTTGCGGGTGACGATGGCCGATTTTGTGCAGGGTAACGTTTATGCCCAGCGCGAACTGGTCATCCCGATTGGTGGCACGACCACCGTCACGCCGACCATCACCACTTTCTCGACCAGTTCCACCAACGTCAGCCGTGCGTCGCTAACGAATAAGACGGCGCGGGTACCGGTATCGTTTTCGGTGGAAAACCGCCCCGATAACAGCAACCTTGTGTTCCAGCAGGTCGATGGCAGCACCCTGACCAACGTCGAACTGCCGCGCTCCAACCCGATTATCCCATCGGCGGGTAACGGTGTGGTCGCGCCGATTGTACCGGCGAGTGCAGCGACCAGTATCACCCTGCGCTTGAGCTTGGTTAACCTCGCGGATAATGGTGTCATTGCCCAGCGCGAAATCACCCTGCCGATTATTGAGGCCGCGCCGACCACTGCCGCGATTTCCAGTTTTACCACCACAGCGACCAGTGTCACTCTTGCCGCCCTGAACGATAAGAGCGCCCGTTTGCCCGTAAGCTGGGCAGCCGATAACCGCCCGAACAACAGCAACCTGTTCTTCGAGCAGGTGTTGGAAAACGGCACAGCGGTGAATGTTGAACTACCGCGTTCCAACCCGTTCGTGTCCTCATCGGGCAGCGGTGTGGTTGCGCCGATTGCACCCAGCAGCTCGACCGCAACAGCCATCACCTTGCGGCTGCGTTTGGTTGACCTCGGTTCACAGAACACGCTGGCTGAAAAGACCATCACCGTGCCGTTAGCGGCAGCACCACCCGCGCCGACTGTCAGCATCACCACCTTCTCGACAACCGCGACTAACATCAGCTCAACCGCGCTGGATGACAAGACCGCGCGTATTCCGGTGAGCTTCGCGGTGGAAAATCGCCCTGCAAATAGTAATCTGGTGTTCGAACAAGTTGATGGCACGAATGTTGTCAACGTCGAACTGCCGCGTTCGAACCCGATTATTCCGTCGTCGGGTAATGGTGCAGTCGCGCCCATCGCGCCGGCTGATCCGGCAGCCACCAGCATTGTGCTGCAACTGCGTGTGGTTGATCTCGCGTCTAAGACTACACTGGCGCAGCAAACGATCAATGTCGGCATTAGCCGTATCGTTCCCGGTGCGCCGAATATTCGCTCATTCACCACCAGCGCCCAAGGGGTGACCCGTACCGCGCTGCTCAACAAGACCGCGCGTGTGGGTGTGGCGTGGGCAACCGATAACCGTCCGGCGAACGCCAACCTCGTGTTCGAGCAGGTGTTTGAGGACAACACGACCGTCAACATCGAACTGCCGCGCCAGAACCCGACCGTGCCATCATCTGGCAGCGGTGTGGTCGCGCCGAACGCCCCCAAGAACAGCAACACCAACAGCATTACCATCCGCATTCGTTTGGTGGAAAGCGGCTCCGGTAAGGAACTTGGCTTGCAGTCGATCACTCTGCCGGTGATTAACGACCCGAACGCGCCAGCCATTAGTGCCTTTAACGCCCTCGTGTCGAGTGATGGTATCGACAAAGCAGCACTCTATGCCGGTACGTATCAAGTCGCGGTGACGTGGGCGAGTATCAACCGCCCCGCCAACACCAACCTCGCTTTTGAGCAGGTGTTGGAAAATGGCACGGCGGTGAATGTCGAACTGCCGCGCTCCAACCCGATTATTCCGTCGTCGGGCAGTGGTACCGTGAAGTTGGTCGCGCCGCAAAATGCCGCCGCAGCGACGGTCACACTGCGTCTTCGCCTCATCAACCTGTCGTCGAATACCACGATTACACAGGTCGATATTGTCAAGCCGATCAAGGGTGTGCCTGCCATTGTGCCGACCGCCGCCCCGCAGCCGACCGCGACCACACCCGTTACCGGCAGTGGTTCGCTGCTGACCGTCACCAGCTTTACGGTGTCGCCAAATCCGGTGGCGCGTAATGGTGCCGTGACCTTAACGTGGAGCGTAGCCGGTGGCGCAACCCGTGTGCAGATTGCCCGCTTGAGCGAGTTCAGCGGCCAAACTACCGAAATCGTTCTTGACCAGCAGCCCGCCAGCGGCAGCGCCCCTTATACGCTGCCCGCCGAGTACCTCAACAAAGCCACCTTCCAACTGAGTGCTTCCAGCGCCGATGGGCAGGAAACCATTCAGGATGCGGTCGTTAACCTGATCTGCCCATTCACGAACCAACTTACGCCCGATTCATGCCCTGAGACTCAGGCTGTGGGTGTTGATAGTGCCGTTCAATCTTTCGAAAAGGGCTTGATGGTTTGGCGCAGCGATACCCGCCAAATCTATGTGCTGTTTAACGATGGTACATGGCAGGAAGTAGACGACACCTGGGTGGAAGGTGATAACGTGGGTACCGATGCTGCACCCGCTGGCCTGATTAAGCCGGAACGTGGATTCGGCAAAGTTTGGTTCCAGATTGCGGGTGTTAGTGTCCTCGGTTGGGCGACCTCTGAAGAAACCAGCTACACAACCACATGGGAAATGTACCCGCTGGTCGATGCCAACCAGATGATGCTTGTGCCGCACTTCAAGCTGCCGGATGGCCGCACCATCCGTATCGGTAACTTCTGGCAGATGCAGTAACCCTTGCTATTCCCTCCCTTGCTTGCGGGGGAGGGTCAGGGTGGGGGTTAAACACAAAAGGGCGAGCCACAGGGTTCGCCCTTTTGATTTGACTGCGCGTTGGTCTGCTCAATTTGTCTAGGATAACGGATTTTGGTTAGCGTACATCAATTGCGCGGATACCGACCTTGCCAAATCCGGGCTTACCCGTGCAATCACGATACACAATCGGCCAACCACGTTCGCTTGTAGGGCGGATTTCAAACATCACGTTGCGGTCATGCACATCCTTATAATGGGTTCGATACTGGCTGACCTCAGCCCCGAAAAATCCTTGTAGTATCGAAGTCATTATAGGGTCGAGTTTGCTTTTTCCCCGCGCATCAAATTGAAAGTGATCCCACGTATAGCCATACACATATTCACGTACTTTCACCAGTCCGGTAAAGACATAACGAAACAGTGCCTCAGGATTTGGCTCGATATTGGTTAACCCACGAATCCGTTTCTCAAAGAAATAGTCACCGTCAATCAATCGCCCATTGAGATAGGTGTTTTCGTTGATGATTTCCAGCGCAAACACCTGTTGTTCATGGTCGCAGACGCAGTAAACGGCCTTTTCCTCGCCTGCACCGAGATAGGCCGATTTCCAACGGTCATCAGTGAATATCAGTTTGCCACCGGCATAAGTTAGGCTGTCCAATATTTCATGATGAAGTGATGTGAACGACTTTCTTTCAATTTTGGATACCGTGTAGGTGTTGGTGCCAAACTTAAGGGGTAACATATAAGTATTCATTTTTGATAAGGCGGTTGGGTCTTGTTTAACCTGAACTTGTTTCGGGAGGTATTTTACCGTTAAATGGCTAAAATGATCTCACGACGCTTCTGAGTTTGAATGGGCTTAATCGCTCGTTCCCCGCCGCATCGGGCGGATGACGCCGTACCAGATGGCGACACCCAACATGCCAAGCGCGATGAGCGACCACAGGAACGCCCAGAACGCGGCTGGCAGCCCCAACACCTGACTTGAAAAGGCGGCGGCATCGTTTTGCACCGTACCAAGCGATGCGCTGCTGCTGCCTACCAGATAGTACACGTCCAGCACGGCGTTCAAGCCGGTGAGCAGCGCGAGGATGTTCAGCAAAAAGCTGTTGATATACTCGTTCGCCTTCCAACCCAGCGCGATCAAACCAATACCGAACGCGCTGCCGACGATCAACGAGAGCAGGGCGATACGCCCGAACAATAACGAGTAAATAATTAGGCCGACGCCAATGATGATTGCTAATAATTTGCTGCGGTGAAAGCGATTGTTGAGGTAAAACAGGATCGACCCGAACAGTGCTGCGCCTAAATACCCTGCCGGTAAAATCAACCACCGGCTGCCACCGGCTGTTATCGCTTGCCCTGATCCGTTGCTGAAAATCTCGAAGCCTAAAAACCGCCCACCGCTGATGAGCGCGGCTGTCCCGTGCCCGGACTCGTGAACATAGGTGACGAATAGGCGAAAGGGGTAAAGCAAGAAATCAAGCTGCGGGATATTCCACAGGATGAGGACGACCACCACCGCTAATATCGCCAGCAGCAAACGGCGGTCGGATCGGTTGAATTGTGCGAACATGATGTTTCCTTTTTTGGTTACTCATCCATAGAACGCAATACCAGTTTTCGCGTATACTTAGAGTGTTACTGAACGTACATTCTAGGCATCTGCCTGTGTAAACGAGAAGGGTATCGCTCTTGAACGAACACGACACGATCCGTTTTGGCACGGTCGGCTCACCCCAAACCACCAACGCCTCCGGCACACCCGCCGCTATCGCGCATATCCGCGCTCTGGGGCTGGATCACCTCGAAATCGC
Organism: Bacteroidota bacterium; assembly: GCA_027492915.1. Lineage (GTDB taxonomy): Bacteria > Chloroflexota > Anaerolineae > Aggregatilineales > Phototrophicaceae > CFX2. The sequence continues at coordinate 8,345 of JAPUDW010000156.1, read as the reverse complement.
GTGGGTGCAAAGCGTCCGTGTGAGTGACGAAACCTGCGCCGAAATTAAAGCAGCAGGGGAAAAACATAAAGTCACACTCAGCATTCACGCACCGTACTATATTAACCTCAACAGCCAAACATCCGAACTGATGGCGAAAAGTGACGAGCGTCTGCTGGCTGCCGCCCGCAAAGGCTACCTTGCTGGTGCGACCGAGATCATTTTTCACCCCGGCAGCTACCACAGCCAACCGCCTGAACAAGTATACGAACGGGCGAAAGAGAAGTTGCTGGAGATCACCGCCATCTTGAAGAAGGAAAAGGTGAAGGTGAACTTACGACCAGAAACGATGGGTAAGGGCGCTATGTTCGGCACGCTGGATGAAGTCGTGCAGTTGAGCAAGGATGTCCCCGGTGTGCTGCCGTGCATCGACTGGGCGCACTTGCACGCCCGTACCGGCGACGGCACGTTTAATACCTACGAAGAATTTGCGGCGGCTCTCGAAACCGTAAAAAAGGTACTCGGCCAAAAAGGGCTGGAAAAGCTGCACTTCCACATTAGCGGTATCGCCTATACTTCTAAAGGCGAAAAAGCCCATCTGCCACTGAACGAAGCCGACATCCGCTACCGTGAACTGCTGCAAGCCTTCATTGACTATGGTGTCAAAGCCACTGCCGCCATCGAAGCCCCGCTGCCGTTCCACACCGCCGACGCGCTGACCTTTCAGGCCACCTACCGCCGCCTGTTAGACATCAAGTATGGTGACGGTAAACTCGAAGAAGGCGCAGACTAACGCGATATAAAATGAGTAAAGACACAGCCATATCTGTCTGTTAGGGTATGTCAATGTGGATGTGGCATAATTATACTCATCTGTGAATAGGGGCGGGTGTGTTCATCAACCTGCCTCTTTAATGTAGAGCGCGTCTTTCGTGGTCAATTTTTAGAAGATGGGGTAACGAAGTCATCGAGATAACTTGTCAAATAAATTCATTATTGTTCACGCGTTTTTATCCAGTTTGTGAATTCAGAATGGTGACTCGTGATAATTGATGCAACCAGTTTAGCCCCGACTGCTGAACAGACTACTGATAGGGGATGGCTCATTCCCTCTAAAATGGCCCTGGTTATCCTGCTGTGTGTGTGTGCGGTTTCTTTACTCGTCAATCTCGACGTTTACCCGCGCCTGTGGTTTGACGAAGGCTACAAACTCAACGCTGCCTATACGGTGGTTAACGATGGGCTTTATGCGTCGTACACCGTTGATGGCTATGTTCCCTTCGACCCCGGTACATCCGGTGGCCCTGCGGACATCTTGCCTGCTGCCCTTGCGATTAAGCTGTTCGGAACCACCATCTTCGCCGCACGGCTTACCAGCGTCCTCTATACACTGCTGGCTGCCGTTTCACTCTATTCAATTGGGCGATACCTATGGGACGCAAAGGCCGCACTTTTTTGTGTGCTGCTGGTGATTGCCATCCCACCAATCGAAAACGTCAGCTTCATCCTGCTGGGGCGGCAGAGCTTGAGCGAGGCGACGGCTTTTAGTTTGATGGTATGCGGCATCTGGCTGCTGACTAAAGGCTGGAATGCCCCAAAACCCGCGCTGGGATTGTCAGTGGCGAGCGGTGTAATTATGGGTTTAGGGATGCTCTCGAAAACCCAGATTGCGATCAGCCTCGTTCCGGCCTTACTGACGGTTGCGGCTTGGCGCTGGCGGCGTGAACGGAACGGGTTCGCTTCTCTTTTCGCACCTGCTGTCACCATCGTAATCATTTTTCTAGGCTGGTCACTCCTCGGTTATTTGTTGACCACACCCGAAATCCGCCAGCAAAACAGCGCCCTTCTGATGGATGCCATCCGCACGAACCTCATCACCGATTTATTAGGGAGCAACCTCGATAACCAGAGTTTGCTAGTGGTCGGGGTTATACTGATTGGATCGCTCACTAATCTGGTGCGTATTTTTACAACGGATGCCTTTACCCCGAAGCGTTGGATTGAACTCCTGCTGATATTCTTTTGTGTTTACCTCAGCATTTGGTTTGTCGTGTTCTCGGTCGGTTGGCCCCGTTACGCTTTTGCTGGCTTGGTGATTGGCCTACTGCTGCTGTCACGTTCAGTCTGGCAGCTTATCAAGCAATTTTTCCAATCTAAACCAGCGGTTGTTGTGTTATTCAGTTTGCTGGTGTGTGCAACCGTGGGAGTCAATGTCGCCAGTAGTTTTGTGTACGCTGTTGATGACGATGTACAGCAAACTGCCGCCTATATCGCCTCATCAATCCCGCCGGATGCGGTGATCGAAACATGGGAATGGGAACTGGATATGCTGAGCCAGCACCGCGCATACCATCACCCGCCGCAAGCCTTCCTGTTTGAAGCTATCCGGCAGAATTCGCGTAACCAGTCTTTTGCGTTCAACTATGACCCTCTGCAATCCAAACCCGATTACCTGATTATCGGCGTATTTGGGAGTTGGACCGGTATCTATTCGGCAGAGTTAGTGGCTGAACACTTCACCCCCGTGGCGCAGTTCGGTGTGTACGAGGTTTATAAACGTAAGGCTGAAGATTAGCGGCGATAGAATGAGTTCTGCAAAAAGCGCATACCTGCCAAAATTTGTGTGATGCGCTCCTCGTTTAGCGAGCCGATGTAATCGCCTAAGTCGGTCTTGTTCACCGTTGAGAGTTTCGAGGCTTCCACGATGCTGGCCTTAGGTAAGTTGGCTTCACCCGATTCCAACAGCACGTTCCCCGGCAGGCCAGCCCGTTTGATGTTCGAAGTCGTGGCAACTGCGACCACCGTATGCATACGGCTGTGGTTAAAGACGTTATCCTGTACGATGACATGCGGGTGCGGAATCCCCTCCTCCAGCGTTACCCAATAGATGTCGCCTTGGTTGATGATACGCGTGCTTGCTGATGCGTTCTCCGGTTTGTGCGCGGGGTTGGCAAGTAGAAACTGCTCCAATGCCAGTTCAACCAAGCGGTTGGTTGACATATCGAGGCGTTGTGCTGTAACGGACACTTGCCCCAACAAACTATCAGAGATTTCGATTATCGCTGCCATCAGATCAATAGCCTTTCAAAATGTGTAATCATTATCGGTCAGCGCGATATTCTAGCTAGTGCCAATCGGTTGCATTTCCTTTCTCGTTACAGCATAATTCGCATTGGTGGTGAGCAAAATTTGACGATTTGTTAAATTGTATTTAACATTTCATTTGCTTGCCTCTGTTCGTTTAACCAAATGTATATGCGAGGGAAACAATGAGACTGAAAAAATTCGCTGGATTGCTGCTTGTCGTCTTATTTATTTCGGTTCTTTCCATCCAAACGGTGGTGGTTGCTCAAAGTGATCTCGGCACGGATGCCAACCCAATCGAAGTATTTTTTGTTCCCTCGGTAGAAGCACAGGTTATCACCACTGGCGGTGAAGTTATGGCTGCGGCCTTGAAGGAAGCGACCGGCTTGACCTTCAAAGTGTCCGTCCCCACTTCCTATGCCGCCACTGTCGAAGCAATGTGCGCCGCCCCCGGCAGCTCCATCGGTTTCATCCCCGCTGCTGGTTATGTTATCGCCAACAACCGCTGCGGTGTCGAAGTCTCATTGGCCGCCGTTCGCAACGGTTGGAATGTGTACTGGGCAGAATACATCGTCCGCCGCGACAGCGACATTTATACCTTCGGTGATCTCGCTGGCAAAAGTTGGGCTTACCCCGATGCCGCTTCGACCTCTGGCTACATTGTGCCGTCGGTCGAACTGCAACAGGCTGGCATCACCGTCGGGCAAGAAATCTCGGCTGGTGGTCACAATCAAGTTGTTCAGGCCGTCTACAATGGTGACGCTGACTTCGGCACCACCTTCTTCAGCCCGCCGATTGTCCCCGGTGCGCCGTGGGGCATTGGCGACTCGCCCGAACCCTACGACCTGACCGTTGACCAATCGAGCATCAGTGCCGATGGGGCGCAGTTGTTGGTTGGTAAGATCCAAGTGTTGGATGCACGCCGTAACATTCGCGATACCGCGCCGGATATTATCGAGCAAGTTCGCATCCTGCGCCTCAGTTCCCCCATCCCGAACGACACCTTGAGCTTCGGTGCGGAATTCCCCGCAGACCTGAAGGAACAGATCGTGACTGCCCTCGAAGCCTTTGCTAAGACTGACGCATGGGCAGAATCCATCGGTAATGAAGATTTCTACGGCTGGAGCGGCATCGCCCCCGTCACCGATGCAGCTTACGATCCGGTACGCGCTCGTTTCGACATCCTCGGCCTGACCGAAGAAGATGTCTTTAACTAATCTGAATGCCGTACCCGTTCTAATACGCTAGACTATACGGACAGAGTCGATAACGCTCTGTCCGTATTATTTATAAAGCAGGCTTTATGCTCGTTATTGAAAATATCACCAAAGTCTACGAAAACGGCTTTGTTGCCCTCAAGGGGATCAATCTGGAAATCCCCGATGGGCAGTTTGTCGCCATCATCGGCCTCAGCGGGTCGGGTAAATCAACCCTGTTACGCTGCATCAACCGCCTGATCGAACCGACCTCAGGCCGCATCATCTGGAACGGTGTGGATGTCACCGCCGCTTCCGACGAGGAACTGCGCCTCATCCGCCGCCGCATCGGTATGATCTTTCAACAGTTCAACCTCGTCAAACGGGCGAGCGTGATGAACAATGTGCTGTCCGGTCGCCTCGGCTATGTCAACCCGGTCTACAGCCTGCTAAATTACTTCCCCGGTTCAGAAAAATCCCGCGCAATGGCCGCCCTCGCACGGGTAGGCATTGCCGATAGGGCGCATAACCGCGCCGGTATGCTTAGTGGTGGGCAGCAGCAGCGCGTTGGCATCGCCCGCGCCCTGATGCAAGAACCCGAACTCATGCTGGCGGATGAACCCGTCGCCAGCCTTGACCCCGCGACTTCGCACTCGGTCATGAAGTACCTACAGGTGCTCAACAAGGAAGATGGCATCAGCATCCTGTGCAGCCTGCACTTCCTGAGCCTCGCCCGTACTTATGCCGACCGTGTGATCGCCCTTAAAGATGGCAAGCTGGAATTTGACGGCCTGCCTAAAGACATTGACGAAGAACGCTTCCGCCAAATTTACGGCGAAGAAGCTGTACAGGTAGAGATTCACTAATGGCTTGCCTAGCTTGTTATTCAGGAGTGTCCTTATGAACCCCGCGCCAACCCCTGCGTCCCTCGCGCTGCGGCGGCTGTTGATTGTGCTTGCTGTAGCCGCCGGGTTGGTGGTTTTCGCCTATGGCTGGACGGTCACGGAAATCAACTTCGACAAGCCGCAGGAAACGCTGCGCCAGACCAACTTCGGTAACGCGCTGCGCGAACTGTTGTCGCCCAACTTGCTCGAACGCGATTATGATGTCAAAGTGGCGACCGCACCCTTTTTGATGCAGTGCCGTGTTGGTGAATTACTGCCGGCTGCTCCTCCCGCGCCGACCGACGGTACACCCTATATCACCGTGTCGCCGACCTGCGCCGCCAGCGGCGAGGATGTCACGATACGCGGTTTTAACTTCTTCCCCGACGCGCTCACCCGTTTGACGTGGATACAAGAGGATGGCACACGCAGCATCCAACAGATTGTCGGCAACAACAAGGATAATTTCGTCACCGGCAGCGATGGTACCTTCAACGTGCAAGCGCTGGTGCCGCGTATTCGTGGCTCGGCGGGCGAAACCCATACGGTCGAAGTGCAGGGCTTGTTTCCGGCGGGTGCGCCGCGCCTGACCAATACGGCGGGGTTGGTGTTGGAGAAGATGATCGAAACCATCTTCCTCGCGTTGATCGCCACCGTCATCTCGATTATCCCTTCGGTGGTCATCAGCATGTTCGCCGCCCATAACCTGATGCGTTCGGTACGGATGTCGCTCGGCAACCTGCTGGTGATGGTGGCGCTGCTGCCGGTCGGCTGGTGGCTGGGAACCCTGCTGCTGTCACAGTTAGGCACTTTTGTGCTGAACCTGACCAGCGGTGGCAATTCCGCGACGATTGGCACGGCATCGGCGGTCATCGTGTTTGGCATGGTCGCGTCGTCACCCTCGTCTTTAAAATCGGCGAACCCGTTTAGTGGTCGGCTGCGGTCGGCGTTTAATACGCTGCTGTTCATGCTGCTGTTCGCGGTCGTCGCCGGATTGCTGGGCGGGTTAGGGCTGTGGATTGGTTCGTTTGCCAAGGGCGCGACGATTACCAATTTCGTGAATGTGCCGGATGCCTCGTTCGGGCAAAACGCGGGTGAACTCGCGCGGGTGCTGCCCTCTAATATCCTGATCTACGTCAGCCGTTTCATCGGCTCGATTGGGCAGTTGATCGGCCTGTTGATCGTTCCCATTTGCGGGGTGATCGGCGCGTTCGGTGTGGCGTCCATCGGCGGTTCGCTGACGGCTGACCTGCTCAAAAAGTTGGATGTGACCACGCAGCATATCCTCGGTGGTATCTTGGGTGCGATCAGCGGGGCGTTCGTGCTGGCGCTGATGGCGATTATCGGGATGCAGGCGGCGTGGCTCGGTTTGCTCCCGCCGATTGTGGCGGGCATCATGGGTGCGCAGTTGTTACCGCTGATTTCAACCCGATTATTCGGTAAGCAGCAGGCAACGGTGGCGGGGCGCAGCTTGAACTCGGTGCTGTGGTGGATCGGTTTTATCATCGCCTTCGTGGTCACTTTTAGCCTGTTGAATGTCTCACTGGCGTTGATCGAAGGGACGCTGCCTCCGGCGAACGCGACTGTTACGGCGCTCGGCGTGACCATCAACAGCTACATCTTCGAGGCCATGCTGGTTGGCGCGGTGTTGGGTGGCATCGGTGGGGCGTTGGTGGGCACCCGCTTCAACTTCTCGGTGGGCGAGGTGCTCTACCAGACTACCCGTACCATCTTGAACACCCTACGCGCCATCGAACCGCTGATTATCGCCCTGATTTTCTCGATTTGGGTGGGCATCGGGCCGTTCGCGGGTGTGCTGGCGCTGACGCTGCACTCGATTGCCTCGCTGGCGAAGTTGTATTCGGAGCAGATTGAGAGCATCGACACAGGGCCGATTGAGGCGCTGGAAAGCACGGGCGCGAACCGCTTGCAGACGATTATGTACGCGGTCGTGCCGCAGGTTATCCCGCCGTTCGTGTCGTTCACCATGTACCGCTGGGACATCAACGTGCGTATGTCCACCATCATCGGTTTCGTGGGCGGCGGTGGTATCGGCTTCCTGCTTCAACAGCAAATTAACCTGCTGCGCTACCGTGACGCGGGTGTAGCGGTTCTCGCCATCGCCATCGTCGTGTCGGTACTGGATTATCTCAGCGCTGCCATCCGCGAGAAGTATGTGTAGCTGGTAGTCGGTAGTCAACAGTCAGTAGTCAAATACAAGAAGGGGCGTGAAAGCGCCTCTTTTTGTTGGGTGAAAGTTAAAGGTAAAGGTCGAAAGATTGGTCTCCAAAGTTTTATGGCGGCTGTGGCGGCGGCGGCGGCTCCGCCATAAAACCTTTTTTCCGCCATAAACGTTCAAAAACTGCGAAAACTGCAAATTCCGCAAATACGAAACGGGCTTTGACGGCGGATGTGAGGGAGCGAACTGCGAAAACTTCACAAAATTCTGCAAATTCGTCAGATTCAGAGTGAAGATTCGCTGTTGGCTTTCGGCAATTAGCCTAGGAATGTCAGAAATGTCGTCAGAGTCGGAAATAGACCCCCTCCGTCGCTGACGCGACACCTCCCCCGTCCCACGGGATACTTCGCAATAAACGAGGGAGGAAAATACATAGTCCTTGGCAAATTTGGCGGCAAAGGCGGCAATTTCAAAAATGGTAAAGGCTATTTTCTTGCTAATTCGGCGGCTTGCTCGGCTGAATTCGCTGCGATTTTGGCGAAGTGGTCTGCTGCCGCCAAGTTTGCCAAACCCGATGTTAAGATGCGCGGGATGGAATGAATCCTATCCCTATATATCTCATTTTAGAACATTTGTGTTGTATGAGTCAAGGGCGTTTGGTTAGAGTTTTCAAACCGTAGTGTCAACGTTTTTGTAGGGGGAATATTTAAGTGTGTAGGGACGCGATACAAGGCTTGTCCGGCGAGTTTATAGATCAAAGCCTGCGTTGGGGCGGACAGTTTTGACCATTTCCTCGGCGGGGTGGATAACGTTGGTGGCGAGGGTGTTGATGAGGTGGTCGTGATCGTTATAGCGATATATAGGGAGGACGTGGGGCAGGCGGCGCAGATGTTCGTACATCGGATAAGGGTTAGGATGGGCGGCGGTTGGGGAGAAAATGCCCTGCACGGGGACAGAAAATAGTTTATCGGCGAAGGACATTAGCTCGTGCGGGATACTGTTGGGGTCGGATAGGTCGGCGAT
>JAPUDW010000155.1 GCA_027492915.1 Bacteroidota bacterium | reverse complement strand
AGCGTGGAGGATAAAATTGTGAAACCGGACGCGATATAAGGCTTGTCCGGTACTCAAAAAGGTTTGCGTTTGCGCCACATGAGGCTAAAGCCGTCATGCTACCTACGGCCAGACAAGTCTGCTAAAGCGACTTCAAAGGCCAATGTTCGTATCTGGAAAACAGGATAGTTTCCAATTTGTACATGAAATTAGCCTCTTTCTCTCGTAAATTACGACAGAATGAGTACCGGACAAGCCTTATATCGCGTCCCTACATCAAGATTTGAGAGAACAAATATTGTTTTGGATGGGTGTAGGGACAGCATAGTGCGAAGCCTCCCGTGGGACATGCTGTCCGCGTCTCCAAAACCACCCAACCATGCTATTGTGTACACGTACCACGGCCGTGCGCCTCTAAAAACCTACCCTACCCCGCCCGCCCAATTACAACCTGAGCTTCTTTCACCCGCAGGCGCTTTGCGTTACACTCGGCTTTGGCGTTCACAAGCGGAGAGAGGGTTCAAGCGCACCTAATACCATCATCGCACTCAAAAAGTAGTACTGTTTACGGTTCGATTAGACACATTTTGTTCTCAATAAACATGTTTATAAGGATCATCGGACAATGGACAAATTACACTTAACACCCCAGCAGTTGGCCTTTATGGATACCTTCGGCTACCTGAGCTTCCCCGGTTTGCTCAACGACAAAATTGAGGCGATTCAGAATGCGTTCGAGGCCGTGTGGACGGAACGCGGTGGCGGGATGGATGGCAAGCCCCACGCCGGTAAACTGCGCTCGGTCATCGTCCCGTTCATCGACCAGAGCGAATACCTATCGGCGCTGCTCGACGACCCGCGTGTGAACGGCATCTTCAGCAGCCTGCTCGGTGATGACTTCAACTACATCGGCAGCGACGGTAATTTTTATGTCGGCGATACCAACTGGCATTCTGACCTCAATTGGGCAGGTGATGAGATTGGTACGCCGCGCCTCAAATACTACAAAATGGCCTTTTACCTCGACCCACTCACGCGCTCAAGTGGCGCTTTGCGAGTGATCCCCGGCAGCCACCGCTTCGGCGAACCGTATGCCGAAGGGTTGGAGAAGCAGGTGCGGAAGTCGCAGGATGTGTGGGGCATCAGCGGCGCGGAAATTCCGGCTATCCCTCTGGAAACCACCCCCGGCGATGTGGTAGTGTTTAACTTCGCCACCAAGCACAGCGCATGGGGCGGCGGTAATCAACGGCGGATGTTCACCATCAACGCCACTGCCCATTACAAGCCGGCGGACATTGATTATTTGAAGGGCATCATTAGCGGTGCGGCGCGCTTCTGGATTGACTCGGTTTATGGCGAACGGATGCTGAATACCGCCTCGCCGGAGCGTATGACGCACCTCCAGCAGTCGTTGGATAATCAAGGGCATCTGCCGGAAGAAGTGCGTAAGGCCAAGTTGACCATGACCGAACCCGCGCACGGGTAACAGGCATCAAACATAGGCGCACTCACCTTAATCGAGTGCGCCTGTTTCTAATAACCGTTAGAGTCAGATTCCCTATAATCACGCCGAAATGGGTTGGTTGGCTCGTGGCCGCGCCAGCCACCAAACCACGCCGATGAAAGCCACCGACAGCACGACACCCGCATTATTAATCGCCTGATAGCCGCCGGTTTCGAAGAGTGGGCCAGCCGCCAAGCTGCCGAAGCCCGCGAACAGAAACACCAGCGATTCATTAATCCCTTGAACGCGCACCCGTTCCACGCCGCGCAGGGTATCCGCCAGCAGCGACGAACTGGCGACGTAGCCGAAGTTCCAGCCCAAACCGAGCAGGAATAGTGTCACCGCAAGAATGTACTCGTCCACCGACAGCGGCGACAACACCGCCGATAAAATCAACACGCCTGCGCCGATATACAACATCGGAATGCGCCCGAAACGGTCGATTAAATAGCCGGTCAGCGCTGATAAGCCGAACATGCCCAACGTGTGCATGGCAATCACAAATGAAATATGGTCGCGCCCGTGGTTATGATGATCCATATACAGTGGGGTCATCACCATCAAGATCACCATCACCGACTGGAAGATGACGGCAGAGATCACCGCCAACTGCACTCTGGGCAGCATCAGCAGGGTTGCCAGTGGTCGGGCGGTTTCCTTGATCTCGTTGGTACTTGCCTGGGCTGCCGCGATTTCCCGCCCGATCACCATCGGGTCAGGCCGCAGCAGGAAAAAGATGAGCAGTGATGACAGGGTGTTGAGCACAAAAGCTACCGCCCACGGCCCCATATCAGGGTCTTGCCCGAAGCCGGCTAGCAGGTTCCCGCTCGGTGTCACCAGTAGCGGCCCACCAATCGCGCCAATCGTTCCCGCGAACACCAAGCGCCCGATCATGCGCGCCCGTTCGGATTCAGGGAAAAGCTCACCGGCTGCAAACCTGCCCTGCTCGGCACTGCCGCGTGCAATGCCCAGCATCACCGAACTGACCAGCAGCAGCGGAAAGCTGACGGTCGCTACCGCCACCAACCCGACCAGCCCACCAATCGCGCCGATGGCATAGCCGACGGTTAAGCCCAGCCGCCGCCCTTGACGCCCCATCAGCATCGCAATCGGCAGCGCAGACAGCGCCTGCGCAAAGGTGACGGTCGTGGAGGGCATACCGGCTACACTTTCCGTCCCCGCGAGGCGCACTGCCACAATCGCTGTGAGCGTAATGACGGCGATTTGTGAGGCGGAAAACATACTCTGGGCAATAAATAAAACATATAAAAGGCGGTTACTAATTGCTCTATTCAAAATAAACCTTTTGCATAATGGAAGTCACTTTGACATAGTATCAGCCCTTCTATCGGCTTAAGCAACAGCCACCCTGTAAATGGTTTTTGGGGTGCGAAATACGGGATGATTATTCCAGTGAAGATACACGGAACTACTACCCGATGATGGATAAGGCTATAGTCCGGCTAGCACAGTCATCAGGTGGCCTCTTTAAAAGCTCAAAGCGGAGGATTTTTTGTGAGGAAATAAAAACTAGAGCGGTTCCCCGCCCTAGAAAGTTTGCAACAGGTTCGCCTATATGACCCGCAGCAGCCGTTCAAAATAAAGGATTTCGTCGGCATCCAAGGGTCGCCGTTCAAGCACGTTATAGCCCTTCTGGTTTTCGATCACACTGTAGCGCACCGATTGCCAACCGTCACCCTCGTTCGGGCTATAGACCATCGTGAACTCTGTATCCGCTGGCAGTAATTGCAGCCGTTCTGGTTCTGCACCGTAGTAAAAAATGGTTGCATCCGACGACCGCTGTACACTTTGCGGCTGTATGTCAATCAATTGCTTTTTCAAAGACTGGTGGTTCTCCTTATATACCACACCCCTTGTACCCCGAAACAGTAAAGGGGACTTTTCAACACTATGTATACGCTGAAATTAAACCTATAGGACACGATATGCGGTAACTTTAATGCGACTCTTAATATTTTCGAAGTTTTCAGGCTAAAAATCACACTGTCCTAGTGAAAATTATAGGCGAAATTAGCCCATATGGCTTATGACAGGCGGCTCTTCAAACCTTAATATTTTACTTATATCGTATATTGTCATTGAAGGTCGCATCGATGAATATCAACCGTCCCCCCACTTACAACGAACTGGTCGAACTTTCTAACGGGGAGTTGACGGCCTGTATCAAACAGGCGCTAGAAAATTTACAGGCCGCCAAAAACAGCGGGCACGATACCACCAACAGAGAAAAAATCTATTGGGCTTTTCAAGAGGAACGGATGAAACGGGTGAATCTCGGTAAAAAGACGCGTATCAACCTGCCATCACCGATTTCAGATGCGCGTAAACCACTCGATAAACGTAATAATTAAAAGGGCATTATGCCCCGCTGCCTTAATGACAGCATTCGGGCAGCATTATGTTCGAACATCACCGACAACCATTACTACCGCGCCGCGCTTTTCTCCGCCGATTGGGGCGATTCGCGGGGGCGGCTTTGCTACTTGTCGCCGCCTCGTGGTTGATCGGCATCGTGGGTTACCGACTGTTTGAAGGCATGGCGTGGATTGATGCGGTGTTGAATGCGGCTATGATTTTGGGCGGCATGGGGCCGGTCGATGTGTTGAAAACGGATGGCGGCAAATTGTTCGCCTCGGTTTATGCCCTGTTTTCCGGCATCGTCTTTTTGGTTTCGGTCGGTGTGCTGATCGCGCCGCTGCTTCACCGACTGCTGCACCAGTTCCACCTCGAAGCGGCGAACGATAACCGCGATGACGACGATAGCAATTAAGCCGAGAGATTGAGTTGGCTAAGGGTATATATAGATGATTTAAATCCTTAGCACTCGGCCTGTGTTCCGGCGTGGCGCAGCGTGGAAACTGCCGGATCGCGCACGCCGTTGGTACTAAACGAGTCGCGTGCCATCCAACCCATGTAGCGCATACTGCCATCCACATACAGCACGTTCAGCCAGTGGTAGCCGTCCCCTTCCACCTCGCCGGTATTGGGGATGAGCAGCACCTGTTGATTGGTGGGCACGCGGAATACCTGCGCTGCGGTTGTGTTGGGCGCACTGCGCAAACTCAGGCTGTTACGCGGGTCAGCGCCGGAATAGGTGGTATACACCTGACAAATACTGCCAAATTGGGGAACGCTGGTGACGGGGACGAGCGTCGGTTGTCGTGTGCTGACAGTGCCATCTACACCCGGCAGCGGCAGCAGCGTAGGCAGTTCCGTAAGGCCGAATGAGATCGGCGTGCGGGTAATGCTGGCGGTTGGGAAAGCCGTTACATCCGGCATATCGGTGGCGACGACCGCCACTTCATCGGCACGGTTGAGGTTGCAGCCCGCACATACCAGTATGATAATCCATATCCATGTCGCCCGCTTCACAGTCACCTTCAAATCGTGTAGAAATCCAATCAGGTAACCTCTATTATGACACGGATATCTCGTTCATGATGCGGTTGGCGGCATTCACGACAATGACATCTTCGACCACGCCCAGTACCAGATTGGGGATATGCGCTTCTTCGTTCAGTGTTTTACGGATGATATAGGCGGCATAGGTGGCTGTTAACGCGCCCACCGCGCCGACAGCCGCGCCCTGTGCCCAGTCTTTTTTCGAGATAGCCGCGCCCACGAACGCGCCCATCGTCAGCCGTCCCATCAGCGGCAGTAGATCCGTCCGCGCGGGCATGAACGGCATTTTGTCCATCAGCACCTCGCCTGCGGCCATGAATTTGAGCGCTGCGGCTGTTTCTGGCCGCTTGAGCAGTGCTAGAGCGGGGTTATCACTGCTTTGCACGGCATGTTCCTCGGCGCGGTCGCTGAAGAACGCCAAGCCCATCATACTGCGCAAACCGCTGACAAAGCCTAGCCCGAAGGCTGGTAGAAATTGCATCGTTACTGCTCCTGTATCCTGTAAATAGTAGGGGCGCACAGCCGTGCGCCCCGCAAAATCTCACTGTATTATTTGTCGTTCAATCTTGGTGCTTCACCCGCCGCACCTGCTCAATCGGCTGCGGCGCACGAATGCGTGCTGGCACCGGTTTCGGCTCCTGCCATGTCATACCGATGCGCGGCAAAATCCAACGGTCAAGGCCGTAGTAACCGGCGGTTTTCCACGCAAGGATCAATAAGATCGCCGCCAACCCGAACAAACCATTGCTGCTGGCTGACCCTGCCATGATGTAATTCCAGTTCATGAACGCGCCCAAGAAAGCTGCCACACCCACAAATAAACCAAAGATGAGCATAATACCCACGACAACCTCCCCGACTGCCACCACTTTAGCAAACCACGTATAAGAACCAGCATCCAGCATTCCCTGAATGAAGCTCCGGTACCATTCAAAGGTAATCGGCGGCCTACCATTTTCGGGTACAGCCACGGCGCTTGTCCAGAAACCTTTGAGCGCCTCGCCGGTTTGCATCCATTCAGGATTACCAACTTTGCTCAGGCCGGCACTCAGCCACTCCCAACCCAAGAGTACACGCACCACCAGCCACAGCGGGGCGAGGCGCGTATCACTAAACAGGAATTGGGCAAGCGGGGGTTCTTGTAAGACCGTGCCGCGTTCGGTTTTTACGGCGTGATCGGGATCAACAACGTTAGTACTCATAGAGACTCGCTTTCCTTGCGGACGCAGTCGCTACTGCTTAGTCACATGGTTAATGGGTTGTACGATGACCGGCACATTATCAATTTGGGAGGGGAACCAATGACGCTGCCCGCCTTCATCCACCAGCAGCACCAGCGCGTACTCGGTCGGCTTGCTCTGGCTGTAGCCATCCACCGGCTGAACACTGACGCCTAGGACGTGCTTATTTTTCATGAGGCTGTCGGTGTACTTCGTCTGAACTTTCTTAGCCAGTTCAATCGCTTCGTCGGTGTTAAACATCATGATAATTTACTCCCCCAAATCTTCTGGGCGCACGTCCATGCCCCCTACCCCGATAAACACAAGACGCAGGATCAGAACGCCGATCCTGCTTATAATGCTGTTTTAGCGCGGTAACATCACCGCGTTCGGCTTAGAAATTTCTTCAACGACTTCTGCCGTCTTTTCGCTGTTGCCGAGTCTGGTTGCGAGGTCAGCCTGTGCGACAATCCCCACCAACCGACCGTTATCATCTACAGCCGGAATGCGCCGCACCTTATGGAGTGACATGGCTTCAATCGCGGTGTCGATGTTGTCGGTGTCGTGGCAGGCGACTGGATTTGGTGTCATCACATCTGCTACCCATGTGCCTTTCGAGTCACGCCCTGCCCCAACGACCCGCAGCGCCACATCGCGGTCGGTAATAATGCCGATCAGTTTGCGGCTGGTGATGTCCGAGACAACCGGAACCGCCCCTATATCATGAATTTGCATTTGCTGCACGACCGCCGAAACTGAATCGCTGGCGAGGCAGCACGTTGGATTCTCGGTCATGACCTGGCTTACTTTCGTCATGGCTCTGCTCCTTTTACTCACTTGCACTGGTTAACCTCAACCCTAAAAATAGTTTGTGGTTAGACCTGCTTAACTATAAAGGTAAACCATGTTAGGTGGGTGTTCATCCCCCACATGGGTACACACTTATAGGGCAAGTGGGCGGTTTATAGGTCGCGGTGGGTGTAAAGAAAATTCAGGGAGGAAGGAAAGAGAATAATTGAACGCCGGCGTGGGTTAAAACTTGGTTTTTTCCAAGATATGCTGTTGAAGGGCAAACGAAACTGCTTTCTCACGGTTAGGGGCGGCCAGCTTGAACACGATGCTGCGTACACAAGCCTCGATACTTGATACACTCAATTGCGTGAAATCAGCAATTTGTTCGTTGCGAAGGCCTTTGACCATCAGCTCTAAAACGTCAAATTCTTTTCTGGATAAATGATAGTCATTTCGAGGGGAAGCGGGGTCGGCGTCCATCAAAAGAGTAACTACTTCGGGCGCGAGGTTATGTTTACCTTCACATGCATCACGGATCGCGTTTGCTAACACATCAATAGAGCCATCTTTGAGTAAGTAACCGATCACCCCTGCTTGCAGCGCCCCCTTTATTCTCGCTGATTCTGTGGTGCTGGTGAGCGCGATGACTTCTATCTTCGGGAATTTGCTGCGGAATAAGCGTGTGGCGGTAACACCATCCATATTGGGCATGAGCAAATCCATAAGTACCACATCCGGTTGATGAAGCGTAGCGAGGCCGATGGCAACACGGGCGTCAGCGGTATCAGCGACCACTGCGATGTCATCAAACGTTTCGAGGGCAACCCTTAATCCGTAACGAACTGCATCGTGGTCATCAACGATCATCACTTTGATTTTACGGGCGTCATTCAAGAGGGTTTACCTACAGAACACTGCCGGACAGTAAGAAGGTCAGTATATGCTCCTGATACATAGACCAACACAAGTATATAGCAAAGATTAGAAATCAAACAAAAAGTATTACAACGGATGTGTCGTACTTAATGACACCAACATCGGTTCATCATTACGCCTATAATCTGCCGACTGCACCTGTTTCCTTTAGGGCGCTGCTGCACCCAGGTCGAGTGTCACTGTGGCCTTTCCTTCCTCGCCGGACGATGTATGCGTGATGAGCAGTGTATAGGTGCCGTCGGTTGGAAGCGTGTAACCGCTGATGACGGCATTCGTGTCCTTGTCGGTTTCGTCGTTAAAGGTGAGCGGGTCGCCTTGCGGATCGAGCAGCAAAATCAGCGTGTCAAGGGTATCGGTGTTGTCGGCAATTGCTTTGGCAGTTAGGGTTTGTCCGGCAGCGGCCTCGAAGGGAATGTTGTACACCAGCCCTTCGGTCAGGGTCAGTGTCGTTGTGTAGGGTGTCTCGCCTGCCGCGACTGTATTGATTTTTTTCTTGCTGCTTTGGATGAGCTGCACCCACTGCTGGTAATCCTCAAGCGCGGCATCCATCTCGCCCTGTAGGGCATAGGTATAACCACGGTTGTTGTATAAAAGGCTGTAGTCAGGTTCCAGATCAATCGCGGTTGTGTAGTCCTCAATCGCGAGGTCATATTCTTCTAGTGTGTAATAGGCGTGAGCGCGGTCGTTGTAGATACTCGCGTTATCGGGTTCCAGATCAATCGCGGTTGTGTAATCTTCAATCGCGAGGTCATATTCTTCTAGCTCATAATAGGCCAGCGCCCGATTGTAATAAGTCTCCGCATTGTCGGATTCGAGGTCAATCGCGGTTGTGTAGTCTTCAATTGCTGCCTCATAATCGTCGCTGTTGTAATAGGCTAATCCGCGATCAATATACCCACCGGAGAAGGTCGGGGCTAACTCGATGACGCGCTCATAATCCGCGATTGCTGCTTCATAATTATCAAGGCCAGCGTAGGTGATTCCCCGTGCATAGTAGCTGGGGCTGTAATCTGAATTCATCTCGATAGCGCGATTCAAATCCACAAGGGCTTCTTCATAGAGGCCATTTTCACTGTAGAGTGCGCCGCGGTTGTAGTAACCCAAATCATTATCAGGGTCAAGCTCGATAGCGCTGGTAAAATCAGCAAGCGCTTTCTCAAATTCCCCCTGATCTGAGTAAATCGTGGCACGGTTGTTGTAAGCATCGGTATATTCGGGGTCAAGCTCAATGGCATAGGTATAATCCGCAATGGCCGCATCTTTTGAGCCTAGAACGTCCAACACGATAGCACGCCCCAGATAGGCTGTCGGTTCATCGGGATAGTCAGTGACCATTCCATTAGCGGTGTTCAGCGCCAGCGTATTGTCCTTCTCAATAAGTTGTAGGTTCGCATACGCCAAGCGTGAACTGAGGTCTTGCTGTATTTCGGCAGAGGCAATCGCCCCGGCTACGGCTGTCAGGGTGGGCGCTACGGGCGAAAGTGTTGCCCCGGCTACCGCTACCTGCGTGCTGGCAACAAATTCCCGCGCTGCCGAGGTTTGCTGTGCTTCGACTGCCCTGCCCTGCTCAACGGTTGCTGTCCCCACCAGCGCTACAGCCGCTATCTGTTGGTCGATAGCAGCCGTCACTTGAATATTGAGCCGTTCCAATGTTGCTGCCGCGCGTGTTACTTCTGCCCGTGCGCTGATGAACTGCTGCCCGACGACGACTGCTGCGATAACTGCCACAACGACCACCACCCCGAAGCCGATGGTTGCTTGCTTTGAGCGGCGGATTAGCTGTTCACGGGCTTTTTCGCGGGCTTCCCTTGCCTGTGCCGCTGCACTGCTGGCTGTTACAAAGTCATGGTGATTCGGGTGCGGTTCAGGGTGTTTGCCGGTGCTGCTCTCCAGCCATGTCTTAGCTGCCGAAAGCTGGTCGCCTTCGAGCAAGAAGCTGGGGTTGCGCTGGCTCTGCTGCCATTCCAGCGCCCGCACTAGATAGCGTGTGTGGCTTTTCACATAAATTTGGTCGGTATCCAGTGCGATCATTAGATCATTCAACATCGGCTCGAAGGTTGTGTCGTCGTCGAAGAACAACCAGTTCAAGCTGCGCAGATACTTCCAGTTATCCCGCGCCCGCTGCTCCCACTCTTGATCGACCCACGTTCCTTTGACGCGCAGGGCAATATCACCTTCGATCTTCTGGCGGATAATCGGGAATACCCGCTTGTTCTGCTTGCGGATATATTCCAGTTCGCGCTGGCAAACTTCACTCAGTAACCAGTGTTCGGTGACGACAACTAAAACCGTATCCGAGCTATCGATGCCCACCTCAATCGAGTGCCACCAGTCCTCACCACGCGCGATGTCCTGCCAATCGACCCACACATCACGTCCGGCTGCGGTTAGCGCGTCGTCGAGTTTATGTACAAAATCACTATTTTTGCGGGAATAAGAAATAAAAACGTCAGCCACACAGCCTCCGTAACCGTACATTAATGATGTTGATTATAGCGAGGATTAGGCGATATGGCTGGTCGTATAGCAGCGGAAAAGTTTCAGCGTATGTTTAAAGAATACGATTGGTTAGAGACATGACTTGTCCATGCGTTTTCTTCACGCGCACCATGCACTTTGAAAGGAATGTACCAGCGCCCAATGGTGCTGGTACATAGGGGTTTTAGGTGGATGACCACGCTTGCTGGCGGCTGATGTATGCCTGACGCATATGCTCTGCCATCGGCAGGTCGACGTTGATCTGAATACCAAAGGCGCTGGCCTTCACGGCGATATGCCCGCTGGTTGGCATTTCATCAATGATGACCACCCGACCCCGCGCATTCGATAACCGGCTGTTGAGCTTGATGATGTCATCGGTAATGAGCAGTTCATTGCCTACTTCCAGCGGTGCGCCGTTGTAAGGGACGAACGCCTGCGGCTTGCTGCTGTTGGTGTGAAGCGGATGCTCCTGCGTATCCGGCGCAATCTTGAACTGCTGAAAAAATCCTTGAACGCGCTGGACGACTTTTTCGATCACCAATTTAAATCCGGGTTGGTTGGTCATTTCGTCATCTTTTCTACTGGTTGGGCTGGTCAGGCGGTTTTTTCGACAAGACGCAGTGCCTTCAGGTTGACGACATCGGGATACAGCTTGTGCCATGCCACCAATTCCGCTTTGAACAGCGCCGATACCGTTTGGCACAATGGTGTATAGGGCGCTCCATCTGCCGCGCCGATGATCTGGTGCATACTGCCGCACAACGGGCAGCAGCGTACCCACTGAACTGCGTTGATGGTTTCGACTGCCGCTTGTGGCAGGCCATCTTCAATCACAAGCTTGAAATTCTTTTGAATTTGGGGGTTGGATATAGCCATATTGTCTCCATTTCGGATAGCAGCCGATTACGGAATCGGTGAAGCTATTCATACGGGGCGATTGCCCTCAACAGGGACGACCGTTTTGCCTTGTTGTGGCCGCAATGATGGGATAATGAGGGGATTATGTCCCCGCATACAGGTCGAAAATTCATCGGGTTTAGAGGAATTTTAGAGGCGCAGATACAGATGCGTTGGGAGGTCACAAGCTTAAGGTCAACCCGCTTGCTGCCTTCATTATACCCTTTATTACGGAGGATTGCTTGCTGCCCTGCTGCCGGTCGCCCTTACCACCGGCCTCAATCTTGCAATATGGTTGGCAGCAGCAGGGGGAAAATTGGCAGCAGCACCCGTATTTCTTCCCACAGCGCCCCGACAATCGCGCTGCCCACGTATACTAAGGCAATCCATGCGAAGCGCTTCAGAACGGTAGGACTGCGCCGGTAATTTCGGGCTGCCATTACCCAGAGGGGGATTAAGGGTAGGTTCATCATTAAGGCGGATGCCAGCTTGGTGAGGTTGACTTCGAGCGTGCCGGCTAGACCGAAGATATGCGGTGCTTCCCCCATATAGAGATGTACAGTCACCGTGATAACTGCCCATACGAGGAACAGCCCTGCGGTGGCTTTCAACCCTGACCGCCCGTGCCATGCGATATAGATGGGCACGAGGATGACGGCGGTTTCGCGCGTTAGGCTTGCCAGCACGAGCAGCACGGCGTAACCCATGAGGGAACGGTCGATCAGCATCAGCGCATAGGTGAGGAGCACAACCTCAAAAATCGAGGTGCTGAATGCCCCGTAATAGTTAAACATGAGTAACATGCTGAGGCTAAAGAGGCATACGCCGACCAGCGCTTTGAGGTCTGACAGCCAGCGTTTGAGCCACGCATAGAGCGCAGGCAGCAGGATACTGACCATCGCGCCGTGAATCAGCACATCAATCATTACGCTGGCTAAGGGAGAGGTGTTCGATAAAATGAACTGATGCAGGAGTTGGGGCAGAACGCGGTAGCGATAGGGTGCGATGGTCGCGTGCAGGTTCACCGCATCCACACATTGCAAGTCCGCACGGAGGCAGAATTGGGTCACCATATAGAAGTAGCAGATGGCGAGTACGAGTGAGGCGAAGGCCAGAATGAGATAGTCAAAGCGAACACGGGTGTTCGTCAAAGTTAGGCTCCTATAGCGTGTAAATCGGGCTTACGATCACTTGTGGCGGTGACTTCGACCAATGGGTATTTCTCGCTCAAGCCCTATTTTTCAATATACCACAGCCTATGTCTGGCGAGCATAAGGGCATCTCATACCCTTGACACGGTGATGGGGGCAACGTAAGTGATGGATGTGAAATTGACACACGGACGAGGTACGCCTCGTCCCTACATTGCTAATGTATTATTTATTTGTGCAGCCGTGTACCACTTACCATGTGACCACTATTCTCAAGTGAACTGGTTTACTTCATCCCAAAGGAGCGCTCATGAACCAAGAATCTGTTATTGCCAAAGCCCAAATGCTCATCCGAAAGCCACCGGCGGCGGTGTTCGAGGCGTTCATTAACCCCGACATCACCACCCAATTCTGGTTTACCAAAAGCAGCGACCGCTTAGAAACCGGTAAGCGCGTCATATGGCAGTGGGAGATGTACAACGCTTCGGCGTTGGTGGATGTGAAGCGCATCGAGCCGGATAAGCGCATCGTGGTTGAGTGGGGCGACGAGGGCGCGATGACCACGATTGAATGGACGTTCACGCCTCATCGAGACGGCACTTTCGTTCGTGTAAGCAATTGGGGCTTCAAAGGCAGCGATGACGAGATCGTGGCGCAGGTGATCGATTCAACCGGCGGGTTTACCTTCCTGCTCGCCGGTCTCAAAGCGTGGCTCGAACACGGCATCCGGCTCAAGCTGATTGAGGATCACGCCCCCGCCGGTTTGGGCTGGGGTTAGCGGGATTGGCGAAAGGTGCAAAAAAACCACCTGATATTCTGCGGGATTGCCAACATTTCGGCAGGATGCTCGGCTGGATTTGCTGCAATTTTGGCAAAGGGGTGCTGCCGCAATGTTTGCTGCAAAGTAGTCATTAGTCGATAGTTTTTAGTCGTTAGTCAAATGCAAAGGCAAATACAGACTAACCACAGAGACACAGAGAACACAGAGAGAAATACATTTAAACCGCCAAGAACGCCAAGAAAACACAGAGATATTGTAGCACAGAAATTCTAATTTGATGGTTCGAATTTTCAAACTTTGTCGATGGCGTTTCAACAAAGAAGGCAACCGTATGACTACCTTCTTTTATGCAGCGTATTCTAACTCGCTGCTGCTGCCGAAAGCGTTATACAAGCCTACCCTGCCCTACCTCGCCTTATCCGCTATAATCAACTTTATCCGCTTTATCCGATACGTCGCGCCAAAGACGATAGGACGATATGGCAAGAGCAATCACGCCTGACCAAGAAATTTGGGTCATGACCAAAGAAGCGTCCGATATAACGGGTTACAATCGCCAATATCTTGAAAAGATGTCAAAGAAAAATTGGCTTCTGCCAGAGGATGAACGCCTTTTCAAACTCCGCAGACGTTCAGGCCATTACTACGAAATCTGGCTACCTGATCTTTTGCGGTATATTGACGAACTCGGTTATGGGCCACATCAGAATAAAAAGTAGCTTGACACTTTTTATTTCCCTGCCCTGCCCCACTGCACACAATCCGCTATAATCGACCACAAGGATTGATCCGATACGTCGCGCCAAAGACGATAGGATGATATGGCAAATGTAATTGATCCCGACCAACAGATTTGGGTCTTTACCTCAGAAGGTGCATATTTAACAAAGTACAGCCGTGAATATCTTGAAAAGCTGGCTTACAAGAATATTCGTTTGCCCGAGGATGAACGGCTGATCAAGACACGTAAACGTGCGGGGCGCTATGAATTATGGCTGCCCGATCTGCTGCGGTATAAAGACGAAATTGGTAACGGGCCTTTAAATATCCCGAAGAAATAACCTCTAGACAGCGCTGCTAAATCCCTCACTGATCTGAAATTTAAAATGACTTGACAGAATCGGACAAAGCCGATACTATTTTAATTACCTCAATATGTCCTGCGTTCAAGCTGTCGCCAAACACCTTGTCGCCCGGGAGATGAGTGGTTAAAGCGGCCTTCGCCGGAACAGGGTGTGAGCAGCGCGTTGTTTGCACTTATAGCTATCTGTCGAGGTGGAGGCCATCTTTAAGCGCGGTTGGCGTGGGCGTTAGAGGCTTATCTAAAACTTTATAGCCGGAAATGGCTTGTGTTTGTCGGGAAAAAACGTGATGGGCGTATACCCATTCCAAAGTGCCCTCTTGTCGGTTGGCGATGACATTAGGGTGCTTTTATTTCCCAGCCCATAGCTGTCAAGTTAAGCGTTTTTGCCGCCAGAGGCTAAAGCCCCCACGAACCCGCCGGGAGACCTGTGCAGCAGCGACCGTATGCCATAGAAATTGATCATTACAGTGCGAAAATTTCTTAAGTTGACAGGAATGGGGTACTTTTATTTCCCACCCCTCTTTATATCCAAGCCACCCCTACTTTGTGTTTGGGCTTCTTGAAGTTTGGTTAATACAAATATGTATGTCCATATTACCAATAAGGTTATTGAACAAATTCCAAAATTGTATAAAATCCTGTTGGGATGGAATCATAGTAGGCTTCATATCACTTGCAGCGCACCATCCCCTTTAGCTTCCTTCACGGGGATTTTCATCCATGTCTGACAAGGTAACCCAACACCCTAAAAATAGTTCCAGAGTCATTAAGCAGCAAAAACCTGAGACCGTGGTCGATGGCGGGATAAACCTGCATCATAACACGGCGCAGGTTGCGGGGAATTTCACCACCAATGATGTGTTGAGGCTCCAACGCACACTGGGTAATCAAGCAACATTGAACCTGCTTCGAAAGGCCGAAGCCAAGAAAGAACAGGCTAAAACGGATGAAGCGGGGAAAGGCGGCGATCCACAAATATCGGATGCCGAGCACGGCATTGTGCAGCGTGCGGTGAATGCAACTGGTGCGCCGACGGAGCTTGATCCGGTCGCAGATGCTGTTATGATCCAAAAGTTGGAAGCCCAATATGTGACTTTCCAGCAGAACATCATCAAGTTTTGGGATAATTATAAGCTGCCGCACCCGCCCAACGAGCAGGCACTCTTTCAGCACCTTTGGGGATTATATCTCGATGGGCTGAAGCAAAGCTCGGTTCCCCAGTCAAAATTAGCTACGGTTAAGGGGCTGGCTAAAGATGACAAAAAAGCCAATACATGGGTTCCGGGTAAGATAAACACCCGCGGGGCTAAGCCAAGTGAACGGCAGAAGATCGATGCGCCGGTTTTCAAGTCGATCTTAGGCTACCACTCGGTACCACACCCTGACGCAAAACCACGCACTAAAGAAGAGAAAGAACTTGCGGCGCAAATGGGTGTGATGCGGATGCAGTACGCGGAAGAAGCTATCGTCAAGATGCAGGGCTTAGTGGCGGCGTTTGCTAAAGAGTTCGACAAAGCCATTGCCAAGGTCAAAGAGAACGCGGATCAAGCGAACAAAGATCGACCGTGGTACAAGGTTTTGTCCAAGAAGAAAAAACCGAACTACATTTTCTGGTCAGGCGGCAGTGCAAGCCGGTTCGTTGAGCATAAACACAGCCCGGACGATACGATTATGCTTGAGATGACGATGGGGAAAATGGCGTGGTTAAATGGTCTGGGTTCTAAATTTGGGGGTGTTGATGCGAATGGGGATGATATTCGAACCCCTAATGACATCACGGCATATACCGGCGAAAACTTCCAAATTTGGACGGCCTTGTCTGAAAAATACGCTTTTACGGCGGCTATGCAAGCACAACGCGGTCAGAAGTGGAACTTCCTCGGCTATATGTCGGATATTCCGGTGGATGAGCAGTCAGTCTATAACACCATCGAGCGCCCAACCATCCTTAACGAGGTGGGAGCCGACCTCAATATTACGTGGCGAATGATTGATGTCGATCCCAAGTATATTAAGAAATTCTACAAGGAAGAGCTTGATACCGTCAAAAGTGGGAACGCGGTTAAGGAGCGTGAGTGGCCGTGGCCGCCCACCGACAAGCTTATTCTGGTTAAGGAATCCAAAAATCGCGGCGATATCGTCAATGCCATCAGGAAGGCTGAGGAGAAGAAGAAGGCGGCTGAGGACAAACACCAAGCCATGCTGAAAGCTGAAGCGGCAAAGGCGGGCAAGAAGACAACACCCTAGGCGCGGAGTGAAGCTGCGATTCAGTCAAAACGGACGCGATGATGAAGTTTGATGAAATAATTCGGTCATTGGGATCAGACGGACGAGATGTATCTCGTCCCTACACAACATTGACCTCGTAGGGACAGCAT
>JAPUDW010000154.1 GCA_027492915.1 Bacteroidota bacterium | reverse complement strand
TTCAATTGGTCGCAAAAGGCAGCGGTTCGGCGATCGTGCCAGACGATGGCATTATAAATTGGCTCGCCAGTTTCGCGATCCCAAACGATGGTGGTTTCGCGCTGGTTGGTGATGCCGATAGCGGCGATATCAGCAGCGGATACCTGCTTCGATCCAAGCACCTTACGCGCCATTTGAAGCTGAGTCTGCCAGATGGCGGCGGGGTCATGCTCGACCCAACCGGGTTTGGGGTAAAGCTGCGGGAATTCTTGCTGCGCCGAAGCGAATATATGCCCTGCTTGATTAAACAGAATAGCACGGGAGGAGGTGGTGCCTTGATCTAAAGCGAGAATATAATTTGTCATGAAGATTATTTCCTAAACCTGCCAGCAAACTCGACTCAATTATAACCAGCACGTACCGAAGTGTCAGCAAGGCAGTCATCGTCATTCGACCCATAACTGCCCTGCTCTACGACTATTAAATGATATGTAATGTTACCGATGCATCAGGGAGGCGGTCGGCTTTCGCCCGAATAGTGACTGTACCTGCGCTGTGACCCGCACGAACATACATCGCGGCTTGACCACCGACCAGCGGGAACGGATTTTCGCCGATGAGTTCCGCAGGACCGTCAATCTCGAACGACACGACTTTTATAGCAAACGGCAGCCGGTTGCCATACTGATCGGTGATTTTAAAGACCAAGCGCGTCATATCCGAACCATCTGCTTGCAGTTCAAGATCATCGGGCAGCAGGAGCAAATTGGTCGGCTGAGGGCTGCAATCAATCTTCTGCTCGATTGCTTTTTCGCCTTTGTAGTAACCAACGACATGGAGAACAGGCAGCTTGCCACCCCATGTTAGCCAGAGCTGCATACCGGGGACGGTAAATGGGGCATGTGGTAAGTTGGGGAAGGCGGCACGGTCGGGCTGGAAGCGCCCAAAGTGCGTATCACCGACGTAGACATCAATTTCGTCGCAGTTGCTAAATACGGTCAGCGGGTCATTACCGCCACCGCTGCGATCACCCATCGACCAGATGGTAGCGGCATGAAGGACAGGCCGAACGTCTGGCGAAATCTGGCTCTCGTAAAAGTAAGCCGCGAATTTCGGCAGGCGGAATATATCCATTACGCCGTGGTAGCAAATCATGTCACCGGAGCCAAATTCCTTGTGCGTGTTGTAATCAAAAGCACACCAGCCAATTGCACCGGCGACATTCGACATGCCGAGCTGTTTATCCTGCACGCGGGCGTGGCGAAGCGCGTGTTCAATCAAGCGTTCTTCTTGATCGAAGCTCTTGGTCGGGTACATATGACCGTTAAACTCGGTCACCAAATGCGGAAGATCTTCAGGCTCAACAATGGAGTTCGAAAAGTCGTTGTAGGTAAATACATCTTCAAGGAATTCGCTGTTCTGGAAGTTGCGCACACCACCGGTTTGGCGAGTCTGGTCAAGCTTGTGAGCGAGTTCATTGGTAGCACGATAGAGGGCGGGGTTATCCTGTGACTCATTAATACGCACACCCCACATGATAATCGAGGGGTGATTACGGTCGCGGGTGATCATCGCTTCAACGTCGCGTAGGGAAATACCCTGCCAGTCGGTATCGCCGATATGCTGCCAACCGGGGATCTCCTCAAAGACCAAGAGGCCAATTTCGTCGCAGCGGTTAATGAAGTGTTTAGACTGCGGATAGTGCGATGTGCGAACGATGTTGCAACCTAGCTCATGTTTGATGATGTCAGCATCTTTGCGCTGTAAACGAGCGGGAGCCGCAGCACCAATATAGGCATACGTCTGGTGGCGATTGAGGCCAATCAGTTTGAGCCTCTCGCCGTTCAAATAGAAACCGCCATCTTTGCGAAATTCGGCCTCGCGGAAGCCAAATCTATTGGATTGTAGGTCGATCTGCTCACCATTCGCACGCACCTCAACATCCAGTGTGTAGAGTGTGGGGGTAGTAAGTGACCACAACTCAATCTGGCTGAGATCGGCTAAACCGACTACCGTGAAGTGGTGTTCCTGATTCGGTGGCAGTGTTATCTGGTCTTTGGCACTGTCGATATGCAAGCCATATACGGTAGCGAGATTAGCGGACAGGGTGATCGAAACCGATTGAGAGGTGTCATTTATGAGGGTGACATCAGCTTCAATTTTAGGGGCTTCTGTCAGCACATCTTTGGTGCGGATAAACACATCTTTGATATAAACCGGCTCGACGTAGCGGAGAGCAACTTGACGGTAGATCCCACCGAATGTTAAGTAATCGACCACGAATCCGAAAGGCGGAATGTCAGCACGTTCGCTGGAATCGAGGCGCACAGTGACTACGTTTTCGCGTGTTTCGTCCACGAAATTGGTAATATCGAACGAAAACGGCGTGAAACCGCCCTCGTATTCACCAACTTTGACACCATTCACAAAAACTTCACTCGCGATCATAGCGCCTTCAAAGTCGATAAAAAGGCGGCGACCATCAAGTGCTTCCGGCAGCCGAAAGCGTTTGCGGTAGGTCGATATGAATTGATACTCCTGATTATCAAAATTATGATATGGCAGGATCTTGTTAGTGTGGGGCAGCGTCACTCGTTCAAAATGCGAATCGGAGACATCGGGTGATACCTCGCTCGGCGCAAACAGCCAATCGGTGTTAAAAGGAATAATAGACCTCAAAGTATTGATATCCTTACTAAAAATATAGGCAGCGTTTTGCCACCATCATAATCTGCTCGTCGATCATTTCCCAACAATTGCACACCTAGAACAACCCTACCACGCGGCCCTCTTCGTCCAAGTCCACCCGTTCAGCAGCAGGATGCGAGGGCAAACCGGGCATCGTTCGCATTTCACCACACAAGGGGTAGATGAACCCAGCACCGACGGAGGCACGTACTTCGCGGATCGGCAGACGGAAACCCGTAGGAGCGCCTTTAATGGTCGGATCAGCCGTAAAGCTCAGGTGGGTTTTCGCCATACAGATGGGCATATCGCCAAAGCCATTTTGCTCGAACGTTGAGATTTGTTTCTCGGCTTCGGGCGTATAATCCACGCCATCGGCACGATAAATCTCGGTCGCGATGGCTTCGATTTTGCGTTTTATCGGCCAATCAACAGGATAAAGATATTGGAAGTCATTCGGTTGTTCACAGGCAGTAACGACCATCTCAGCAAGTTCGGCTGCCCCTTTGCCGCCTTCTGCCCAATGCCGCGCCACCGAAACACCGACCGCACCAGCAGACATAGCGATTTCGCGGATTGCAGCCATTTCATTATCGGTATCAGTCGAAAATGCGTTGATGGCGACGACAGGGTTTACACCAAACTTCCGCATATTTTCCAAATGGCGCACCATGTTTGCCGCGCCAGCTTCTACATCAGCTATATTTTCGCTAGTTAAACCGGAATCGAGCGGTTTACCAGCAGTGATTTTATATTTGCCCGTGTGAGCTTTCAGCGCACGCACGGTAACGACTAAAACCGCAGCATTCGGACGTAAGCCGGATACACGACATTTAATATCGAAAAACTTCTCTGCGCCAATATCTGCACCAAAACCAGATTCGGTGATGACGTAATCCGAGCATTTGACCGCTATCATATCCGCCAAGACGGACGAATTGCCGTGGGCGATATTGGCAAACGGGCCACAGTGGACAATAGCGGGTGTGTTTTCTAAGGTTTGCATCAGGGTCGGTTTGATTGCATCACGCAGGAGAACAGTGGCCGCACCTGCCGCTTGCAACTGCTCGACGTTAATCGGCTTTTTATCACGACTGTAAGCGATGACCATTTTACCGATGCGCTGGCGTAAGTCTTCAATAGAGGTCGCAAGCGCTAAAATCGCCATGATTTCGGAGGCTACTGTGATGTCGAATCCGGTTTGACGTGGAATGCCATCTACTTTATCGCCAAGGCCGATTATTACGTTACGAAGGCTGCGGTCGTTCAGATCCATGACGCGCCGCCAAACGATGTTGTGTTCATCGATATTGAGGGCGTTGCCGTGATAGAGATGGTTATCAATCATGGCAGCAATCAAGTTATGGGCAGCGGTGATGGCATGAATGTCACCTGTGAGGTGCAGGTTAAAATTTTCCATCGGTATAACCTGACTGTAACCGCCCCCAGCAGCGCCGCCTTTAATGCCGAAGGTAGGTCCCTGCGAGGGTTGGCGGACGGTAATGGTCGCCCGTTTGCCAATGTGGTTCAGTGCCTGCCCTAGCCCGACGGTGGTGGTGGATTTGCCCTCGCCCAGCGGCGTCGGTGTGATCGCCGTGACATCCACATAACGCGCATTGGGTCGATCTTTCAGGCGATCAAGCACATCCAAATTGATCTTCGCCATATATTTACCATAATGCTCAAGATCAGTTTCAGGATCTAAACCCAATTGTTCGGCAATTTTATTAATGTGGACTAACTTGGCGGCTTGCGCAATTTCGATGTCAGATGGGATAGCAGGCATGTTATGTCGCTTTCAGAGCATTTAGATAACACCTGTATAGTAAACAAAAAAAGACCAGCATGACAACTCACGATTGTCATACTGGTCATAGTCATGCATCAGGTTAAACGACGCCCGCCATGATTCGCTTGACCGCGTTAATCTCATCCTCGTTCACGGTATGCCCCATATTCGGGTATAAACGCTCGGTCACAGATGCACCTAAGCCCCGGAAAACGGCAGCGCTTTCGATGACACGCTCCTTGGGGATATGGAAATCAACATCACTACAACCGAGGAAAACGGGCGTACCAGCCAACGAGCCGGTGTATTCGCGCAGCACATCACCGATTAAGCCCCCGCTCAAGCCAGCTAAACCGGCATAGCGCTGTGGATTACGGGCAGCATATTCCAGCGCCAAACACGCGCCTTGAGAAAATCCAGCGAGAACGATTTTTTCGCGCCCAATCCCAGATTTAACCAAATCCGTTATGAGATCGTCTACAACTTGAAGTGCTGACGACAAATACGGTTCATTCGTGGCAACCGGCATGATAAAGCGATTCGGATACCATTGGTAAGCAGCGGCTTGCGGCGCGAGATAGGTGAAATCTGGCTGATCGAATTCTGGTGCGAGAGTCAAAATATCCTCAGCAGTAGCACCACGACCATGAATAAGGATCATTGCGCCGCGTGCTTTTTCGGGTGCTGCCCCTGCACGAAGTATCGGTTGACCTTGATGCATTTCGGCTTGTCTCATGATTATCCTCCAAGTGGATATTTTCACTCTGAAACGGTTAAACGATCTAAACGATGGCTAATAGAGATTCCAACCACAGCGGGCGTTGACAAGGTTGGCGACATCTTCATAAAACGGGAGTCGCAGCTCACGGTATATTTTCATGGTTGTTAACCCTATTTTGGAATCCTTACATAGCAATTGACTATACGAATTTTCATTCTCTTACGACAGCAGGCAAACAACATCATAATACCCTGCTTCAACGTACATAATATGCGCGAGTGTTTTCCGAAATGAAGCAAGTTTCCACTGATTTTTCGTAAACCAGAATCCTATCAGTTGCTAAATTTGGCAAAGTACAAAATCGTGATACAATTTCGCCCTACGAACCTTTTGGGGGAAACCTGTGTATTATGCGCAGGCTAAAGTATTGAAGTCCGGTGTCATTTTCAAGGAGCAAGATAATGAAATCTGTTTTTAGAAAGCTGCCGATGCTTGCTGTTGCAGCAATGGCTTTGGGAATTGCCGTCCCAGCCTTTGCCCAAGACGCGCAAGCATTATCAGTGGAATGTGGTGCTGATGGTTACTCTGGTAACCTGAAGGCGATTGAAGTTGTTGATCAATACACTTTCAAATTTTCCTTCTGCAATCCTGACCCGGCACTTCCGGCTAAGGTAGCATTCGCGGCGATGGCTATCCATTCGGGCGATCAAATTGATGCAACCGGCGGCACCGGCGATATTCTCGAACAACCAATCGGCACCGGCCCTTACAAGCTGGAACGTTGGGACAAGGGCGAACAGGTCGTATTTAGCGCCAATGAAAATTATTGGGGTGATGCGCCTATCGAGTCGACCGCTGTTCTGAAGTGGAACTCGGAAGCCGCTGCCCGTTGGAACGAACTCCAAGCAGGTACGGTTGACGGTATCGACAACCCCGGCCCCGGCGACTTCGTAGCCATTGAAGGCAACGCTGATTACAAGCTGTATCCGCGCCTTTCACAAAACGTGTTCTATTTGGGCTTGAACAACACTTTTGCTCCGTTTGACAATATCAAGGTTCGCCAAGCACTGGCAATTGGTATCGACAAACAGCGCATTGTGGACAACTTCTATCCCCCGGGATCGACCGTTGCCACCCAATTCATGCCCCCCAGCATCTTCGGTTTCACCGCTGACTCGGTAACGCCTGAATACAACCTCGAAGCTGCCAAGGCTTTGATCGCTGAATCCGGCGTGGCCCTGCCGATCACAGTTGACCTGAGCTACCGTGACGTTGTGCGTGGTTACCTGCCGCAACCCGGTGTCGTGGCAACTGACCTTCAGGCACAACTGAAGGAACTGGGTATCGAAGTCAACATTACCCCGATGGAATCGGGTGCATTCCTTGATGCCGCTTCGGCTGGCGAGCTGCCCCTATACCTCCTCGGCTGGGGTGCTGACTATCCTGATGCGACCAACTTCCTTGACTACCACTTCGGTGCAGGCTCGAATGACAGCTTCGGTGATAGAGACCCGGTGCTGGTTGACCTGTTGACCAAAGCTGCCCAACTTTCTGACCCGGCAGAACGCCTCGCCATCTACACCGAAGCTAACAACGAAATTGCTAACTTCGTTCCGATGATCCCGATTGCCCACGGTGGTAGCGCGACTGCATTCAAGGCCAATATCGTTGGTGCTTATTCCGGTTCATTCGGTGCGGAACAATTCCGCGTCATCGACAACCCGGACAGCGAACAGATTGTGTTCCAACAGAATGGTGAACCGATCAGCCTCTTCTGCAATGACGAGACAGACGGCGAAACCTTCCGTGCTTGCGAACAAATCAGCGAATCGCTGCTGGCCTACGAATTGGGCGGCGGTAACGTTGTCCCTGCACTGGCGACCGAATGGTCTGCCAATGAAGAACTGACCGAATGGACATTCACCCTGCGTGAAGGTGTGAAGTTCTCTGATGGTTCAGACTTCGACGCCAGCGACGTATTTGCAACCTATGCCATGATGTGGGACGCCTCGAACGCGAATCATGTCGGACGCACCGGTTCATGGGACTACTTCAGTGTATTCTTCGGTGGTTTCATCAATGCACCTGCCAGCTAATCTGGTAGATCGCACATAAGGTAAATGCAGGGCGGGATGTCTAAACACACCCGCCCTTCCTTTTTGAAATAGCGGGATTGAACGGAAGTAACCACCATGTTGAGTTTTATTCTACGCAGACTCGTACTTGCCATTCCGGTCTTAATTGGTATTTTGCTCGTCACATTCATTTTGGGGCGCTCGATACCGGGTGACCCATGCAAGGCGATGCTCGGCGAAAAGGCGACAGAGGAAGTTTGTGCGCCTTTTATCAAGCGAATGGGTTTAGATCAACCCCTTTTCAATCAATTTGTCATCTATTCTACCAACTTTGTTCGTGGTGATTTGGGTACGTCACTCCGTTACGGGCGTCCTGTAACTGACCTTCTGGTCGAGCGGTTACCCGTAACACTCGAACTTGCGGTCACCGCCTTGTTTCTCGCAGTGGTCGTTGGCATTCCACTGGGTGTCATCTCGGCCTATCGTTACAATTCCAAATTAGATGTTGTCACGATGATCGGCGCAAACATTGGTGTGTCTATGCCGGTATTCTGGCTGGGACTGATGTTAGCCTTCTTTTTCAGTGTCCTCTTAAAGGATACGCCGTTTGTGCTACCGCCGTCGGGTCGTTTGGACTCTGGGGTATCTTACACGCCGTTTTATATCGCGTGGGGGTTGGCCGAAAGCGAAAAGGTTGCGAGCGGCTTGATGATCTTCCTTTCACGCATGAACACTTTAAATTCCCTGCTCACTTTAAATGGTCAGCAGTTTCTAGATGCAGTGCGTCACTTGATTTTGCCAGCAGTTGCCGTTGGGACTATCCCCCTTTCGATCATCGCACGTATGACTCGTTCCAGTGTGTTGGAAGTACTCGGTCAAGACTATGTGCGCACAGCCCGTGCCAAGGGGTTAGCGGAGTATCGGGTGGTGGTTCGCCATGCCGTAAGTAATGCGCTGCTGCCAGTGGTGACGATCATCGGTTTGAACTTCGGTGGTTTGATCGCCGGTGCGGTTTTAACGGAAACCATATTCGGGTTTGCCGGTATTGGCAAAACCCTTTTTGATGGCATTACAGCTCGTGATTATGCGCTCGTACAGGGTGTGACGCTGGTGACGGCAATTGCGTTTGTGGTCATCAATTTACTTGTCGATTTACTATACGGATACATTGACCCGCGTATCCGTCTGAGTTAGTGATTATAAGGCGGCCTAAGCAATGACGAGCGCAAACCCAAGCATCATTAGTATTAAAGATACGCAACAGCCCCAACAAGCGGCAAACCAAAGCCGCGTTTATGAGCTGTACAAGAACCTACGACGTAACCGGTCAGCCGTCGCAGGTGTTGCCGTTATCGGTTTCCTGATTCTGGTCGCCATTTTTGCGCCGTTCATTGCCACGCATGACCCTAATTTGTCCATGATCGGCATTCCGGGCGAAACGGGTAAGCTGCCGGCCAAAGCCCCGTGTATCGGTCTGCTGGGATGCGATCAACCGCAGCATTATTTAGGGCTTGACCTAAACGCGCGTGATGTTTTCAGCCGCCTCGTTTTTGGCGCACGTACCTCGTTGGTTGTCGGCATCACCAGCGTGAGCTTTGCCATTGTCGTGGGTACGGTGCTCGGTCTAATCGCGGGGTATGTTGGTGGTTGGACGGATAACATTATCATGCGGCTGATGGATGTTTTGCTGGCGTTTCCATCGCTGCTATTAGCCATTACGATTGTGACAGTACGCGGCCCCGGCTTGGAAAACGCGCTGCTGGCGATTGCCTTCGTATCCATTCCGGTATATGCCCGTCTGATCCGTGCCAGCGTGCTTTCGGTCAAAGAGTTGGAGTTTGTGACGGCAGAACGAGCGCTCGGTGCGCCGCCAGCCCGTATTCTTTTCCAACAAATTTTTCCAAACACGCTGACACCGCTCATCGTCCAAGGGACTCTGGGGATTGGTGGCGCGGTGTTGGAAGCAGCCGCCCTTTCGTTCCTTGGATTGGGCGCTCAGCCACCGCTAGCCGAGTGGGGGCAGATGTTGAGCGAGGCGCGGAACTATGTTTTCACAGCTCCACACCTCGTATTCTTCCCCGGCCTCGCAATTATGCTGACGGTTCTGGGCTTCAACCTACTAGGTGACGGTTTGCGTGATGCACTCGATCCACGATTGAACCGCCGTTAGCCCTTGATGATTTTGAACACGTCATCATACAGATGACCGTTCGTAGCAAATGACTCACCGTTATAAATGGTTGGCGTGCCTTTCCAATCGGTAAAGGTACCGCCAGCCTCTTCCAAAATCACCTGCAATGGACCGCAATCCCAAATCGCCATCCACGGATCGACCATAATTTCAGCACGTCCGGTGGCGACCAACGCATAACCATACGAATCACCCCATGTGCGTTGGAAGTAAGTTTGACTGACAATCTCCTGCCACGCACGAGCCTTTTCCTTGAACTTCGAATAATCAATATCGCTTGTTAGCGCGACCGCATCCTTCATGTCTTTGACATCAGAAACATGGCAGCGGCGACCATTCCAGAAGCACCCTCCCCCACGAGTCGCATAGATGGTTTCGTTGAGTGCGGGGAAATTGGCGACGCCCACCAGCGGACCATTTTCGTCAGTGAGGGCGATAAGGTTGGAGTAAAAAGGAACGCCGTGGACGAACGATTTCGTTCCGTCAATCGGGTCAACCGTCCACGTATATTTACTCGTGCCTTTTTGGTCACCAAATTCCTCACCGATGACGCCGTGATCCGGCCAATACTGAGTGATAAGTTCGCGAAGGCGTTTCTCGGCATTCTGGTCAGCAATCGTTACGGGCGAATCATCACCTTTACGTTCAGCCGTTACTCCATTTTGGAAATAGCTGAGGGTGATGCGGCCTGCCTGCCAAGCCGCATCAAGGGCGAAATCAAGAAAAGCTGAAACCTGTGTATCCATATGAAAACTCCAGTACAAAGTAAGTGAGTGGCTATAATACCTTTTCCGGCATTACTGTTACAATCGGCACATGATTATTTAGCATAGTTAAGGAACCCAACGTGAAGATACAAGCCGCACTTTTATTGGATGCCCACCAAAAGTTCATTGTGGATGAGGTCGAACTGGACGAACCCCGCACCGGTGAGGTACTCATCAAAATTGCGGCGAGCGGCGTGTGTCACAGCGATTATCATATGGTTTCCGGTGCGACCAAGCACCCGATGCCGGTGGTACCCGGTCATGAAGGCGCGGGCGTAGTGACAGCCGTTGGGCCGGGTGTAAACCGTGTACAAGTTGGTGACCATGTGACATTGAATTGGGCACCGGACTGCGGCCACTGTTTCTACTGTCTACGCGGTAAGCCAAACCTATGCGAGACCTATATTGACCCGATTTGGGCAGGAACGATGCTGGACGGCACAACACGGCTGCGCTGGAAGGGGCAGACCGTTTACCATTTTTCCGGCCTCGCAAGCTTCGCGGAGTATGCGGTCGTTCCCCAAGAAAGCTGCGTCAAAATCCGCAAGGATGTGCCACTAACCGTAGCCGCATTGGTGGGCTGCGCGGTGGCGACGGGTGTTGGGGCGGCGATGTACACAGCCGAAGTTAAGGCAGGCGAGAGCGTGGTGGTTTTCGGCTGCGGCGGTGTCGGGCTGAACATCCTACAGGGCGCGGCACTTTGCGGCGCGGATACGATTATCGCGGTGGATACAAACCCCGCGAAGATGGAAATCGCCACGCAGTTCGGGGCAACCCACTCGATACTGGCGACCGACAACCCGATTGAAACCATCCGCGAACTAACTAACGGACGCGGTGCGGAACATGCATTTGAGGCAGTGGGAATCCCTTCGCTACAAGAAACAGCGCTGGATGCTATCCGACCGGGTGGTACGCTCACACTGGCTGGTCTTTCGGCGATGGGCACAGGCACTAATTTACCCGGCGCGATCATTACACGGCAGGAAAAGGTCATCAAGGGCAGCTACTACGGGACGGTAAATGCGACCCGTGATTTCCCGTTGATGCTTGACCTATATATGTCGGGCAAGCTGAAGCTGGACGAACTGGTTTCGCAGGAATACCGGCTCGACCAGATCAACGAAGCCTACGATGTGATGCTCAGCGGGTCGGTGGCGCGGGGCGTGGTGGTGTTTAATTAGTCATTAGTCAAAATGCAAAGGCGATTTGGCGGCAGCGGCAGAGTGTCATAAAAATTATCAATGCAAGGCAAGGCGGGCGTGAAAGCGCTCGTTTTGTTTTACGGTGGCGGCTTTTGGCGGTTGTCTTTTAGCCCTAATGCAAAGTCATCAGCTATCAGTCGCCAGTCTTCAGCTTAAAAGCAAAAGCGTTTTAAGTCGTCCATGTTGCAGTTATCGAACTCTTGATTCGGAAGATTCTGCAAATTCGTCCCACGGGATACTTCGTAATCAGATTCGGAATCATTTTTGGGTGCAGATTCCGAAGTTTGATTTTGCTCTGTCAGAACCTCACCTCCCCATTCGCTAGGTCGCTCATAGCCCTCTTCAATTGCTGAGTACAGCTTAGAGAGGGGGAGCGAGAGAAAACAGTCAGGTTAAAACCTGAAACTAACATAATGACTCAGTTTACAGCCGATTGAGCGGAATATGCAGCAAAAGCGGCAATTGAGTGCTGCTGCAATGTTTGCTGCAAAGGAAGCCTCCAGTCTATAGCCCTTAGTCGATAGTCTAGTGCGCAAGATGGGCGGATTATCCCTCACCCCTAGCCCCTCTCCCGACCGCTGAGTACAGCTAGGAGAGGGAGACAAAGGCAAGCGCTACATTTGACCTATGATCAGCCCTTTGAATAGCATAATTGAATACGTGCGTGAAAGGGTGACCATTTGGCAGCTTTTAAGCGGTGCTGGCACTAACCATTTTGCGGGAGTGTGATCGTTAAACGGGTTGGTGGATGGTTGGAAAAGCGTTTGTCGGGTTAACCGAAAATAAACCTTTTTTATAGTACTGAGTGCTGAGTACCGAGTACTGAGTTCAATGCAAAGGCAAAGAATTATCTAATACGAAGGTTTGAGTTCAAAATTTCAGGCGTCAAGTTAAAACGAAAAGGCAGAGAGGAAAATCAGGGCAGACAGCCGTCTGCCCCTACATCGTATTTTGTTTGCGAGGGTTATTCACCTTTGAAGGCGGCGGGACGTTTTTGGAGGAAGGCTGCGACCCCTTCGCTGTGGTCAGCAGTCGCACCGGCGGCGGCTTGCAAGGCGGCTTCTTGATGCAGCGCCTGCTCAAGCGTGCTGGTCATGGCAAAGTTGACGGCTTGCTTGATGAAGCCGATGGTTTTAGTAGGCGCGTTGACAAAGGATTGCGCCATTTCAGCCACCGTTTTCGCGAGATCGGCGTCGGGCACGACTTGATTGACCATGCCGAGCGATAGTGCTTCTTGCGCGGTGACTTTGCGTCCGGTCAACATGAGTTCCAGCGCTTTGGTGACACCAATGAGGCGTGGCAGCATCCATGTCGAACCGCTGTCCGGCACCAAGCCGATTTTGACAAATGCCTGCAAGAAGCTTGCGCTTTCCGCAACGAGGCGCAGGTCACAGGCCAGCGCCAAACTCATGCCTGCTCCGGCGGCCACACCATTGACAGCAGCAATAATCGGCTGGGGTGCCTTCTGCATCGCCAAAATCAGCGGGTTATATGTGTTATTGAGACTGTCCTCATAAGAAAACCCGCCCGCCATAATCGCCTCGGATGCTGCGCCCAGATCTGCGCCTGCACAAAAGCCGCGCCCTGCCCCTGTCACGACAATCACACGCACATCACGGTCAGCAGCAGCTTGCTCGAAGGCGAGGCGTAGTTCGCTCAACAATGTGGGGGTCATCGCATTCAGTTTGTCGGGGCGGTTCAGGGTAATGGTGAGGATGCCAGCTTGAAGTTCATAGAGAATAGTTTCAAAAAGCATTTGTTTATCCTTGCGTTAAGCACTTGGGCAACTGTAGATAAACATAGTAACATATTCAGATTGAAGTATTCATCTAATAGAACGAGGAATCATGATGAAAAGTATTGCCGTCCTCACCAGTGGTGGAGATGCTCCCGGCATGAATGCCGCTATACGGGCAGTTGTTCGCACGGGGATCGCCAAGGGGTGGGACGTTTACGGCGTTGATCATGGCTACGCAGGGCTTATGAGCGGCGACATGCACATTTTGGGGCAGCGGGATGTTGGTGGCATCGTCCAACAGGGCGGCACGATTTTAGGCAGCGCCCGTGCGCTGGAGTTTAAAACCGTCGAGGGGCGACAAAAAGCTCTGAATGAACTGGCAAAGCGCGAGATCGGCGGGTTGGTAGTGATCGGCGGCAACGGCTCGCAAACGGGCGCACATGCCCTATGGGATATGGGGTTTCCGGTAGTCGGCGTGGCCTCGACAATTGATAACGACCTATACGGGTCAGAAATTACCATTGGTGTGGATACAGCGCTGAACATCGCGCTGGAGGCTATCGACAGGCTGAAGATTACGGCATCGTCGCACAAACGGGCGTTTATGATCGAAGTGATGGGACGTGACTGCGGGTATCTGGCGCTGATGGCGGGTATCGCAGGCGGGGCGGAGTATATCTCGATTCCCGAAGTGCCGACCGAACCGGAAGATATTGCCAACGAACTGCACGCGGCTTATGGGCGCGGTAAGAAACACGGCATCATCGTCGTGGCAGAAGGCGCAAAGTACAATGCAAACGCACTGATTGCCTATTTTAAGGAACACAAGGCAACACTGGGTTTTGAAGTTCGTGCGACTATTCTGGGGCATGTGCAGCGCGGCGGTTCACCGACTGCGGCTGATCGGCTGCTGGCGACACGGCTCGGCGCGGCGGCTACGAATGCGCTCGCAAGCGGTGACCACGGGGTTCTGGTGGGCATGAACCAGAGTACGATTACCAAAACGCCGCTCTCAACCGTGATTGCTAACAAGAAAGCGTTGGACTTCAGCCTTGTTGAGCTGCAAAAGGAATTGGATGGGTAGTACATATTTTTTGAGGTAACAGCACATAGGGCGCACAGCCGTGCGCCCCTACAATTGTCCCGTAACAAGTCACTCAGTCGATGTTATTGTCTTGATCGAGTTTGATGATGCTTGTCGAGAACGGCGGGAGTGTTTCTATGGGTTTGTAGCCATTGAACCCGCCCTCATCCAATATCACCACAGGGGCAACTGCGCCTTCGCCCATTAGCAGACCGCCAGCATATGTACCCGACATGTCACTTTGTTCCAAGTTTAGGCCGTAGTCGGTGATTTCCCGCTTACTCAAGTTAATGACAACCAGTACGGTTTCATCGCTGCTGCGGCGCAGGTAGCTGTAGACTTCTTTGGCAGTACTGGCGACAGGGAGGAAAGCACCGACGCGCAAGGCAGAATGGTCATTACGCAGGTGAATGAGGGTGCGGTAGTGGTTGAGCAGCGAGTTCGGGTCAGCATCCTCTAGCGCCACGTTATATTCATCCTGATTAGTGCGGCAGTTTTTGCCCACCATGAAAGCA
Source organism: Bacteroidota bacterium (assembly GCA_027492915.1). Classification (GTDB taxonomy): domain Bacteria; phylum Chloroflexota; class Anaerolineae; order Aggregatilineales; family Phototrophicaceae; genus CFX2. The sequence continues at coordinate 2,108 of JAPUDW010000154.1, read as the reverse complement.
GCATCGGGCGGGGTGTCGTCCCACTGCATCGGCGTGCGGATACACTCATCCGGCTTGCCACCAATCATGCCGATTTCCTCGCCGTAATACAAGAACGGCACACCTGCACCCGTCAACAGCATGGAGGCGGCGACCTTGACCTTATTCGGGTCTTTACCCTGATCTTGCATGAGCCGATACTGGTCATGGTTGGTGAGGAAGGGTGCGTACTGCCCGTTGGGGTAGAGGCCCAGTGTGCGCAACTGTAAGGGTGTTACGGCTTCGTTGGTACCACGGCGGGCAGAATCGAGCATAGCGATGGCAAGATCGAACTCGAAGGCGAGATCGAAGCTGGTTGGCACATACTTGGCGACCACATCGGCGGTTGTCCACACTTCACCAACAATCAGCGAGTCGGGTTTTACCGAGTCGGCAAAGCTTTTAAAATCGGCTGCCCATTGAATGTTGCTATCCGAGTCGGCAAGACGACTGCCGTCTTCGACAAAGTAACGCGCACCATCCATACGGAAGCCATCAGCGGTCATGTCGTCCAACCAGAATTTGGCAATGTTATGGGCTTCTTCGGTCACAACGGGGTTGGCAAGGTTAAGGTCAGGCATCCCGTCCCAGAACACGGCGTAGTACCAGCGACCGCCGAGCTTGTACCAGACTTCCTGCCCCCACGGGCCAGTTTGCGGTGGTTTGGTTTCGCTCGCATCCCAGCGATACCAGTCATCATGTTCCGAGCCGGGAATGATGGAGTCCTGAAACCACTCATGTTCGCGCGAGGTATGGTTAATGACCATATCGACAATCACGACGATGCCGCGTTTGTGCGCCTCGGCAACCAACTGTTTAAAGTCGTCGTTAGTGCCATAATCCGCCTCAACCTGCATATAATCGGTCACATCGTAGCCGTGATAGCTGGGCGATTCCATGATGGGCATGAGCCAGAGGCCAGTGATACCAAGGTCAGTGGTGGTGTTCGGATCGCCATCGTTGAGGTAATCCAGCTTGCTGATGATACCCTGCAAATCGCCGATGCCATCACCGTTGCTATCCTGAAAACTGCGGACAAAAATTTCGTAGAATACGCGGTCATTCCACCACGGCAGACCATCGGTACCGGTTTTGGGCGCGGCGGTATCCTGCGCGGCGAGGGGTTGAAGCGCGAGGGTGAAACATAAACCTATTACGAGTAAAAACAATTTTCGACTGCCCATAAGCCACCTCATCGGTATCTAAAAACAAAGGCGCTCATGATGATGAACGCCTTTTCCATTTTTTAATGTCGATCCGCTGCTCATTATACCCGCATATCGGGAACCATCGCACGGTGACGCTCAACCAAGGAACGCAGGTGATAGATGAGCAAATCGACATCGGCGGCGGTGCTGTGCTTGCCAAGGACGAAGCGCATCTGCCCCATCAGGCGATCCTGATCCACGCCCATCGCAAGCAAGACGTGACTGGGTTCTTGCTGGCCGGTGGTACATGCACTGCCCCCGCTTGCACCGATGCCGACTTCATTGAGGTCGAGCAAGATCGAATCACCATTTAAGCCTTTCATGGTGAAGCTGGAATGCCCCGCCAAACGTTCAGTGGGGTGTCCCGTGAGGGCGGCTTCGGGGATAGTGGCTTGGATGCCCTGTATCATTTTGTCGCGCAGAAGGGTGAGGTGTTCGACGGTCGCCAAGCGTTCAGTTTCCGCGAGGCGCAGCGCTTCCGCCAAGCCGACGATCAGCGCAACGGGTTCGGTACCACCACGGCGATGTGACTGCTGACCACCACCAACCAACTGCGGCGTTAAGGCGATGGTGCGGCGAATATAGAGTAAGCCGATGCCTTTTGGCCCGTAAAATTTATGGGCGGACAAACTCAGCAAATCGACGTTAAGTGCTTTGACATCCAGCGGCAGCAAACCAGCCGCTTGTACCGCGTCCACATGGAAGGCGATGCGGCGCTTCTTGAGTTCCGCGCCAATTTCAGCAATCGGGTTAATCGTACCGACCTCATTGTTGGCGTAAATGATGCTGACCAGCACGGTATCGTCCCTCAGCGCATCCACGACCTGCTGCGCCGTGACACGCCCGTATTGATCGACGGGTAGAAATGTAACCTCGAAGCCA
>JAPUDW010000153.1 GCA_027492915.1 Bacteroidota bacterium | reverse complement strand
TTCCAACTCTGGCAGTCTTTTGATTTTGTTTTTCCTTAACTTGGTGCATATGGGGTGTACTGCCTGTACCCCCTTTGGCTCCATCATATCCATCTCGTTGGCCGCTTTCAGGACTGGATTGCAGCGTCCGGCTATCCAAGATCGCCGCAATGGGCTGCTCTTTGCCTCCTTGTCCAACATGCTGAAGCGTGCGCGGGTCTTGGAAAAGAGCTTTAAACACACCCGCTTTTAGCCAGCGTTGCGTTCGTTGATACACCATCTCCTACGTCGGTAGGTCATTGGGCATCATGCGCCACGTTATACCGCCGCGAACGATGTATCACAGGCCATTAAAGACTTCTTTCAGCGAGTGAACGCGCTGCGTCCCTTCCTCTGAAAGTAACGCCAAATAGAGCGCGACAAACATCCATTCTTCATCACTGACATCCTTGATATGCTTTTCTGTTCTTCCCCTAAGCGTAATCACTCATCCGCTGAGTTCATAACAGGCTCTAATCATGTTTTGTACTTTTTGGGGATCATCAGAAAGAATAGCATCTACCCCTAGGTCAATCATACGTTGCATCCCATCAGCGTCATTTACTGTCCATGCCCACAGGGCTAATCCATACGTGCGTGCGGCTTCAACATGGGCTGCGGTTAAGTTTTCATAGGTATGCCCCATAAAGTTCGCGTGACATTGCAAACACTGTTCGCACAATTCATCAGGACTAAGTGAGCCATTTTGTGGCGTAGGATCAAGGTTAACAGTGAGGCGAGGTTCCCATTCGCGAACAGCGCGTAAACAACCTGCGTCAAAGGACGCGATTGAACTCATGCGTAGATAGTTTCGCCGCTGCAAAAGTGATACCGTCGCGCGAGCAGTTGATAACATCTCTTCAGGTGTTTGTCCCTTGATTTCGACAGAAAGGCGTATAGAGGTTTTTTCTAACAACGTGAGAACATCATCCAGTAAAGGAATGGTTTCACCTGCAAATCGGGCATCAAAATAAACACCCGCGTCCAAGTTTTTAACTTGCTCGAAACTCATTTCACTGAATAATCCCGATCCATTCGTGCAGCGGTCTGCCTTTGTATCATGGCTGACAATAACCGCACCATCAGATGTAGTAACGACATCCAACTCAATCCAATCCACATTTAAGTCAACCGCTGCTTGGAAAGCAGCCCGCGTGTTTTCTGGATACAAAGCGGAAACACCGCGATGAGCAACCACATAAGGAACTTGGTTCATACTGATCTCCTTCAATTATATTCAGTTGTGTTATCTGTACGGATCGGCAGCATCGCGCAGACCATCGCCAATAAAGTTCAGTGCTAAAACGGTAAAGACAATTGCAATCGCCGGTGTGAGCATCCACGGGGATGTCGAAATCACCCGTAGGCTTTGAGCATCCTGTAACAAAACGCCCCAACTCACTACTGGAGGGCGCAGTCCTAATCCCAGAAAACTTAATGCCGTCTCGGCTAAAATCATGTTCGGGATCGCGAGGGTGACAGCAGCAATAATGTGGCTGTACATGCTTGGGAGCATGTGGACTAGCATAATACGCCAAGTTCGAGAACCCATTGCATGAGCCGCCGTCACATAATCTTCGTGTCGTATGGCAAGGAATCGACCTCGTACCACCCGTGCTAATGCAGTCCAGCCAACTAAAGACAAGATTAAACTGATGACGAAGTAGACTTGTATCGGTGACCAACTCAGCGGTAGGGCAGCCGCCAGTCCAAGCCACAACGGGATAGTTGGCAGCGAACGGGTGAAATCAATTGTTCGTTGAATGAAGCTGTCTAACCAACCGCCGTAGTATCCTGATAATCCTCCCAAGATGATCCCAATCACCAAACTAGCGCCTACACCCATCAAGCCAATGGACAATGAAATGCGCGCACCATATATGACACGACTTAGCACATCGCGTCCCAACCGGTCTGCACCCAATAAATGAAGGGGTTGAGTTGCATCAAGTGGGCCAAAAAGGTGAATATCGGACTTAATAAACCCTAACATCTGGTAAGACTCACCGCGTACAAAAAACCCAACTGGAATTCGTTTGGATGGGTCAATCTCGAAAGTACGCCTCATCGCTTTAGTATCAACTGTGGATCGATAATCGTTGACATAAAAACCAAGGTGAAAGTTGCCAGCACTATCGATTGTTGAGAGATTAAGCATTTGCGGTGGTGCATACACATAAACACTGTTTGACTTATCGACCGGAAATGGCGCGATAAATTCAACAAATAGAGTTGAAATGCACAGCGGTATGAGGAAGGCAAGACTGGCTAGCGCCAACCGATGCCTGCGAAATCGTCGCCATATCAATTGTCGCTGAGAAAGTGGTGGCGGGATTTCGACCATTGATTGCTTGTCCGCAACGGTCTGGGCAGCTTGTGATTTGAGTAGTCTAGATGCGGACACGAGGATCAACCCATGCTAATAAAAGATCTGAAAGAAAGGTGCCGATGATGGTCAACATCCCCAACAGCAAAATCAACGCTCCTGCCAGATACATATCTTGTGACCTCAATGCTTCAAGTAGCAGCGGCCCAATCAATGGTAAACCTAATATCGAAGCGACAATAACTGATCCTGACACCAATTCAGGTAGTATCCATCCGGCTGTACTCAGAAACGGATTGAGCGCGACCCGTAATGGATGTCTCAAAACCACATCTCTTTCGCGCAGTCCTTTGGCACGCGCTGTTGTCACATAGGGTTTATGGAGTTCATCTAATAAATTAGCACGCAGCACACGAATGAGTTCTGCGCTGCCACCCAGACCGAGGATAAAAACAGGTATTCCCATGTTTTGTAAGAGGTCTAACACGCGTCCAACGCTCCAAGGTGCATTGATATATTCAGGTGAAAATAGGCCGCCGATTGTGATTCCAAAGTAGCGAAAGGCGATGTACATCACAATTAGCGTGATTAAGAAACCGGGAACTGCTAAACCAATAAACCCAATGAAGGTGAAAATGTAATCGCCAATCGAATAAGGCCTCAATGCTGAATAGATACCAATTGGAAAGGCGATACCCCAAGATACGAGTAAGGTGATTCCCGAAACTAATATCGTGAGGAATACACGCTCACCAATGAGTTCTGTGACCGGTTGGTTATATAAAAATGACCGTCCGAAATCGCCACGAAGCAAATTGACAATCCATTTGCCGTAACGGATGAAAATCGGTTCATCAAAACCGTAGCGTTCGCGTAGGGCATCAATAGTTGCTTGGTTAATATTCTGATCGCCCCGATGCCGGAGTTCGGAAACATAAGTCGTTACATAATCACCCGGCGGCAGGTCGATGATAATATAGGTCACAATTGAGAGTGCAATCAGAGTCATCAATGATGCAAGTACCCGACGAAAAACATATGCGCCCAAAATACTTCTCCAAAAGGTGAAAGCCACAGCGTACATGTAGCACGCTGTGGCAATACCTGATCTAGAACGATGTGCTAGGAATTCTTGAAGAAAAAGGTGAACGTATTAGCAGGTGCTGGTGTCGGCCATTCCCAAGCAGAGGGCATCTTATCGGGCACATTGAAGAAGTTGTTCTTCACAATCCCGAATGAGGCTTGAGGTGTGCTGATACCCATATTCCAAAACTCATCTGCCGCAATGTCGAGGATTTCCTGCATCAGTTTTTCTTGTTCAACCTGATCAGGGGTTTGCTTAATCTGGTCGAAAAGTTCAATTTGGCGCAGTGCCCCTGCATGAGTAGGTTCTTCTGCATTCGGATCTTTCTCGGACTCTGACCAAATACCCCACGCTGAGGCGAACCATGCATTGTTGTCATAGGGCATGAAGTTGTGTGGGCGACCAATCGGGCGTAAGCCACCTTCTCCACCCCAGAGTGCAGCATCGTGACCGTTGGCATAAACCATTTCATCAAACGCTTCGCGGGGCATTTGACGTGGTTGCATATCGATACCTACTGCACGCCAATAACGCTGAACAAACTCCATAACCTGCGCTGCATTAGATGGAAATTCGCTAAAGACCATGACGAAGCTGATGGGGTTTCCCTCGGCATCCAAACGGATACCATCAGCATTCTTTTGATCGAATCCAGCAGCATCCAACATCAAATTTGCTTGATCAACGTCGTACTCGGTGTACTGGGTTGCTAGGCGTTCATTATAAAGAGCGGTTCCCGGCAAGGGAGCAGGTTGAGCAGGCGTGGTTGTACCGAAATACAGTGTATCAATCATTTCTTGGCGATTGATGGCGTAAGACAATGCAACACGGAAATCACGGTTTTGGAAAATTGTTCGCAGTGCAGCATTTTTAGATGTCAAATTCAATTGGAGAACACTGCTGTTGCTATCAGTAGAGGTTTCTTCAATCAGGTGATAGTCACCCTTTTCTTGGTTATCCACAAAAAAGGCCTGATTATCGAGCGAATTGATATGCCGATCCTGCATATCTGCCTCGCCATTTGCCGCACGCAGTACCATATTTTCGATTTCTGGCACAACGTCATAAGTAATACGGTCAATGTAAGGGTACTGGCGACCTTCAGGATCAACTTTCCAGTAATAAGGATTGCGTACAAGGATCAGTTGTGTGGTATCACTTTGCAAAGCATTTTGTGCCATCCAAGGATCAAGGGTCGGTACTTCCGGTGACCAACGTGATGGATTATAGTGATCGCCGCCACGATTTTGGAAGTAACTAACCCAGTTGTCAAAACCGGCAGCTTTAGCATCGGTTTCTACGTTTGTATTATATGTAGGGTGGAATTGTTCAAAGTGGTGGCGAGCATAATAGACAACTTGGACACCCCACTGAGCGGCTAATTGGGGCAGGAACAAGCCTGCTGGTGCTGAAAAAGTGAATTTGACAGTGTAAGGATCGATGACTGCAAAATCGGCCGTCTGACCATCAACAATCAGAAAATCCATGCCACTGGGATTAATATCAGCATTGTTTGCGACATCTTCGTACCAAAAAAGAATATCATCAGCGGTAAAAGCTTCTCCATCCGACCACTTCATTCCGGGGCGCAGATGGAAAGTAAACTCACGCCCATCAGCACTAACCTCCCAGCTTTCGGCAACATTGGGGATCACTTTATCGTACTCAGTATCCCAACGAACTAAACCCTCATAACTGGCGGTACGTTCCATATTACCGTCGTCACCCACGCCAGTCATCAGTCGCCGCCATGTACCACCGTATTCGCCTAATTGCAGTGGTTCGACGACCATTGGGTTTTGAGGTAACCGATCTGCAAGGTCAGGTAATGTGCCTGCATTAACTGCTTCTGTTAGCGTCGGTGCTTCGCTATATGTCATAGCATTTTGTGCAAAAGACGGAAAGGCCCCAATGAGTGTTACGAATAGTGAATAGAACATTATCCGTATAGAACGAGAAATCATCGCGTGGATACTCCTTAAAAACTTGATACCATAATGAGCGTGTGGAGACGGAAATAACAAATCAATCCTTTTCTCTAACGCGATGATTTATAACAAGCTGGTATTAATGTGGATTTAAGCCGAGGTCAAGAAATGCCCGAATAGTCATTTATTTTCATTAATAATGACCGATTAAGCATTCGAGAGCATGAATCTGCCTAGTAGCATTAACGCATAGAGGTGATGATTAGCCGAATTATTTAACAAGCGGCTCGGCGAGATGCAATTGTATATCGGCTTCTTCCAAAGCTTTGGCGAGGAGATCTGATGGTTGTAGATCTGTAATAACGCGGTCAACTGCATCGAGGGGAATGGCTGAAACGAGCGCCGTTTGGTCAAATTTGCTGCTGTCAATCAGTACAGTTGTACGCTGCGCTTGCTGTACCATAATACGATTGATTTCAGCAGTTTCAATTCGGTAATCCATGAACCCCTGCACAGCGTTCATAGCACCGACGGTCAAAAAAACGTGATCCGTCCTAAATTGTTGGATTGCAGTAATAACGCTCAATCCTAAAACTTCAATTTCAGCGCCATTGTAGTAGCCACCGAGTAAGTAAATTTTGTGATTAGTTTGACCGTCATTCCAAAATTCATGGGCAATTTGAGGAGAGTTTGTAACAACAAAAAGATTTTCAACCTGTTTTGCTAATTCCCTTGCAAAGATGGTTGTAGTCGTACCAGCATTCAAGAATAAACTGTCGCCTGAGTTAACAAAACGAATTGCATACTGAGCGATCAACGTTTTTTGTTCGGCATACTGTTGGGCACGTAATGTAAATGGATTCTCTTGAGCGGACTGAAATTTTACAGCACCGCCATATACCTTCCGCAATATTCCTTTCTCAGACAATGTTGAAAGGTCACGCCGAATTGTCTCCGGTGATACTTTGAAATGAACGGCTAAGTCATCGACGCTTACACGACCCTGTTCGTCAAGTTGTGTCAAAATAAGTTGGAATCGCTTTTCACGCTTCATTAGGAGTACTCATACTTATCTGAATAGTCGATTGTAAATATACCTCGGCATTTTCGGAACAGGAAAGCGTTTATGTCTCTCGCGTACTTAACGGCAATCAAAATGTACTTCATTATCTAACGCTAAATGTGAAGTCATCACTGTTAATTTATGAGAATATTAAATAGTGTCAAAAAATGATTAGGAATTGTTGTCCGAATAAACAATAAACTGATGCGCTTCTTAATGGCGCTTTGGTGATGACTTAACCACTTCGTATTATGCTCTCTTAGGTCAACAAATTTTAATCAGGAGAAGCGTATACAATTATGAAAAAGACGATTCTGTTGCTATCGTTGATGTGCTTGCTCATCATTAACATTGGGGTGTTATCTGCTCAAGAAACGGTGGCAATAACCGTCCGCTGCAAAGCTAATGTTGGCGGCGGTGAAGGCTGGCGCTGCGACAATTTTAGCCAAGTTGAAGAAACAGTTGAAAAAACACTCGGTATTCAGATTGATCTGACTTTAATCCAGGATGACAAGGACTGGGGTGAATACAAAAACGAATTTGTATTGGCTTCCGAAGCAAATGAAGCACCCGATATTATCCTTTCTGGTCACGAAGATATTGGTGCTTGGGCACCCGCTGGTTCGATTATCCCCTTAGATGATATGATCGCAGATCATGCTGAATTTTCGGATATTGTGCCGAAACTGTGGGAGTCGCAAAAATGGGGCGGCAAAACTTGGGGTGTTCCTCAAGATGCTGAAGCGCGTCCGATTTTCTTCTCCAAGCTTCTTTTAAGTGATTTGGGCTGGACTGATGAAGAAATTGACTCGCTGCCTCAACGTGTAATTGACGGCGAATTCACCTTCGCTGATCTGGTTGCGACCGCACAACAGGCTGTTGATGAAGGCGTGGTTGAAGCTGGGCATGGATTTTATCATCGCACGGGTAATGGGCCAGACTGGTTGATTTGGTACTACGGTGAAGGTGGACAGGTATTAGACGAAAACGGTCAACTCGTGTTTGATCGTGCCGCTGCCGAAGCCGCGCTGGAACTCATCAGCAGCTTTCCCGCTAACAACCTCACCCGTTCCGACATCATTGGTCTGGACGGAAACATTCTCAATACGGATGTGGCTTCTGCCGAATCAGTGTTGTTCTATCAGGGCGGATCTTGGAACTGGGCAAACTGGGCACGTAATTTTGTGGCTGACCGCGGTGGCAATGACTACCTGTTGGAAAACATGAGCATGATGCTGTTTCCAACGATGAATGAGGAAGTTGGCCCAATCACTTTAACCCACCCGCTTAGCTACATGATTAGCAGCAGCAGTGAACATCCAGATGTGGCAATGGCTTTGATCGCAGCAGTGACCACGCCGGAAGCCAACAACCGTCATGCGATTGACAGCTTCCACTTGGGTATTCTCAATACGCAAATTGAAACAGCCGATTATGCTGATAATCAAGCTATTAGTCAGGCACACTACATGCTCGATCACACCTCATCCATCCCCAATAATCCGGGTTGGACTGCTTGGTCGAATGCATGGTGGTTAGCCATTCAAGCTGATCAAAGCGGTGCATCCACACCCGCCGAAGCCGTTGAATTGGCCGTCACCCAACTCACCACTGAATTAGGTGATCAAGTTACGGTTCGCTAATAACGAACGTATTTAGAAGGGGACAAACTCTTGTCCCCTTTCTAACAACTCAATCCAACTATTCAAAATTGTGATATTGCGAGCATATTGATGCATCAATCATCGGTTAATTCTGGCACTATTTCTGCTGTTCCAAACCGCAGCCGTTCACGAACGATAAGAGCCAATCTGGTTGCTTACGGGTTTATGACCCCGGCCATCATTCTGGCAATCCTGTTTTTCATGATTCCAGCGGCGCTCGTGGTTATTCTAAGCTTGACTGACCTGTCAACAGCAAACTTTACTGCTGACATTAGCCAGATGAACTTCGTCGGCCTCGCCAATTATCGAACGCTTTTTGCCGATCAATTTGTCCAAAAGATCTTCTTTAATACCGTTTTTTATGTTCTCGTGACACTGTCGCTCTTTAATATTGGTGCGGCGCTGTTGGTGTCACTGCTGACCATGCATGTCAACCGCCGTGCCGGTTTTATCTACCGCGCATTGTGGCTTCTGCCTCGTATCACGACTGGCTCTATCTATATCCTGCTCTGGCGGCGCATTATTGCCGAGTCGCCTTACGGCATTTTGAACCAGATCAATGGTTTGCTGGGTCAACCATCCATCAATTATGCAGCCGACAACCCTTGGACGTTTGTGATCTTGGTGAATGGTTTTGTTGGCCTCTCATTCGGAATGGTCATTTTTACCTCTGCCATTGAAGCCATCCCCAAAGATTTGCTCAACGCATCGCTCGTTGACGGTTCGACTCTCGTGCAGCGGGTGCGGTATGTCATTATGCCTTTACTGCGCTGGCCGTTGTTGTTCGTCATGACCTACCAAACCTTATCCTTACTGACTTCATTTGAGCAAATCCTGCTACTGACCAACGGTGGCCCCGGTTTATATCAAACTGAAGTCTGGGCATTAACCGCCTATCACCGCGCCCTCTCCAACTATTTTGGTAATGCCCAGTGGGGGTATGGCTCGGCCTTCGCGGTCGTGTTGGTGTTAGTGGGCGTCACATTAGCTGTCATTTATATGCGTGTGTTCCGCTTCCGCGAATTGGTCAGCGAACCTAAGATCGAGGTACTGTAATGGCGACGGATACACTGGTTAAAATGGTTCCTGACTCACCACAAACCCGCTTGCCTCCCTTGGTGAAGATGGTCTGGCACGGTTTACGACTGGCATTGACCATATGTGTCGCGCTGGGGTTAGGTGCTGCTGCTCTCGAATGGGTATTGCGCCCAGCCTTGCAAAGTGTCAACGTGGAAGAGAATTTTACCGCCACGTTATCAGCCCTGCTGGTCGGCCTTCTACCGGTTAGCTTTTACATTGCTGGCGGTATAGCCGCACGAGCAGGACGTAAAAGTAATTGGATGAGCGCTCTGCTCGCTGCGTGGATTGTCGCGTGCATTGGCTATGGTTTGCTTACTGTGTATCAAGTCGCTACAAACACAGGTGTTTTTCGTCAGGCTCCTTCCTTGGGCTTTGCCCTAAGACAAATCGATGCCGGTGTGGAAGTTGTATCGGTTGATGTCGGTGGTCCTGCTGAAAGTGCAGGTTTACAGTCAGGCGACATTATTACAGCCCTGCGCCGTGATCCAGTGACGGCGCATGATCTGCAAAGCCGCATTTCACAGGCCTCACCTGATGATGTTTTCCGCCTGCGTATTCAACGTGGTGGCGAGGAATTGCAGTTAACCGCACGTGTAGGTATCGTTAATCAAACCGATATAACAGCTTGGGGGCGCGGTTTAGTCGTTGCTTTAGTTGTTGCCGCTATTGCACTAGTAATTCCTGCATACTTCATGCCACACATGCTGGTCATACTTGCTTTGCTACCCTTGCTTGCAGGCTATCTCTGGCTGATTATCGCCACATTTTCCCAACGCACACATGGTCTGCTGCCCATTGACGTGAACGGTAATATTGGGGGTTGGACGCTGGAGAACTGGGGTTTCTTAGCCGGTAAAAGTGCCGCTGGTTCAACCGTAAACATTCTGGCAGTCACTCTCAATTCGCTCATCATTGCCTTGGCGATGACGGCGGTTTCACTCGTGATCTGTTCCATGAGTGGTTATGCACTCTCACGCATGACCTTCCCCGGACGCCGTTTATTTTTGTCGATGACTCTTGTTCTGCATGGCTTTCCAGCGGTGACGCTTATCATTCCCATTTTCTTTATCCTGATTAATCTAGGGAACATACCAGTCATTGGCAAATTGATTGGCTACAATTCTACGGGTGGTATTGCCTTGGTCATGATTGCCTTTGAACTTCCTTTAGGTGTATGGCTGATGAAAGGCTTCTTTGACAACATATCTTGGGATATGGAACGTTCTGCACTCATTGATGGTGCATCCCGCTGGCGCACCTTCTGGGAAATTATCCTACCGCAAATCCGCCCCGGCCTATTAGCACTGGGCATCTTTTCCTTCATTGGTGGTTGGAATGCCTATCTGATCCCTGCTACCTACAGTGTCGGCACAGGCTTGGCAACGCTGCCCGTCTACATTCGTCAGCTCAGTGGCGAACTCGCACCTGTAAATTGGAATCAGGTCGCAGCTGTTGGCTTGTTTCAATTAATTCCCATTTTCATATTTTTTATATTTGCTCAGGAATACCTGCTCAATATCTATGCAGGCGGGACAAAGGGAAGTTCATAATGGATGTGTCCTTACAGAATTTGACCAAATCTTTCGGCGATTTCGGCGCCGTTAACGATTTCAATCTCGATATTAAAGATGGTGAGTTCATCGCTTTTCTCGGCCCTTCAGGTTGTGGGAAAACTACCACCTTATTGATGGTCGCTGGTATTTATAAACCCTCTGGTGGCACGATCCGCTTTGGCGAACGTATTGTAAACCAGATACCACCGCGTGAACGGAACATCGGTATGGTATTCCAGAGCTATGCCTTATATCCCCACATGACCGTATTTCAGAACATCGCTTATCCGCTAAAGTTGAAGAATGTCCCGCGTCAGCAGCAGGATACGGAAGTCAAACGTATCGCTCAGGTGATGGGCATTGCTGACCTGTTAGATCGCCGACCGGGGCAACTTTCTGGTGGTCAGCAGCAGCGCGTAGCATTGGGACGAGCGTTGGTAAAAGAACCCGATATCTTGTTATTTGATGAACCACTATCCAACTTGGATGCGCGTCTCCGGCTGACCATGCGTGGTGAAATTAAACACTTGCAAAAGCGACTCGGCATCACATCCATATTCGTCACCCACGATCAAACCGAAGCGATGACGATGGCTGACCGGATTGCGGTGATGAACAAGGGAAAGTTAGAGGCTTTTGATACACCAGATGATTTGTATAACTGCCCCAAAACCTTGTTTGTTGCTGGATTTATCGGTAACCCCCCGATGAATATTATTGATGTCGAGATGGACTTTGCTGATGGGAAATATACCGCCCGTGATAACAACCTGTCGTTAGTCATTCCGCCAGAACGCGGCGAAGCTGCTGCGCGGATAAAAAAGGCCAAATTAGGCATTCGGGCTGAAGATATAACCCTGATGTCGGAAGCGGATCATAAACAGGGTGTGTTGGGCGAAGTCTTTATTGTCGAACCGCTAGGACGGGACGATATGCTTGATGTCTTGGTTGGTGATAGCCATTTTTACGCTCTGGTTGATCCCGATAAGCGTATTCGTCCCGGTGATCAAGTACATCTGCATTTTGATACGTCGCGTGCTCAATTTTTCGATCCTCAAACAGAACGATCACTTCTATGGAATTAAAGTAAGTGACTTTCGAAACTCAGCAGTGATGGGGTTAGGCGTAGATCACTCTTCATCTGTACTATCAGATTCCTCAAATATCCTAATCGGACTCGAACATTTCTACGCAACAAAAAAAGCACCTCTATGGTGCTTTCTCACGTATATGACCCCGGTTGGGTTCGAACCAACGACCCTCCGCTTAAAAGGCGGGTGTTCTGCCACTGAACTACGGGGCCAACCGTGAGAAATTGTAGCGCAGTTTAGCGCTTTTTCAACCCACAATTTGCTAAACCACCCCTCTACACGGTTAGAACGTATGTATGCAACCGAAAATATTTGCTATACTGGGGGCAAACAAACCGTTTTATAACTTTAGCCGTTGTATCCATTATGCCGATTGACTCAACGCCGACCTATGGCGAGAAACTTCTCAATAAACTCTTGCGCGAACTGCCCCGTAAGCAGTTTTTTCACCACTACGAGCCGCAGTTAAATACGCCCGACGGACGCAGCAGCAAGCCGGATTTTGTGCTGGTGGCCGCGCTGCTCGGTGTGGTCGTGATCGAGGTGAAAGATTGGGTTAAGCTCACCGGTGGCGACCAACAGTTGATCCACACCGTTCGTAGCAACGGCGCACCGATGAGCCACGAAAACCCGGTTCTGACATCACAGCGTTACGCCTACGATCTCAACCGCCGCTTCGAACAGCGTGTTGAGTTGTGGGAGCAGTACAAAGGACGCAAGCGGCTTAAGTTCCCGTGGCAGATGATGGTGGCGCTGCCCCGCATCAGCCAACGGGTTATCGAGCAGTTTGAAAAAAAAGGCATATGGCCGCGCGGCGTGGTTATCGGCAAAGAAATACTGCGCAACGCTGAAACACTCCAGCAAGCCATTACCAACCTGCCGTGGAAGTTCACGCTGGAGCAACCGCTTTCGCTCGACATGCTGGACATCGTGCGCGAGGTGCTCAATCCGATGCTGGTGGTGCAAAACGAGGACGGTTTGCCCATTGGCACACTCACACAGTTGCAGTACGGTCTCATCAATGAACCGCTGCGTTCTGCCCACCCCCAGCAGCTCACCTTATTTGAGTACGAACCGCTGTCCGAAGAAACCGAGGACATCCCCGGCAGCGCCAGTGTACGCCTCGTGCGTGGTGTAGCCGGCAGTGGTAAGACGTTGGTGCTGGTGCGTCGGGCGCAGCATCTGGTGGCGCAGTACCCACAGGCGCGGTTGTTGGTGATGAGCTTCAACGTTGAACTCGCGCGCGATATTAAAGGACGGCTGCGATTACCCGACGAGCAGGTGACGGTCGCCAGTTTCCACCGCATTTGCCGGATGATCCTCGGTGAAACGTGGCGCGAACCGCTGAAAACCCGCGAATGGCTGCGGCAGTATGAGCGCGAAAGCTTGGTGAGGCTTAGCTTATCTGCCGAATTTGTATCATCTGAATTCGCATGGCGCAAAGAAATGGCGCTCCTTGATGACCATCAGTATCTTGAAGCCGACCGCAGCGGTCGTGGGCAGCGCCTCGATAAAACCAAGCGTGAAGCCCTAAGCGCCCTGTTCAATCGCTACCGTGCCTATCAGTCGATGCACGGTTACGATTGGGATGATGTGGCGGCTGCGGCTTTGGCCGAACTCAACGATAATGATACCCACCCGATGCGGCAGGCTTACGACGCTATCTTTATAGACGAAGGGCAGGATTTCGCCCCCTCGTGGATGCAGTTGGTACTGGCCCTGCTCAAACCGCGCGGTGACCTGCTGATTTGTGACGACCCTTCGCAGAGTATCTTTTGCTCGTATAGCTGGACGCAGAAAGGCATATCGGTCGTCGGGCGCACCCGCATTCTGCGCGTCCCCTTTCGTTCTACCCGCGAGATTAGCCAGGCCGCGCACAGCTTGATCGAGGCTGACGAGAATTTACGTGCCACCGAAGAACGCGCCGAGCCGGACTTTAGCTCCTATGAACTCGGCAGCGGCCCGATGCCCGCGCTCATGGCCTGTGCTGATTCCGCCACCGAAACCGGCTTCATCGACGACAAAATCCGTGATCTGCTGGCAGGTGGCGCGGCACCGGGTCAAATCGCCATCCTGTGCCATGCCAAATGGCAGGTTGATCGCTGGGCAAACTGGGCGCGGCAGGGTGTTTACGTGCAGTATTTTGAGAAGATGAAGGGACTAGAGTTTATGGTGGTGTTCGTGCCGCACCTGCACGATGCCTTCCCCCATGCCGATGATCCCGACGCGGTATCAGTCGCGCGACGCAAGCTGTTTACGGCTATGACCCGCGCCCGTTACCGGCTGGTGATGAGCTATCAGGGGATACTGCCCAAACCTTTAGAACCATTACTCGACCATATGTGGTGCGAGAGCGTGGCAGTGCGCTAAACTCCATTCTATTGATCCCCTTGTAAAACAATCCATGAATAGGGAATGATCGGATGGAAAACCTACTCAGAAGAATCCTCCTGTACCTATCGGTTGCGGGATGGGCACGCAATATGATGAGCCGCTGGGGTGTAGCGCGGCGGGTGGCTTTGCGTTTCGTGGCCGGCGAAACACTGGACGAAGCCATCAGCGCGACCAAAGCGCTTAACGCCCGTAACCTGTGGGTCTCGCTCGATTATTTGGGCGAGAGTGTTAAACGCGCCGAGGACACGCAGGAAGTGGTCGAAACCTATCGCAGCCTGCTTAACCACATCCACAACCAAAATTTGCAGGCCAGCATTTCGCTCAAGCTGACGCACTTCGGCCTCGACATCAGCGAGGAACTCTGCCAGACCAACCTGCGGCGTGTTCTAACCGATGCCAAGAGCTTTGGCATCCCCGTGACTATTGACATGGAAAACACGCCGTACACTGACATCACGCTCAAAATTTTCCGCACGATGCGCGACGAGTATAACTTCGATAATGTGGGTACGGTCATTCAGGCTTATCTGCGCCGCAGCGAGGCGGATATGCAAGCGCTCGGTGCCGAGGGCGCACACATCCGACTGTGCAAAGGCGCGTACCTCGAATCACCCGAAGATGCTTTCCCTGTGAAGGCCGATGTTGACGCGAACTACGTCAAGATTATGCACCAGTACCTACAAACTCCCGGCTACCTGTGCATCGCTACCCACGACGAAAATATGATTAAAGCCGCCGAGAACGACATCAAAACGCTCAAGCCGACGCGCTTCGAGTTCCAGATGCTCTACGGCATCCGCTCATCACGGCAGGATGAGCTGGCGGCTGCGGGTTATCCGGTGCGGGTGTATGTGCCGTTTGGCGCGGCGTGGTATCCGTACTTCATGCGCCGCCTCGCTGAGCGTCCGGCAAACGTGTGGTTCTTCGCGAAAGGGTTTTTCTCGCGGTAGGGCGTACAGCTATCAGCAGTCGCCAGTCTCCAGCTTAGGACAAAGGCAAATGCGAATCGCCAAGGTCAAGGCAGAGAGATAAGCCAAGGGTTTTGGCGGCGGCGGCGGCGGCAGCCAGATGCCATATGACCATTTTCCGTTATCACAGTTACAAATGTTCAAAATATTGCAATTATTGCAGTTGATGTTGCTGCTACAAGACAATTTCGACGGCGGATGTGAGAGAGCGAGATACCGAATCAGCGTGAAATTCTGCAAAAGCTGCCAATACTGCAAATGCGGCGATGGCTTTGACGGCGGCTTGCTCGGCTAGATAGGCTGCAAAGTGGGCGAATAGGCTGCCGCAGCAACGTTTGCTGCAAAAATAGTTGTTAGTCGATAGTCAACCATTGACAGTCCAATGCAGAAGATGCGGCACGACAAGCGGCGGCGCGAAATACATTGTTAAGGTGCATGTGGCGAGGTGAGGGCTTGTCAGCGGCGGGCTTGCCAACGGCAGCCCCTACGTCCAGCACTGTAAATAGCATAATTGAAAAGGGATGGTTTAGGGTGACCATTTGGAAGACCATTTGGTCGCTTTTAAGCAGTGTTGGCGTTAACCATTTTGAGGGAGTGAGATTGTTAAGCGGGTTGGTGGATGGTTGGAAAAGGGTTTGTCGGGTTAACCGAAAATAAACCTTTTTTATAGTACTGAGTTTTGAATACCGAGTTCAAGACAAAGGCAGTTGAACCGCAGAGACTCAAAGAGCGCAGATATTAATCCATGAATACCCCGAATTGGGGATGAAGAAAAACGACGACAAAAATAAGCAAGCCGTAACCGTGTTCGGAATCGGCTACTCTACAACCGCAGTCTGGTTCAACCTGGCGCGATCATGTTGAGTAATTAGGAGCTAGATGCCGGAAGATTGATTTCTACCTGCGTTCCGATCTTCAATTGGCTGGTGATGTTCCAGTGGCCTTCACAAGCGGATATGGCTTGATCGACAATCGCCAGCCCAATGCCATAACCCGGTTCTTCGTCCAAATTGGTGGCACGATAAAATACTTCTTTAATCCGTTCGATTTCATCGGGTGGGATGCCAATACCCGAATCGCTTATGATGCTTATCAACCGGTCGTCCTTCACTTGCACGTTCACCGTCACCACATCCACCGAAAACTTCAAGGCGTTGCTGATGAGATGCATGAAGATTTCGTGCAGCAGGTCTGCATCGGCAGTGATTTGTGATAAACCGGACTGTAGATTCCAGATCACACGGGCGCTGTCACCGTAAAATTGGTCGATTTCATGTTGAACATGGTTGATAAGTTCAGGCAAATCAACCACTTGGATAGATGGCACCCGCTCACCATGATTGAGCTTGAGCAGCAGTAAAATATCATCTAGTTTTTCGGTCATCCAATTCACACGATCTTGAATATTGGCAAGATGCTTAGTCCGTTGGGCTTCGGTCAAGCGGTCATAATAACGCGCTAGTAAATCAGCTCCGGTTCCGATGATGGTCAGCGGAGTGCGGAATTCATGCGATAAGCGCATCAATATTTCTTTGCGTAATCCAACCGGTGCTTCCCCTTCGTCAACCGCATCACCGCTAGAAGATATATCGTTATCGGGTAGGGCTGCTGGAGACACTTCCAATTGTTGCAGGGCTTCACGGTGATTATGGATACTGGTGCTGAAAATAGTACGCAGAATATCGAGCCGCTGTTCAAAGTTATG
>JAPUDW010000152.1:2367-16884 GCA_027492915.1 Bacteroidota bacterium | reverse complement strand
TGGCAATGACCGTTTTAGCATCGTGTTGGAAGATGATAAACAGTCGTTTAAGATGGAATTCCCGAATAACACAACGGCTTATTGCGATGACTTGGTAAGTGATTTACTGACGATTGTAGGAGATGCACGCAATATTGAGCTGTTTGATCGTCCAGATTATGGCTGAAATTTAACATAATATTCGCTACAATAGGTACGCTTAATTGCTCAAACACGCGTATCCAACAGATCTGCCTTGCTCAAGGCAGGTTTGTTCATCAAGTAGGGGATGTATGTCGTTATGAAACGTATTGCGGTAATGACCAGTGGTGGTGATAGTCCGGGGATGAACGCCGCTATTCGCGCAGTTGTACGGACTGGCATCGAATACGACATTGAGGTTTTTGGTATTCGTCAGGGCTACTCTGGCATGTTGAACGGTGATTTTCATAAACTGACGAGTTTTGAAGTCAGCGGTATTTTGCAGCGCGGCGGCACTATTCTCCAGACGGCGCGCAATCTGGACTTTAAGACCCCCGCCGGACAAGCCAAAGGGCTGCGGCGGCTGAATGAGTCCGGTATTGAAGGCCTCATCGTTATCGGCGGTGATGGTAGCTTGCGCGGCGGAACTACCTTGCACAAACTTGGTTTTCCGGTCGTTGGTGTACCTGCCAGTATTGATAATGACATCGATATTACCAATACCAGCATTGGTGTCGATACGGCGCTGAATACGATTATTGATGCGCTCGACCGTGTGCGCGATACCGCTTCGTCGCACACCCGTGCCTTCATCCTAGAAGTAATGGGGCGTAACTGTGGTTATCTGGCGATTATTGCCAGTATTGTTGGCGGCGCAGAGATTGTCTCGGTTCCAGAACGCGAAGTGTCAATGGAAGATATTCACCACGCGCTGGCGGATGCTTATGTGCGTGGCAAATCGCACGCGGTCGCGGTTATTGCTGAAGGGGTTTCCTACCGCACCACCGATCTTGTCGATTACCTCAATAACAAAACCGATGTCGGCTTTGACATCCGTTTGACCATTTTGGGGCATATTCAACGGGGCGGCAGTCCATCTGCGTTCGACCGTTTGTTGGCGACACGCATGGGCGTGAAGGCACTTGAGAGTCTACGCAGTGGGGAGTCAGGCGTGATGGTGGCGTTGGACGGACGTGAATTGGCTACGGTGCCAATTGAGCAGGCAATTGCGCGCGTCAAACCAATTAACCCCAACTACTTTGAACTAGCGCGTATTCTTTCGCGTTAAATCTACTGGTCAAAATAAAAAGCGCTTATCTATCGGTAAGCGCTTTTTTATTTATGTCGGGGTGCTAATTTCGGCGACTTTCGCATTCACCACGCGGATAAACGCTGTGGTTGGCACCCGTAAGTCTAGCCCGCGCTGCCCCGCGCTCACCAAAATATGCTCAAGCTCCATAGCCGGTTGGTCGAGATACACCGGCCAATTCTTGTGGGTTAAAGCCAACGCACTGATTCCCCCAACCTTCAATCCTGTCATTTGCTCGGCATCTTTATGTGCAGCCATCGAAACCTTTTTATGCCCCGATACTGTTGCCAGCGCCTTAAGATCGAGCGACCGGTCAGCCGCGATGATCGCAATCAACGGCTTCTTCGGGTTTTCGACCGGCTGCACGACCAGCGTTTTGTAGACCATGAACGCTGGCACACCAAGGATGTCCGCAATAACTTCCGCATCCCTTTCGGTATCAGGGAATTCTGTCACCTCATAAGGAATATCATGCGTTTCGAGTAGACGCATCGAGTTAAGTTTGTTGGGCGTTTTTGCCATCAAATTGTCTCTTTATGATTGCTTCACGATCAATCGTACATCTGCCCGCTGCTCCTCGCTACTTTGGAGTACAAACACGCCGTTACCATCAATGTTGTCAGCAAACAGGTTGAATCCGTCGCTGACGTTGGTCATTGGCTCGACAGCGTAATAGGGTTCGCCTTCAGGGGCATAGAGCAGGATGTGCTTGAACAGCGGATCTGCATACATTTCCAGTGTGGTTTGGTATTCAGGGTAATACATACGCGCGGGTTCATCGCCGATGCGATCTGTCAGCACGTCATTGATGTTTGCTTCACCCAGCGAGCGCATCTCGCGGAACTCCAAGCGTTCGGGCAGCGGAACAGCGGCATCGGTCGCCATGTAATTTGTGAGTTCAAAAAATTGATTGCATGGAATTTGGACATGGGGCAGGTACTCCCCTATCGGCTTGGCGAAATAAGGATGATGCCCGAATCCAGTTGGGAATGGTCGTGTATCTTCGTTTTTAATTGATAGTGTCCATTTGAACTCCGCATCATCGAGCCGGTATTCAGCCAAGGCCGAAAAAGCGAACGGCCAGTTCATATCAGGAAAATCGCTGGAATTTAGGCTCATATTGATGTAATAAGCATCAATCGTGTTCACCGTCCATTTCCGCTTGCGCACATCCCCATGTCGTGCTGTGCCATCATCTTTGGTCGTTTTGAGTTGATATGTGTCGTCACCAAAACGCAGCACACCGTCTTTAATCCGGTTACACCACGGCAGCATAATAAAGCTGCTGCAATTGCTCGAATTGCCGTAGTCGCTCACCGGAGTAGGCCGCATCACATCAACCCATTGGTCGTTATGCTTGACGCGGCCAAATGCGATTGATGCGCCGGTTTCTGGAAGGATGCCGACTTGCCAATGCTTATTCTGAATCGTAATCATTTTTAAAATCCGTTTCGGTAAATCAAAAGGTTAAGGTGCTGTGGGTGTTACGCCCAACGTCGGAATTGCGGTTTCAACACGGCGCGGTGTGCGCGTCGATTGAATATAAGCGATAACACCATAATACCAACCATCCGTCAGTTGAACGGGCACCGTTGCAATCCAATGGTCAGGACCGCAGTCCATATAGCGCCGGTCGGTTGCATCGGTATAGTTAAAGTCCCCCGGCCCGCTGAGATAGGTACGCCCTAACATTTCCCTATTCATCACGACATATACGTAAAAGGTGTCGTCTGGCGCACAGCGGCCAAAGTGAACAGCACGTACACCGGAATTCTCATCAAATCCGGCTTCTTTTGGCGTTAGAGTTCCGTCCGGTAATTCCTTTAGGCGCTCGATTTGCGGCTCCATCACCGCGCGGATCGGCGGCAGAAATACACTAAGTTCAGTGGCATTTTCCATATATTGCGCGGTAGCGGTTGCATTACGATGATCACGTTTTTCGTCATCTAGTTGGAATTGAACAGGCATTAAAACGGCAATCGAGATCAACGTCGCCACAATGATCGCGCCACTCATGATCCAACCAATTCGCCATTGATCGTCCACGTAAATTGAGGGTCTGCCCAACTGTTTTTTGAAGCGATCAACCAATGTCTGTGCTTCGGCCTCTTTACCCGCAGGAATAGGCACCATAAGCTGCTTATTCATGACGTTTGGTGGCAAACCCAGCGAATAGTAGCGGCGGTGAATGTACGCCAGATGTAAAGTCGAAGGTTCGCCCTGCTGGATTTCGGCATGTTGAACACCGCTTAAGAATGTTTCTCGTTTGCTCGGCTTTTCCGGATAATAAAACCCTTCGCCGTTGATATAGATCTCACGGTTTAAACTATTTGCCGGATACGTCCAATGAACCCAATGTTCCCCTTGAGTAATACCTTGAAAACGGGCGTAGTTCCGTGCGCCTAAGATAAGCAAACCAATACCGATTGGCGATAATCCAAACACAAACATGAAGATGATTGCGGCAGTATAGCGCGTGTTTACAGTGCCACCGAAAAAAGTGATACCCAGCAATATTAGGGACACAATGATTATGATTGCAGTTGAAATTATGATAAAAGGCGCGAATGGGTTACCCGACGTAATACCGAAGGTTGTGCGCCACTGCGAAGTTGTCTGCCGTTCCATGAATCTCCTTATTGTTAACATGGTTTGAACGTCAAATCATCTTTTAGAGACGACTTGGGCAAGTTGTTAGTTCCAGATGAAGTTAATAACACTCACCTATACTGCCGCAGGGCAATACGCCCGATGATTTCTGGGATCAGGGTGTTGCCGAGCATGATCAGCCGGTCGAAAAAGCGCACAACCACCGAACGTGGGTTGCCCTGCGATGCGCGTACAATTGCCGCTGCTACCTGTGCTGGAGTCATCGTAGGTAAACTCTCGCTGGTTCGTTTACCTAGACCCAATCGGTTCTGATTAAATTCGGTCGATGTTCTTCCGACCAGCACATCGGTTACTTTAATATTTTCGCTTTCCATTTCCAGCCGCAGTGAGTGGGAAAGGCTGGTAACGAAGGCTTTGCTGGCGGCATACACAGCAGCATACGGTGCAGTTAGGTTATAAGTGACCGATGAAATCGTCATGATATGTCCGCCACCGCTTTGCCGCATCGCCGGAACTGCTGCTTGGATACTATGCAGCACACCATCGATATTCGTCCTGAGTAGGGTTTCCAAATCTGCCCATTCCGAGTCAGCCAACTTCCCTCTGTGTCCAACCCCTGCGTTCGCCACGAGAATATTCAACCGCCCAAAACGCCCCATCGCCAGCTTGACCGCGTTTTGCATATCGTCGCGGTTTGTGACATCGGCCTCAACCGTCAGCACATCACCGTGTCCTGCTGGTAGTTTCAGAATGGCTTTTTGTAAATCGCCCAGCTTATCCATGCGCCTTGCCGTTGCGACGATATGCATTCCAGTGCGCGCAAAAGCTAACGCCGTTTCATAGCCAATGCCGCTGGATGCTCCCGTGATAAATACAACCTTTTGTTCAGCCAATCACTAATCCTTATCAATAAAAACACCCTTTAGCAAAGTATAAACTGCTGTTTATAAGATTGCACGGTTACAAGTGTTCTTGCAATATGCAGTTGGGTTTTCATATTGCCTGATGTTGAACCCCCCTTATTTTTTGTCGTTGGTTGATTTGCTTGACAGAAGTCAAAAATCAGTCTACATTATGTCAACTGTTAATTGTTAACATTTTAAAAAGTTTCCTTATTCCTAAATTTAACTTTGTTATGTGTACATTTTTTGCTTTGCAACCTATCCCTTATTTTCCCATATCCGCAGATTCAAGTTGCGTTCAGCATTCGATTTCCAACCACTGCTTCCAGTTTGCTCAATCTAAGAAACCTTATATCCTCTTGAGCAATACGCATTGCTTGAGCTACAGGAAAGGTTGGCATTCGTCATGAAGAGATTAAACGGTGAGAGTAAAAAACTTGATGCTGGCACATCTACTAAATTCTTGGATGGTAGCGAAGGCTACTCAAATGATGACAATGGGCTGCCATCGTTAAAAGTTTCGTTGGCGGATAAGGTTGCTGAATATCTACGGGAAGCCATTTATCGTGGGAAGATTGCCCCCGGTGAGCAGCTCCGCGAGGTGCCTTTGTCGCAAGCCTTGGGCATTAGCCGTGGCCCTATCCGTGATGCCTTCAGTCGGCTGGAGCGCGAGGGTTTGGTCACAATCCCGCGTAACGGACGCACCATTGTTGCTCGCCTGACCGAAGAAGATTTCGATGAAGTTTACAGCTTGCGTTTGGGTCTGGAACGGGTCGCCATGCAGTATGCCATTCGTAATGGTACATCGGCTGATTTAGATGAGATGCAGCGGATTGTCAATGTCATGGTCGAGCAGGTCGATAAAGAGATTAACGAAAAAGACGCTGCTGATCTCGACTTGGAATTTCATAATTTAATCTATCAAGCCAGTCGGCATACACGCTTGCAATCCGTCTGGGCAGATTTACGCCCTCAAATTTACTTATTCTTGTTGAGCCGTAACGTAGCTGATTCTGACTTTCGTATTCAGATGGTAAGACATCAGGAAATTGTTGATGTCATCCGTTCAGGTGATGAAGTACGAGCGATGGAATGTATCGAGCGGCACATTCAGTTCGCCTACAACCGGATTGTGAAAATTTACCAAACGTGATTTTTTGATCACGTCCAAATATTTATTTTGTGATTGAAAGAGATTTGATGACTAGCGTACGTGTATTTGCAAACGACTTGGAAGCCTTCGTTATAGAAGCTATGAAACGATATGGGATTCGTGAGGAAGACGCACAACTTTCTGCACAAATCCTTGTGACAACCGATACATGGGGCGTACACACACATGGCACACGCCAGTTGCGCCCCTTGCTAAAGAATTTCCCCATTGGGCGGTTAGATGCCGAAGCCAATCCCGAAGTCGTGCGTGAAGGCGCGGCGTGGGCGCTTATAGATGGGCATCATGGTGTGCCGTTCGTGACCGCTCACCGTGCGATGCAAATTGCTATTCAGAAGGCAAAAGCATGTGGCATCGGGTATACCGGCGTTATTCACACGAGCCACTTTGGGGCGGCTGGCTACTATGCCACGATGGCCGCTAACGAAGGTATGGTCGGTATCGCCAGTTGTAATGCTGACCCTCAGATGACTGTACCGGGAGGGAAGGGCAAGGTGCTGGGAACCAACCCGATTGCCTACGCTATCCCCGCTGGTAACAACAAACCTGTATTCCTCGATATTGCTACCAGCGCTGCTGCTGCCAACAAGATTATTCGCGCCAAATTGCTAGGTCAGTCGATACCTGAAGGTTGGCTAGTAAACGCGGATGGCGAACCCACGACCGACCCCAGTGGTTTCCCCGAAACGGGCGCTTTGATGCCGATGGCTGCCCATAAAGGATATGGTTTCGCGCTGCTGGTCGAGGTTTTAGCCGGCGTGATGACTGGTGCAGCCATGACCAAAGAACAGCCTAGTTGGGTAACAGGCGTAGTCGGTAATCCACCGGGGCCAGCTAATCAAGGCCAGATGTTCATCGCGATTGATACCGGTGCCATGCTGTCTGCTGAATTATTCGGTGAGCGTATGGATTGGCTTGTTGATTATGTGCATGGCTCACCGAAGGCAAAAGGCACTGAACGCATCTATCTGCCGGGTGAAATTGAGTGGGGTAAACGCGAACAAGCACTCGCTCATGGGATGGTTTTGCCGCCTGATGTGGTCGAGAGCTTGCAAGGGTTGGCGCAGGACGTAGGTATCGAGACATTACCTTTTGAAATTATTGCTGATATTTGAAAGAGAGTGATTTAGGGTGACACATCCACTATTTGACTTAAACGGGCGTGTGGCATTGGTTTCCGGTGCTGCACAAGGGATGGGACGTGCGATGGCGATTGGCTTCGCCGAGGCTGGTGCGGATCTCATGATCTGCGATCTCAATAAGGAAGGTCTACAGGCGACCGCCACGCAAATCGAGGGGTTAGGCAGGCGCGTTGTTCCCGTAAGCTGTGACATCACTAATATCGAACAGATTCGCGCGATGTTCGCGCAGCTTGACCGCGAGTTTGGCAAAATCGACATTTTAGCGAATGTGGCTGGCCCCGGAAAGCTGAAGCAGCCGGAAGATATTACGCTCGAGGAAATGCAGAATATTATTCACGGGTTGATTATTGCGCGGTTCTGCTGTTGTCAAGAAGGCGGTCGGCGGATGTTGGCGGCAGGTAAGGGCAGTATCATCAACTTCTCCTCTATCGGCGGTGTGACGGCGCTGGGACGTGGCAACTTCGCTTACAGTGTAGGCATGGGCGGTGTCGCACAGATGACACGCGAACTCAGCACAGAATGGAGCGGTCGTGGGGTACGGGTGAATGCAATTTTGCCCGCGCAGGTAATTAACCCCGGCTTAGAAGATCGAATGAAAGTCGATCCGAACCTGGAGTCGATGTTCTTGCGCGGTATTCCAATTGGCCGCTTAGGTCGTCCAGACGATGTAAAGGGATTAGCTATTTTCTTGGGATCAGATGCATCCGCGTGGATCACCGGTGCGATTATCCCAATGGATGGTGGTAATTTGGCGCAGAACGCAGGTGGTACTGCTGGACCGCGCGCAGCAGGAAATTAATACATTTATCAGGCTTTATAGAAAGGAGAGGTGTGACTTTAACGGCAGGAAGATAATACTGCCACAGGTCACATAGGGTCATGGCGCAATTCAAAGTAGTAATTACTGATTTTGGTTCACCCGAAAACGAGCTTGAGGCCAACGAACTGCGGAATTCTGGCTTAGATATTGAGTTAGTGCGTTTGAACGCTAAAACACCGCAAGAACTGCTGCCTCATGTGGTAGATGCAGATGGATTGATTGTTCAATGGACAAATATTAACCGCGACATCATTCAGGCGCTGCAAAAATGTAAGGTAATTTCCCGCTACGGTATCGGCGTGGACATGATCGACTTGGCTGCGGCAGGTGAACATGGCATCCCTGTTTGCAACACACCGGATTACTGCATCGAAGAAGTGAGTACTCATACGTTGAGCTTTTTGCTGATGCTTAACCGCAACATCAAAGCGCAGGATCAGCATGTGCGCAATGGTAAGTGGGGGTCACCGAATCCAGTACCACCGACTCGCCTTTCGACGCAAACTTTGGGCATCATCGGTATGGGTAACATTGGGCGAGTCGTCGTCCAAAAAGCTAAGGCGTTTGGTTTGAAGGTCATCGTATTTGATCCGTACTTGAGCGCTGAAAAAGCAGTTGAAGGGGGTGCTGAAAAAGTTGAACTCAATGAACTCCTTAGTCGCGCAGATTTCGTGAGCGTTCACTGCCCTCTAACTGAAGAAACACGCCATTTGATCAGCACACCACAGCTCAAGGCCATGAAGCCGACTGCTTACCTCATTAATATGGCGCGTGGGCCGATTGTTGACCAAGCCGCCTTATATCAAGCATTGGTCGATAAGACCATCGCTGGAGCCGCATTGGATGTGTTCGAACAAGAACCCCCACCTGCCGATGAACCACTTTTGAAACTCGATAATGTGATTTTTACCCCACACCTTTCCAGTTGGTCGGCACAGTCTTTTGTCCAACTTCGGCAAGAAGTGGTGCGGAATATCGTGGAGGCACTGCAAGGCCAACTCCCGCGTTCAATCGTCAATCGCAAGTTTTTGGCGTCAAATGGGCAAAAAGCATAAAGCGCTATAGCATCGTGCAATCGAATTGGCACAGCTTGAAAGGGCTTGAGGAATTGCAATGACTGATGAACGCTTTTTGGTAACGGGCGCCTTAGGTTGTATTGGCGCATGGACAGTAAAGCGCTTGGTTGACGAAGGCACGCCCGTCTGGACGTATGATCTAGGCAGCAGTAACCATCGCCTCAAATTGATTATGGATGACGAGTCATTGTCAAAAGTGAATCTTGTTTCTGGTGATATTACCGAGTTTGACGCCTTTGACCGTGTAGTTGCAGATAACGGTATCACGCATATCGTCCATCTCGCAGCGTTTCAAGTGCCGTTTGTTCGGGCAGAACCTGTACTGGGTGCAAAGGTCAATTTGGTAGGTATGTCAGTGGTGTTGGAGTCGGCTAAACGGCATCTCGACCAAATACGTGGTTTAGCCTATGCAAGTTCGGCAGCGGTTTATGGACCACCGGGGCAGGGCTTCCAGACGACATCACTTTATGGCATCCATAAGCAGGCCAAAGAAGGTATGGCGCGGATTTACTCGCAAGATTATGGCTTACACGCTGTCGGGCTGCGTCCGCATACGGTCTATGGGCCGGGGCGTGATCAGGGTATGACCTCTACCCCGACGAAGGCCATGCTGTCGGTGGCTGTTGGTCGCCCGTACCAGATCACGTTTGGGGGAACGATTGTCATGGAACATGCCGATGATATGGCTCAGGTATTTATTGACGCTGCACGGGCAAAACCTGAACGGGCAGGTGCCTATGATGTAGGCGGTAACACTGTCGCGGTGGAAGAAATTGTGAATGCAATTAACGCCGCCGCGCCGGAAATGGCTGGTCAAGTGACTTTTAATCCCACGCCGCTGCCGGTCTCATCCAATCAAGAAGAGCAGCCGCTGCACCAATTGCTCGGCAAACTGAATTGGCGACCATTGGGCGAAGGTGTGCGCCAAACGATTGAGCATTTCAAGAAAGCAGTTGATAGCGGTCGTATCGATGTGGAACGCGCGATCACATAGCAACTTGTAGTAGGGAGAACACGGTGTCGCTCATCGGGATTGATCTGGGTACGTCTTTTATCAAGGCAGGGGTCTTGGACTTGGAGACACTTCAATTGAAGCATGTCCAACGGGTTCCCTTTCCTGAGATGCTGCCTGCTCTCCCTACTCAATATCGCGAATTCGATCCTGCCAAGATCATGTTGGCAGTTCACAAAGTACTAAGCGATATTGCCCCCTTCGCCCAAGATTGCGAAGGCATAGTGATATGTACGCAGATGCATGGTGTCGTGTTTACGACTGAACAGGGTGAAGCCCGTTCTAATCTGACGACATGGCAAGATCAACGTGTATTGGACACGCATCCTTCACACAGTGGTACCTATTTCGATGTACTCAAAGCTCGTTTGAATGTCGATGAGCTGCGGCAGCTTGGGAACGAACTGCGTGCAGGATTGCCGATAGGCTTGTTTTTCTGGATGGCTGAACAGGGCAAATTGCCTGCGCGTGATTTGATACCTGCGTCACTTGCGGATTTTGTGATTGCGAACTTGTGTAACTGTCGCCCCTCAACCGAGATTACTAATGCAATGGCGCACGGATTACTCAATCTTGATACGCTGGATTGGCATGATGAGGTTATCTATAAGACTGGTTTGACTGAACTGAGCTTGCCTACCATTCTTCCGCATGGATCGGTCGCAGGTTGGCTGGAATGGGGTAGGCAGCAAATTCCCTGTTATACGCCTGTTGGGGATTACCAATGTTCAATCGTTGGGGCTTTGCTGCGTGATGATGAGCTGTCTTTGAATATTTCGACAGGTTCGCAGGTGAGCTTACTAAAGCCTTATTCGGAATTTGGGAACTTTCAGACACGTCCGTTTTTTGATGGTCGGTTTTCCATCACCGTGACCCACATTCCGGCTGGTCGTGCGTTGAACGCATTGGTGAAGCTGCTCTCCGAACTTGCAGTTTCACAAGGGCAAGAACTGCCTGACCCGTGGACATACATCACACAGGCCGCAGCCCAAGTACATTCGCCCAGATTGCGAGCCAACTTGGCTTTTTACAACAGCGCTGTTGGTGATGAAGGTGGGTTTACCCATCTGCGCGAGGACGAGTTGACAATAGGGCACTTGTTCCGCGCCGCCTTTCAGAGTATGGCGGAAAACTACGCCATGTTTGCCCAACGCTTATCGCCACAGAGAGACTGGAATCGTCTGGTCTTTTCCGGTGGGCTGGTGCAGAAGATCGACATGCTACGCCAGCTTATTTGTGAACAGTTTGATGCGGAGTATCGGGTATCACCCGTTCAAGAAGATACGTTGTTAGGTCTAATGACTCTTGGCCTTGCTTTTACAGGCCGGACGGTTTCAGTAGCAGCAGCGACCGCTTTGTTATCGGACGTGTATAACGTTCATGCAACAGTCTGAATTTGTGTTTATCAAATATGGCGGCAGAACAGATTAATTAAAGACGATATTTGATATTTTTACGGTCATCGGCAGGAATTGACAGCTTACTTAATGAGGCTTAAAGGAGGTGATGCTCAAATAGGCGACCAAAACAAAATCAAATTTGCCAACATGATTATATTTTTTGGATATAGAGAGGAATCTGATGAGTAACCAAAATACCCCCAAAAAGACGATTGTAAATAGTGCGATTAGCCGCCGTGATTTTCTGAAGATCGGTTCGAGCGCTGCGGCTGGTGTATCGGCTGCTGCACTCCCGAAAATTCACTTCCCGAACTTTATCCGCCAGAGCAAGATGGAACTGGATTTCTTGACATGGTTTTGGACGGAACCCGGTCGTGGTGATGCATGGCGTGCCATGATCCAGAAGTTCCATGAATCGCAGTCGGATATTCACATCAACGAAAGTGGCTACGGCGAAAACGACTACTTCCAGCAAATCCTGATCCAAGCTCGCTCAGGTCGCATTGATGGTGACTTGTTTACCGAAACTCCCGATGGCTTCTTGCGCTTGATGAATGCCGGACATACGATCTCGCTTGAAGATGTTGTCAAGAAGGCCGGCGTTACCCTCAGCAAAGCGCAGGACATGCTCCGTAAGGATGGCGAAGTCAATGGTCTTGACATCGTAACTGTGCGCTTTGGTTTGGTCTATAACAAGGCCATGTTCGACAAAGCTGGTGTGACTGAACCCACTGACATCGACAGTTGGGTAGAGATCGCCACCGCATTGACGGATCGCCCGAACCAATTTGGTATCTACTCACCGCATATGTCTTCCGAACCCTTCACTGTTTGGTTCACGCTCCAACAATGGGCAGTCCTGTATGACGGTATTTGGGCAGATGGCAAGAAACCGCTGCTGACATCAGATCCGGTTATCAATGGTATGAAGCTGTTCAAGACCATGTACGACAATGCCATGCCACAAGGTACGGATGTTGGTACCGCCAATCAAATGGTGGCAACGTCACGTATCGCCCAAGATATGGTGGTGTCGGCAGCCGTTAACCAGTGGAAGACCAACACCGAAGATCCCGAACTGTACGGCAACCTGCGCAGCGCGGCACCATTCTGGCCGGGCGGTAAAGGTATCACCCGTATTCACCCCATTTGCGTCAACGCCAACACCGAGCCAGAAAAGCAGGAAGCGGCGAAAGAATTCCTCGCGTGGTTGTACCAGAAGGAGAACTACCAGGAACTCTTGGAACGCTGCTTGGACGTTATTCCTGCAATCGAAGGCGGTATCCGTCCCGAATATCGCGAGACACTGACTTGGGCTGATGGCTACGATGCAACCAACGCCATCACCGTGCCGGAAGTCTTGGGCGACTTTGTCTTGTTCAATGATGAACTGGGGCAGGTTGTCACGCCGCATGTTGAAGAATTCTTGGCTGGTTCGAAGTCGGTTGAAGATGCGATGGCAGAGGCTCAGATTGAAGCCGAGCAACTCGCCGAGCGCGTCTTTACGGCCTAAATTTTCAAGCTTGCAGTCTCTTAAATGCATTTTTCATAAGGACACGATACCACCGTGTCGTGTCCTTGTGTGTATTTTTACAAGGAACTCTTTATGGCTGCACAGGCCGCTGTGAATCTAAAAGCCTTAAGACCTGCTAAAGGTCGGCGGCGTGATTATTTACCCTATATGTTGGCATTGCCCATCATTGTTTATGAAGCGATTTTTATTCTTATTCCTATTATTCAACAATTTACTTCGAGTTTTACCAGCGACATCATCGGTATCGGTAACGTAAGATGGGTCGGGCTTGCGAATTATGAGCGTTTGTTTGCCGATAAAAACTTTTGGAACTCGATGCGCGTCACACTGTTGTTCATGGGTGGCACGGTTGTTATCGCGGTAGGTGCGGGGCTGTTAGCGGCGCTTTTGATGAACCAGCGGTTTCGCGGTCGCTCGGTGACTCGTGCCATTATGACGCTGCCGTGGGCGTTCCCTGACTTGCCGACTGTTCTCGTATTTTATTGGATCTTGAACCCTAACTTTGGGGTCATTAATGTTTTCGTTCGCTTCTTTTTACCGCTCGATCAAAACCCCAAATGGCTGTTAGATGTGAATATGTCGCTGCCATTGGTTATTTTGATTGCTTCGTGGAAGGCTTTTCCATTTTACGGTCTTGTTACCCTCTCGGTTTTACAGTCGATACCCCATGAGCTTTATGAGGCGGCTAAAGTCGATGGCGCGACACCTTCACAATCATTCCGTTATGTCACGCTGCCAGAACTGATACCGACATTGATGTTGATGGGCGTTCTGGCGTGTATCTTCGCCTTCCGCCAATTCGCATTGGTCTTTCTTTCGACAGGTGGTGGGCCAGCAAGAACAACCGAAACACTGGTCATTTCTGTTTATAAAGCGGCATTTAATTCATTTGACTTTTCATACGGCGCGACGATTGGCATGGCTGGCTTCGTGGCTGTATTTGCGATCACCCTGTTGTTTGCATATTTGCAACGGCGGCAAGAAGCGGAGGCAGCATCATGACCAGTATCAATCGACCGATTATGCCGGAGAAACCGACGCAAAACCTCACAAGTCCCTATCATTGGGCGCGGCGTATACCGGTTTACATTCTGATTGCACTATTTTGTATTACGACGGCCTTTCCCATTTATTGGATGATTGTCAGTGTATTTCAGCCGGTGAAACTCAGCCTGCAATATCCACCACCGCTTTTCCCGCAAGAGATTAGCTTCAATGTGTTTCAAGAAATTTTCAGCGGTAAAGATACGGCTCAACGGATTGATGTATGGATCGTAAATTCGATCATACTTGCTTGCCTAACCACCATATTTAGTGTTGGTCTTTCAATACTTGGGGCATACGCGCTTTCGGGTAAAAAATGGCGTGGGCAGGGCTTGTTCGGGTTAATGCTCCTTATGACGCAAATGCTGCCGGAAGCGCTGATCGTCATTCCCTTGTATGCCACCATTGATAAATTGCACGCGAGAGACAGTTTATTGACGTTGGCATTAGTCGATACTGCTTTTGTGCTGCCCATCTGCATTTGGATTTTGAAGAATGTGTTCGACACCATTCCGAATGAAATTCGTGATGCCGCA
>JAPUDW010000152.1:0-2357 GCA_027492915.1 Bacteroidota bacterium | reverse complement strand
ATTATGCTGCCCATATCCGCCCCCGGTTTAGTGGCAGTGGGTGTAGTCGCGTTCTTTCACGCATGGAACGAATATCTCTTCGCTGCCAGCTTAATCGGTGATCGAAAGTTATATACAGCTTCTGTTGGTCTAGGGTCGATGATTTCGATGATTGACACGCCGATTGATAAGTTGATGGCGGGTGGCCTAATGTTCTCGATATTCCCAGTAATTTTTTACCTGCTTGTGCAGCGCTACATTGTTGCAGGTTTGAGCGCGGGTGCGGTTAAAGGTTAGCTTGGATGGTTTCGATTGTACATTTTGATCCTTTGGAGGATTTGAGAGATGAGTAATCAAGAACTTGAACGCGCACGCGCCGAACTTCAGTCGATTGGCGCGGATATAGCGCTGCTTTCTTCGGGCGACAACATAACCTATGTCAGCCATTTTGAAGTACCAGTTGAGTTTGGTGCGTCTGCCACGCTGGCTTTTATGCCGCCGTTGGCTGTCGTGAGTGTTCGTGAAGCAGGGGCATCCCTTGTGACACCAAATTCCTATGAGGGCGCTGCCAAACAGCAAACGAGCGAATTTGAGATCGCGAGTTATGAACCGGTGAATTGGTTCACACCCATCAATGGGCGAGAAAACTCCCTAAATCTACTCCGCAATACGCTGAAGCAGTTTGGGCTAGGGCAAGCGCCTGTGAAATTAGCGATTGAGGAACGGACGCTGCCAGCCGCCGCGCTGCGCCTTATTCTGGATGAGTTCCCAAATGTACAAATCATTGAAGCCAGTTCAGCCTTAGCCGCTGCTCGTGCTACCAAGACGGAACGTGAACTTGAACTGCTGCGTTTTGCTGCTGAAGTAAATAAGGCCGGTCATACCGAATTGCGCCGACAAACTCGCGAGGCTGGTAAGAACGAGTTTGCGATGTGGGCTGCCGTTATTAACGCGATGGAACAGAAAACCGGTCACCCGTTAATGGTGTTTGGCGAGTTGGTGACTGGCAGTCGTTGTAAATGGGTCAATTACCCCGGCGGCCCGAAGGATGTGGTCACGAAAGCGGGCGACCTTGCCCTCATGGATATGAGTCCGCGTGTCAACGGTTATTGGTCAGATACGACTAACACGATGGTTATTGGTGGTGTGGAAGCGACTGAAAAGCAAAAACGTTATGGTGTGGCTGCCCGCGAAGCTTTCCACGCCGCTGCCGAAACGCTGCGCCCCGGTCGCCTTGCCAAGGAAGCCTATATCGCGGCGAATGCGGCTTTCGAGAAGCATGGCTTGCAGATCGGGCATTATGCCGGACATCAAATTGGCGTATCGGTTAATGAAGCGCCGCGCCTCGTTCCCTATGACGAAACCCCCATTCGTGCTGGTATGGTTTTTTCGATTGAACCCGGTGCCTACGAGGGGGAACATGGCGATACCGGCGCTCGTATGGAAAAGTCCGTCATCGTGCACGAGTCCGGGCCAGAAATTATTTGTGATTTCGAGTGGGGTTTCTAATTCGACAGGATTCACATCACACCAACTTCGCGTAGTGATGTGAATCCGATACATGCGTACACAAGAGAGTCTTTTATGAAAATTACCAATATTGAAACCTATTGCGTGAGTGCTGGCTGGAAGAATTGGCTGTTCATCAAAGTACTGACCGACAGCGAAATTTACGGCATTGGCGAAGCCACTATCAATGGTTTCATCAAGACGACCGAGGCCGCTGTTCACGAACTGAAGCATTTTGCCATCGGCAGAGACCCGCGTGAGGTGACAGCGATTGCCTACAAAATTATCGGCAGTATTCAGGATGCGGGACATATCCACCGGATGGTGATGGGCGCGGTGGAAGTGGCTTGTTGGTATATTTTGGGAAAAAGTCTGGGCGTGCCGATTTACCAACTGCTGGGCGGCAAAGTGCGCGAGAGTGTGCTGGGATATGCCAACGGCTGGTACCGGGCGGAACGTACACCGGCACATTTCGTTGCCGCAGCGGAAAACGCTGTGAAAAAAGGTTTTACTGCTGTCAAAATTGATCCGTTCGGCGTAGCAAAACACTTCATTACTGAAGCTGAATTGGGTGAAGCCTATGACATCTTAAAAGCCATTCGTGAGCGTTTTGGCTCCAAACTGAAAATACTCATTGATGTTCACAGCCGTTTTGCCCCCGCCGAAGGGGTGCGCGTTGCTAGAGAGATGCAAGACCTTGACCTGTTTTGGTGGGAAGAGCCGACCAGTGCTGAACGTGAGGTGCTTTCGAACGAGGTAGCACGGCAAAGCCCGATACGGGTCGCAACGGGTGAACAGTTCGACAAGGTGGGTAAGTTCTTTACGCTGGCAATCGAAGGTGGCGTGAGCATCTGGCAGCCTGAACCGAT
>JAPUDW010000151.1 GCA_027492915.1 Bacteroidota bacterium | reverse complement strand
ATGAAGCGCTTCAGTGCATCAACGTTCTTGTAGTCAAAGCACTTGCCTTCGGGGCAGTATTGTTGGTGACGGCCACGACCCGGACGCTGGCGGCGGAACCCACCACGTTCACGATCATCCCCACCATCAAAACCATCATCATCGCGGTCGCGGTCACGGTCGCGATAATCCATATCACTCATGTTAAACTCCTAATGGCCTAAAATGCATAGTCGCCGCTATCTTGGTCATCACCGACATAATCAACATCTGCCTCATCATGGAGTTGTTGCTCGCGTCGGCGGTCGCCCAATAAAATCATTTCGTTAGCGACCAATTCAGTACGGAAATGTTTCTTGCCAGTTTCGTCTTCCCAACCGCGTGTTTGCAAACGTCCTTCAATGTAAACCTGCTGGTTTTTACTGAGGTGTGACTTGCAAATTTCGGCTAAGTTTCCCCACGCCACGACATTAAACCATTCGGTTTCTTCGCGGCGTTCGCCTTCAGCAGAAGTCCATGTGCGGCTGGTGGCAACGCTGAAACTGGTTACGGGTCGACCACTTGGCGTATACCGCATTTCGGGGTCACGTCCCAGATAACCAATAATCATTACCTTGTTCAGCCCACGCGCCATGACTTTGCTGCTCCTCAAACCCTTCTCAAATAATACGAGAAGGTCTTACGTCCTAGTTCTTAATCAGGTCGGATCAACAGGTAACGCAAAACGGTGTTTGATAGTTTCAGGTTACGTTCAAGTTCTGGCAAGTTCTTCGGATCAATATCGGCGCTCATGCAAACGTAATAGCCATCGCGCTGCTTGTCGATCTCGTAGGCCAGCTTACGCCGACCCCAACGGTCGATCTTCGTCACCTGACCGAGTTCGTTGGCTTCTACCCAACCTTGAACTTGCGTGACGGAGTTGTTGATGACCTCATCGCTGGGGTCAATGCGAACAATAAATGTTAGCTCGTATGTATGTCTCATAGGGAATTAAATAGTCTCCTTTCCCCGGGATTGCCTCATTATCGCACGAGCGCGCTAAATGAAGCGGAAAGTGTTCCCAATAAAAGTATTGGGTGTTTTCACCGAGGAATAGTAATG
The DNA here is from genome assembly GCA_027492915.1 of Bacteroidota bacterium. Lineage (GTDB taxonomy): Bacteria > Chloroflexota > Anaerolineae > Aggregatilineales > Phototrophicaceae > CFX2. The sequence goes on along the minus strand of JAPUDW010000151.1, from coordinate 15,873 downwards.
GATTCATGCTCGTTTGGCAACGGTCGATTCGCTTGCTTCAAATAGTAACCGCGAACTGGCGAGCGCCAACGTAATAATGATCCAGAAAAAGAGGATCGACCCCTGAAAGTCCAGCCGAAAGAAATACAAGTCGGCGGTGGCGTTGATGAGGGCAGCAATCAACGCGGCATGGTATCCCAGATGAATAGAGGACATTCGCTCGTCATTGTTGCCCCTCAATCTGGCTCGCCAGCCGTACACCAGCACCCCCAATATCATAATGGCAAATAAGCCGAGACCAACCAGCCCGATTTGGTTTGCCATGATGAGATACATGCTGGCAACATTCGTATACACGTCAATATCGGGTGTGCCGGTGAAGCCTACGCCCACGATTGGATTTTGGCTAATGAGTTCAAATGAATCTGTATATTCTCCAATACGCATCTGGGTCGCAAGGTCAGAACCCGTAAATGCTTCGGCGAAGCGTTCGACATAAGTTCGTGTTTGCGGCAGCGCAATGATGAGTACCGCGCCTAATAACAGCATGGGTAAATATTTCCGGTAACCGGGGAATAAACCGATGATGAACACGCTGATTGCAAATGCCAGCATCGATGCCCGTGAAAAGGTCAGCAGCAGTGCTAGGGCAATTGCCCCCAATATTCCAAGTGTCATCCACCGGTAGGGAAGTACAGGCTTGCGTGCGAATAACTGTGGCGCGACTAAAGCGGCTGAAAAGGCTAACACACCACCAAGCGCATTCGGATCAACCCATGTGCCAATCGCACGTTCGGCGTTCGCGGGGTTATCCTCAATGAAGCGAATAACACCCCCATTCGGGTAGCCAAGCCGTGCCAACCGAACCAATAATTCTTCCGCCGTTTGGTCGGGTAGGATGTAGAGCACCATCGCGCCGATGGCTTGTATCCCGACCGCCGCCATGATGGCGATCACCAATCGGCGCAGGGTTTCCGGTTCACGGATAAGATCACCGAGGATAAATACGAGGCTGATGCTCAACAAAGTTTCCGCAAATTGCCGGATGGTTGCGCTGGTAAACGGAGCATAACGCAGCCCTAACGCGAATGCCAAAATAAGCCAGAGGCCGTAAAGCGCGACCAGCGCATGTACAGGCGTTAACTTGAATCCTTGCCTGCGTCCGGTCATCCACTGCATCGCATACACCAGTACGAATGCACCGAGCGCTAAATCAAGGAATGTGGGTGTAATACCGATTTTGAATGGCAGCGTTCCAAAAGGTAGCAAAGCTGTAACCAGAATGACACCATATAAAGCGGCTGACACGTTTGAGAGCACATAAAGTCCGGCTAACACGCCAAAGATCGCCCCGAAAGCGACCAGCGGCCCGCCGATTGCCAGCAGCAGCGCGATAACGCCGCTAGTGAGACCAATCACCGCGCCGATGAGCGCCCCATAACTGTAACGATTTAATCCGGTTATCCACCGACTAATTTGATTAGTGTTATCCATGTGCTTTCCTGCGAATAATAGTTGCCGCACTCAATCCTAATGTGGCGATCCACGCGATTAAGCTGATGACCGCTCCAATTTTATAGCTGAGTGGGTCGTATGTGAACGTGATGACGTGTTCGCCTGCTGGAACTTCCACCGCCGATAATGCCCCATACGCTCGCAAGATCGGCTCAGTATTACCATCAATACTCGCCTTCCATCCCGAATAGTAGGGGTGCGCGACCGATAAAATAGCATTTGTGGGTGTGTTCACTGTGATGTTGAATGATTCCGGATTGAAGTCGGTTATCTCGGTCGTTCCCGTGTTCGATTCACTGTTTTCTAGCGGTAGGGTAGGCGTGTTTTCCAAAATAATCGTTTGTCGTAGGTTGACACTGCCCACTGCCGCTCGCGCCTCTGCATCATTTGCAACCACGCGCACATCTGATATGAGTGTGACAAAGGGGCGGGGATCGGTCAGGCGGTGCAGGTTAACAGAGCCGTAACGGTCGTCGCCGCTGCTGATGATTTCACTGGCAACTGGCATTTGCTCCCAATCCGTATAGACATAACGGACAGCGAACAACTCCCATGCCGTCGGGTTAATCAATTCAGTGTTAATAATGGCATTCGGCCCATCCAAAAAGAGTGGGCTGATGCCGCGCATATCCGCCAGTTGATATAAGCTGCCGAAGTTGTCGTGTAATGCGCGATAGCCATCAACGCGGAAGGGAACATCGGTATCTGCCAATGCTGTTGCAATTAAGGGCGGCGGGGCAAAGTCAAGCTGATGCTGTGGCGGTATCGGGTCGTAATTGAAGCGGCTGTCCATACTCAGGGCGAATAGGTCAAATATCAGCAGTCCTGCGATTAAACCCTGCCGTAAAAAGTTGTGAGGGGTGTTAAGCAGCCAACTGATTAACGTCAGTGTCAGCAGCGCTAGCACTACGCTTAATGCAATCGGCTGAAGGTACGCACCGTATGCATCATGGTTGCCGAGCCAACCCACAAATACCAGCGTTAGTACCGTCCCACATAAGATGACCAGCGCCAACAACCCCTGTTGAATGCGGCGGCTGGCTTTGAAGTCCTGCAACTTCTCCCAACTGATCAGATGTGCGGCTCCCATCCCCGCCAGCAGCGCGAGGCTGAAAGCGATGAGTAGTGCGCCCCGTTCTTGCCCACGGAAGAAACGCAAACCCGGTAATACATTGTAAAAGAAGGCGAATATAGGGCTGTTCTTGCCGAAGCTTAGGCCAATCGCAACAAGGGTTACAACTCCCCAGAAAAAGCATGTGGGCAGCCGTCGCCACAGGGCAATAATGGCAAGCGTTAATCCTACTAGCCCGACATATAAAGGTGACCACTGGCTGACGAGGCCGGGGAAAATAAACTGAATAACATCCTGAACCGGAAAACCGTTCCCTTTCGCGTCGAAGCCTAACCCCGTACGCGCTGTGTGCATCAGGTACTCAACCCCCGGCAGCAGTTGAACCGCCGCCAGCGCCCCACCGAGCACCCCGAAGGTAAGGATACTGGCTAGCACAACCTGCCAACGGTAACGCTGCTGAAAGCCGCGATAGGCGAGATAGGCGGTTAGTAAATAGGTGGTGAACCAGCTTGTTTGCGGGTGCCCTGCCATCCACGACAGGCCGAAAGCCAAGCCTGTGAGCAGCAGCCACCGCCACTGCATACGGTCGGTACGGGTCGCTTCTTGGACGCCCAGCACCGCCAATGGCAGCCAGATTGCCGCCTCCAACACTGCCAGTTGCAGCGGGGGATATGACTGCATAAACCCGCCGTAGCTGAATATCACCGCCGCGATGAACGCCCCGAACGGACTGCCTCTTCGCCCCAGCGTCATCCGGCGCACCAGCAAGTACATAAACAGCGAACAGGCCAGCACATGCAGCGTCATTTCAAGTTCAAGCGCGTGGTAGCTCCAACCACCCGTTAAGCTGCTAAGGCCAATTGTCAGCAATCGCGGCGGGTAGAATACGGCTGCCTGTGTGTCACCGATGAACGGCAGCCCACCATTGTTGTACGGATCCCACAGCGGTACTTCGCCTTGTGTGAATCGCTGGTACTGGTACGCCGCGAATGCCACGAACTGACCAGAGAAATCCCCTTTTTTGATGGATGCTTGGTCGGCTTCAATCGGCGTGAACAGCCGCCAGAAAAAAAGCAGCCAAATCGCCACCAAAACCAGTACCGCTAACGCATCAGCATTGGCTAATCGACGTAAACGCATTACGGTGTTCCTGCCGATAATATTCGCACACGGGTCATTGTCATATAATCGTTTGCCATTCCGCCATCGCCTGTAACAATGCGCAGCCGCTGAATCGTCCCATCCTCGCCTTGACTGTACAATCCAATCTGTGTTTCATAAATCCCCGATGGTGCATTGGGGTCAAGGGGCAAGGTGTGAGTATCTTTGATGATTGTACCTGCTGCCCATGTCGTTGTCGGTGCTTGCCAATTTACGGGCATTCCATCGGACGCCGCGTACTTGGTGAGAGTCTGTGGTTCAATGATGTTAGCGAATACTTTGTAGTCGGTATCCAGCTTATGCAGCCCGCGCCAGTAAAGGGTGAGTTCCACCGTATCACCAGCTTCCGGTGAGAGGTCACTGAGTTCATAGCCCACCAATTCAATCTGTTTATCAAAATTAACCCGAATAGGATTGGGTACGCCGAGTTGTTCTGTGTCAGGCCGTGGTTCAACGTCAACGCTGCCAATTTTGTAGGTTTCGTCACCGTCGGGTAAGGTCAGCCGCTCGCCGGTTTGCAGGTTATACCAACCCACCACCACATCCAATGTCATCGGTGCATAAGCGGTATTCGGCAGCGGGATAGCGATCAAGTTTTGCCAGCTTCGCCCAACGGCTAAATCCGATGTCGCCAGCGTTCCTTGACCGGGGTACACATCCCGCTGCCAGATAATGACCCCATCGGCTGAAACCAGATGCGCGAACAGGCTCCAGTCGGCGGTGAACGGCTGCTCAATTTGCCATGAAGTGTTCACGTATACGTAGTCTTCTGGCAGCGCGCTCTTTGTTTCAACATCACTGGCGGTGAGTGCGATTTCGCCGTTTGCATCATTTGCAGTGCTGAAGGTCGTTTGCAGGGTTTGAGCGGGTGATTCTTGTGGCGGTTGAGCATAGACAGGTGCGATAACTGCAAAAGGCGTTATCAGCGCGACCGCACCAAAGAACAGCACGATTAATCCTGTCGCATATGCTTGAACTCGCTTGGGTATCCACCATAGCCAGCCTGCCACCATCCACATCGAAATGGCTGAAAGTGCCACAAAAATCAAACGTCCTTGCGAAGCCGGTGTTTCGGCTGTCCAACGCAGGTAAGATAGAAACGTCACCATCGGCCATATCAACGTGATCGCTGCGGGTATCCATCGGTCAATCGACCACTGCCGCCGCCCAAGCGTATACACAACGAACACGAATGCGCCTAATAGACCCAGCCCACCGATGATGTTAAATGCGAGATAAAGTGCCTCCGGCAGCGGAACATTCACCCCGCCGAAAAACCCCCAGTACGCTTGCGTAAAGCTGTGCCGTTCGCTCCAAATTTGCGCCATATTCGCGAACACAGCTCTGCGCCCCACCATTTGTAAGAACATATTCAGGCCGGTCGGGTCATCGTAAAGCTGCCAATTGTGCCAGTACCACCAACCCGCGATGATAATCGTCAATCCGCCCGAAATCAGTCCGCCAACCACGAGCGGTCGCCAGTTCCGCAGGCGAACGGTCAAGATGAGCAATCCGAGGGCGATGACGGGCATGAAGAAGCCGAGGTTGAGTTTCGCTAGCAAACCCGCGCCGCTGCAAACCCCCAGCAGTGCATACAGCCGCCAGTTCGGTAACGTGCGTGTTTTCAATAATCGAACGACCAGCAGCGTCAGGATATTGCCAAGGAAGTTGGATAAGTTGTCATTATTGACCGAGCCGCTGATGAATAGAAACATCGGTATAAAGGCGTTGAGTGCAGCAGCTCCCAGCGCAATCACCAGCTGCTCAGGGAATATTTCCCGTGCTAATAAATACGTTACTACAACCGTACCAAGTCCCAATGCAACCGAGAAGAAGCGCGCGATGTGAACGGCTAGTGTTGTGCCGTGCCACGGAAAGATTTCCGCCTCTATCCGGTGAACCATCATGTTTGCGTTTCCGTCCGGTCGCACGATACCGATGTCCGCATGTGGATTCACTCGCCGCACACGATCCATATCGGATGTATCTATCCAGCCCGTCAGTACGGCTGCCATCATGTAATAGAGCGGCGGTTGGCTGCCTTCCTGCCGCCACGGTGCAGGGTTAGCCGGGTCTTGCGGGGGCAGTTGCAAGCTGTTATCCGCCATATACTTGACCATCGGATAATGCCACAGTTCATCCGAGGCTTCGAACAAGGGCGTAACGATGCTGTAAATGCTTGCTAGTACGACGTAGCTTGCCAGGATGGCATACAGCCAGCGGCGATGAAGGGATGATGTCATATCAGCGTTTCCGAACCTGTTCAAAAAAAGCCAATGTTTGTTGGCTGATGCTTGTCCAGCTAAATTCTTGTTTTAACGCCTTCGCTCCCTGTTGCAATTGTTCCCGCAGTTCTGGTGACTGCCATACGCTTAAAAGGGATTCTGTTAATGCTTGCTCGTTAGATGGCTTAACCAGCAGCATATTTTTACCATGCTTGAAGGACGGTAAAGTGGTTACCGGTTCAGTCGTCACAATTGCACCTTCATATTGGATCGCCGCCATCAAGCTCCCACGACGGTAGGACGCACCATCCGTGAACGGCAGCGCAATCACATTAGCAGCGGTCAAATAGGCACCAACTTCCGCTTCATTTTCCAAATAACCTGTCCAATGGATAAACGAGTTCAGTTCCAACTGCTGAATTTGAGTGTTGAGCTTTTCCAGATAGGCCGCGTTGGTAGGGTCACTGCTGCCTAAACCACCACCCACCATCACAAGGCGCACGGGTACGCCATTGTTGCGTAATTGCGCTAGACTTGCCAGTAAAGTTTCTACCCCTTTGGTTTGGTTGAATAAGCCAAAGTAGGCGATTACGTAATCGCCCGCTCTGGCACCGGCTTTAACCCGCCAGCTTTGGGCGTCAAACTGATCCGGCAGCGTTTGCTGTATGTTGCTGCCAATCGGTATCAATGCCTTCTGACGAATATCGGTTAGCCGTTGATAATCCTCGTGGTTGGTGACGATCACCCCGCTGGATTGTTTCGCGAGGTGCATGACCACCCAATCGCGCAGCGCTCCCGCCTTTGGGAATAGGTAGGGGTGGCGTAGGTCGTGGAACGTCGTCACCACAGGCTTAGAGGTGAAGCGCGGTAGGAATTGAACCCACGGTGACATACCAAACGCCGCTGTCTGAAATTGCAAGTTCAGGATGTCGATTACGTTGTCAGTCGCCCAACGGTTGATTGCTCTCAGGCTGCCTATGTTCCATGTGGTCGTGCTGTTTTCAACCGGAATTTGGGTGTCGATGGTTTGGGTTTGGGTGCTGCTGAAGATGCGCACATCCGAACCCTGCGCTTTTAAATGGCTGGCTAAGATATGCGTATACGCGCCAATGCCCCCCTGCATAGGTGGGTACTCACCTGTGACAATACCGATGCGCATCAGTTCACCCTTAACCCTGAACGGACGACCTGCCAATAGGCCCGCACCCGTTCCTGCCGGAGGGCACGTTTATGACCGAGCAGCCCCTTTAGCGCCTCGACCCCAAGCTGCCACAGATAACTTATGAGGAGAAATAAGCGTAGTAATTGCGCGGGCAGCCAGCCGTGAAATTTGCGAAAGTAACGCAGCTTACTGGTTTGGAAGTGAATGTGTTTCCGCGCCGCGACTTGTTCGCTGCTTTTGCCGCCATGATGAATAATGCTGGCTTTGCCGTAGTAGACCACACCCCAACCAGCATTTTTCGCCCGTTTGCACCAATCCATTTCTTCAGAGTACATCACGTACCCTTCATCAAGGCCACCAATTTGGGTGTAAACCTCCCGCCGCGCCATCAAAGCCGAACCCTGCACCCAATCGACCTCGCTGACACTGTGGTCATCCACATCGGTTGCGTAAAAATGGTCGAGTAAACTTTTCGGTGCAAACGGTTGCAGCCACGTACTTTCGGTGAAACCTACGGCTAACGAGGGGAAACGCCTGCGGGTTGATTGGGTACTGCCATCGGTGTTCTTGGTATGTGGGCCGATAATGCCAACTCTAGGATGCTCATCCATATAGGCGATTATCTGCGCGAGGGCATCATCCACGATTTCTGTGTCGGGGTTTAGGAGGAACAGGTAACGTCCTAAAGCGATTTCCAGCCCGATGTTGTTGCAGCGCGTGAAACCGAGGTTATCAGATTGCTCTAGGAGTTTAACCTGCGGGAAATGTGAACGAACCATCGCTGTACTGGCATCGCTGCTGGCTGAATCCACCACGATCACTTCGAGCATATAGCTGCCAAGCGGCGAGGCATAAATGCTGTGCAGGCAAGCCTTCAGCAAATCAGCAACATTCCAACTGACGATGATGATAGATAGGTCGATCACTTCGCTTACCTTTGTAATCCGAGCGTGTGGATTATAACAGAATTTACAAGCGGACTACCCGGCGATTACACTTCGATAACAGGTTGCAAGCATCATAGGGTGATACGGGAGTCAATAATCCTCAGGAATACCTGATGAAGAAGTTGGAGAATATCGTTCGGGAAATACGCTCAGCGAAGCCTGATTCAAAAGCGCCTGATAATCATTCATCAGGCGTATTTGTTATCGCATCGAACCAGCTAGTGTGTGAATGTATTATAATTTGAGTTTATTTTCGGTTAACCCGATAAATCCTTTTCAAACCATCCACCAACGTTTCGACCTTTGCGGCTCTCTAAAAACAGTTAGTGTCAACGTCATTTAATAGCTACCAAATGTTCTGCCAAATGGTCACCCCTTCGCCTTCCATATCTACTATGCTGTTCTTCGGACTGGATGAATGGAATTGCATTTGCCTCAAGCTAGAGACTGGCGACTAAAGACTTCTTTTGCAGCAAACGTTGCAGCGGCAGCCCTATCGCCAACTTTGCAGCAAATTCAGCCGAGTAATCTGCCGAATGAGCGGGTAAATCGACAAATTTCCGTGCCGCATTTGCTGCTTTTGCCGCATGTTGTGCTTTTAATTGAAAATTGGCATCTGATAACTTTTTGCCATTGTCGAAAATCTATAATGTCAATGTTGACAATAAAAAGGCGATTTGGTCATCCAGATCGCCTTTATCAGATGTCTATCTGAAAAATGCTAGGGTGTAATGTTGAACAACCGCAGCGCGTTTTCGGTGGTCGCTGTGCCCAATACTTCGGTGCTGACCTGCTTGATGCTGGCAAGGCGCTCGACAATCAGGGGGATATAGGCAGGTTCGTTGCGTTTCCCACGGTAAGGTACGGGTGTCAAGAAAGGGCCATCCGTTTCGACCAGCATCCGGTCAAGCGGGACGTTCGCCGCAATGTGCCGCAGTTGGTCAGCGTTCTTATAGGTGATCGGCCCCGTGAAACCGAGATAGAACCCTGCCGCCAACGCTCGTTCAGCAATGGCTGGTGGCGCGGAAAATGAATGCATGACGCCGGGGCGCTGTTGTAGGGCAGGGGGTAAATCCTGCACCCACTGGTCGAGTATCGTCATCACATCATCACTGGCTTCGCGGTTGTGGATGATGACCGGCAGTTTGAGTTGTTTCGCCAACCCAAGCTGGGCTTCAAACGCTTTCCACTGGGTTTCTTTCGGGCTTTCGCGCCAATGATAATCCAGCCCAATTTCGCCAATCGCAACCACTTTCGGGTGCTTTGCGAACGTCTCAATTTCATCAATCATCGTGTCCGCAAAATCCACCGTGCTGTTGGGGTGGATGCCGACTGCCGCATAAATATAAGGGTATTGCTCAGCGAGTTTGAGAATCGCGTCTGTCGTTGGTAGGTCAACCGCAGGGTGGATGATGATTTCCACGCCTGCGGCAGCCGCGCGCCCCAACACGTCGGCACGGTCGGGGTCGTAGCTGTCAAAGTTAATGTGGCAGTGGGTATCGACCAGCATCACGGTCTGTGTTCATCTTTCAACAGCTTCAGGTCACTTTCGACCATCATCTGTATAAGCTCTTCAAAGCTTACCTGCGGTTTCCAACCAAGCTGTTTTTCGGCTTTGGCAGGATCACCGACCAACAAATCAACTTCCGCCGGACGCATGAACTTTTCGTCCTGTACCGTGTACTGCTTCCAATCCAGATCGACCGCGCTAAAAGCGATGTTGAGAAGTTTTTCAACCGAATGAGTTTCGCCGGTCGCTACGACATAATCGTCCGGTGTGTCCTGTTGGAGCATCAGCCACATCGCCTGTACATAATCACCCGCGAAGCCCCAATCGCGCTGGGCATCAAGGTTGCCGATGCGCAGTTCTTTAGCCAAGCCGAGTTTAATTTTCGCCGCGTTATAGGTCACTTTGCGGGTGACAAACTCCAAGCCGCGTCGTGGACTTTCATGGTTAAAAAGAATGCCGCTGGTGGCATGTAAATTGTAGCTTTCGCGGTAATTAATCGTAATCCAGTGTCCATAAACCTTCGCTACACCATACGGGCTGCGCGGGTATAAAGGTGTTGTTTCTTTTTGTGGAACCTCTTGTACCTTGCCGAACATTTCACTGCTGGATGCTTGGTAAAAGCGTATAGTCGGGTCAATAGTGCGGATTGCATCTAACATGCGGGTGACACCCAGCGCCGTAACGTCGCCCGTAAATACCGGCTGGGTGAAGGAGGTTTGCACAAAGCTTTGCGCCGCAAGATTGTAAATTTCTTGGGGGCGAATGTCGCTGATAGCGCGGATCATGCTCGTCTGGTCAAGAATATCGCCCGAAACCAGCGTGACCTGTTCCTGGATATGCTTGATTCGTTCATGGTTAATGGTGCTGCTGCGCCGCACAAGGCCGAATACCTCGTAATCTTTGCTGAGCAGAAATTCCGCCAGATATGAGCCGTCCTGTCCGGTAATACCGGTGATGAGGGCGCGTTTCTTCATGTTACTTTCGTCTCCGAATTCTTTTGTTCAGATGTCAACCGGCTTGTGTGTTGATGCAGTTGACATTCCCAATAACTAATGTTGTGCGCTGTTACGAACCCGCGTTCGCCAATCTTCTAGGACATCTAAGACGGTTGTCTCAAATGGGATGGTAGGTTTCCACCCGCACAAAGTCTGTAAGCGTGTCGCATCTCCCCGCACAATGGGTACATCAACGGGCAGCATACGGGCAGGGTCAACCCGTATCTGGATGTCCGCCGCGCTATATTTTAGCAGAACATCCAAAAGGTACTGCACACTATACGATTTGCCAGAGGCAACATTATAAACCTCACCGGGGTTACCCCGTTCCATAATTTCCACATAGGCGCGTACAACATCGCGCACATCGGTGAAGTCGCGTTCGGCAGTTAAGTTGCCGACCTCAATGACGTTTTCTTGTAAACCCATTTCGATCCGTGCCACCTGCACCGCAAAATCAGTCGCTACGAATCCCTCGCTTTGGCCGGGGCCAAAGTGGTTGAACGGGCGGACGCGCATGATGGGAAGTTTGTGGCTGATGTAGTATTGCAGCCCCAACATATCCTGCGTGACCTTACTCACCCCATAAGGGTTGGTAGGGCGTAGGGAGGCATCTTCATTGATTGGCTGCTGCCCAGGGCGAACGGGGCCGTAAATTTCTGCTGAACTGATGACCAAGATACGCGGTTGTATGCTCAGGGCGATACAGGCTTGAATGATATTTAGCTGTGCTTTGATGTTGTTTTCGAGTGTTTCCCACGGGATCGCAAATGATTTGCGGGGTGATGATTGGGCGGCTAGGTGGTAAATCCGGTCAGGTTTAATTTCTGCGATCAGGTCATAAATTGTTACATAGTTTTTGAGGTCAACGACATGGTATTGTAAACCCCTGCCGATTTCTTGAGAGGGCTGCTCGAAAGCGGTACCATGCAAAAAGGCATCGGGGTATTGTGTTGAAAGCGTGTTGAACAGGTGCCGGCCTACAAATCCGCCGACACCTGTGATTAATATCCGCACGTTAGCGCCTCGTTCTTGATGATACGCACATCGGTTACATTATAGCCGATGCATATCCATTGGCTAGGCTGGAGGCGCTGGATAGATAACTGTAAACGCTTTTACCTCGTCCGAGTTTTGCAGTTGATATGCGATTACATCCAAATGCATAGCGCCGCTAAACGCGATAGCTGGAATATCAAAGGCCAGCTTGTTCCGTGCTGATTCGATAACGTGAAGCTCATAGGTACCGTTCGCCATCAAGATCACGCTGGATGCACTCCCCGGCAAAATATCACTCACCAACTTTTGTATGCCGAAGGGCAGCGTGAAGATTGTCGGTGCTTGATTAGGGTCTTGCGTGGGTTCTTCGGTAACGACTGGTTCGGGAACTTCGGTTGCGGGATTTTCATCAGGTTCCGATAATGCTAACCCCAGTAGGCTTTCTTCCGCCACGCTGGTGTTGATAAATCGTACATGCGGTGATCTCCCGTCAAAGATCAATGAGCTATCGTTAATAACCAGTGTGCCAACCTGTCGATTAGGCATAGCATAGGCGATAATCGTATAGCTGTTGTTTGCCTCAAGCATAATTTCTTGCTGACCCAACGGTGCTGTTTGCCCGTTCGCAGTGGTGATAATGGTTACGTTTTTGTCGGCGATTTCGAGGAGCGCACTACCTTCCCCATAATTGAGTCCGCTTATAACCGCTGCCCCGTTAATGCCAAAGTCCAGTATTTGGCCTTCAACACTGTTGATGAAGCGCACCGAACTACTTTCGCCTGTTGTTTGGGTTTCACCGTCCACAGGCGCGGCTACCGTGCCTACTTGCTCACTCAAGATCAGCGGATTGCTGTCCTGCCGACCCGTTACTAGGTAGAGATAGTTGTAACCCGGTTCGAACTGCACATTTTCAGCTAGCTCGGCAGTAACACGCTCGTTCTGACCATCTACCGCGCTCATCAAAAAGTTATAGCTGCCGGCTTCCACGTCCATAATGGCAGGGGCTTGCCCATAGAACAAGGTTGGTATGCCGCGAATTGGCTTTGTTGGGGTTTGAACATCAACCTCTTGGAAATTGGGTAGCGTGTTTAACAACGAAAGCCGTAGTTGATTGGCTTGTGTCGGCGCTATATTTTCGGCGAAGGTCAAGAGGCGAAGGTTGCTAGCGCTACCCAGTAGAACAACGACGAAATTTTCGTTAAGCTCTAGAGTAAACAAGCTGCCCGTTAAGGGTTCCACTGCGCTGCGGTCGGCCCCTGCTGCATAAACGCGCACTGTATATTGACCAGATGCAAAATTCTTGCGGTCGGCAAATCGCCCGTATTCAAGTTGTGCATTCAGTAGTTCGTCATCAAGGTAAATATCCACATTGGTAATCTCAGGGGCGGCGTTGATAGCGCGTACCCCAATCCGGCTGGGCGCGTTCGCATCAAATTGAATGACAGCGGGTGAGGCTGCATTACCAACAGCAATCAAAGTAGTGTTTGTTTGCGGTTTTAAGGTGGCGGGATAGGCCAGTGTGCTATCACCAATTTGCAGCGTGAATTCGGTCGCTTCCGCTGGAATAATCGGGCTGAGCGCATCGCGCCCTGTGCCGACTGCGGCTGTTAGATCAGTTTCGCCGCTGCGGAGTGTTAGCGCACTGGTGTCCGAAAGTGCGTTTATAAGGTGGATAATACTCTCATCGGCTTTTAGGGCTTCTTGGGTATCAGGCACAACGGTTAATGCTAATGCATCTGTGCTGCCGGTGATGAGGATGATAATGCGATCACCACTAGGGAAAGCGAGTGAGCTATCCAATAATGGAGTATCGCTCGACGCTGCACCGCTGGCTTGAATCTTGATTTCATAATCGCCAGCATCAAATGATGTAGGCTCTGTGAACTGCTTATAGCTCAAGTTGGTGGCGATTGCTGAAAATCCGGCAAAGACATTGAGTGGGGGCGAATCCACCACCGTATTCACAATTCGGATGAGGGCAGGGCGTGCCTGCGCGAGCGTTTCGTTCGTGACGGCCTGCGGTGTCGCAGTGGGTATGAAAGTCGCGGTGGGTTCAAGTGTTGGTGACATCGTTGGTAGCGGGACATTCCCTTGCCCACACGCCGTTATCAATACCAGAATCAGTGTCCACAATGCTGCCCGATAATAGCGGCGCATATGCGCTCCTTTGGTTCATCCATACTATAAGTGATTCTACTCGCACTTTGTGTTTGGCGAAAACAACAAAAAAGTCCTGCGGGTATTAACCCAACAGGACTTTATTTTACAGCCTCGTGTTACGGCTTATCGTGGTTGCACTGCGCCTGCTGGAACCCAGCCGCGTGTGCCATCTGGAATTTGGATGTAGCTGAAGGTGCCGTCGGTGAAGATCAAGATGGCTTCTTGACCGGCGGATAGCCCCGGTAGCCCTTGGTTTTCGCCGCCCGGTGAACCCGTCATCATCACAAACGCATCGCTTACGCGAACTGGCAAATTCAGCGAGTTTGCGTCGGCAGTCGGCGTGACGGGAATACCGGTTTCGTTGGTGCTTTCGGTATCCGGCGGTAGTGTGGCATCTCCGGTTACAGGAATATCATTGATGACGGCTGGACGGCTGTTGAATGAGATATTCACAAAGGTTGCTAAATCGCGCTTGGCGGCAATCCAACCTTCAGTTTCCTCAAACGTAACTTCCAGCCAGTTCCCATCTGCTGTCCGCGAGATCACAATTACTTGTGTCCCTGAAGGAATTTGTGCCAGTACTTCTGCATCTGGATCAGGCTCACGGCGCAGATTTAAATTTGAACCGGGGTCAAGCGTTATGGTTGCCACATAAGCATCTTTGGTCGGGTTAACCGTTGGGATAGCCGCCGGCCCAATGCCGTCAGTGATGTCGCCGCGTGCGTCATCCGGTGTGATGACCAACAGATTGCGTTCTTCTAAGTCATCCAACTTAAATTCGCGACCGTTATACGAGTACTGAACATAGAGAATGTTCACCCAGCCGGTGACTGTGCCACCCGTCGGCGGGGTATAGCTCACGAATGCCCACTCGCGGTCTTCCTTTAGGCCGAGCAGTTCCATCACGGTACCGTTGGGAACACGCGCCAACACTTCGCCATCGGTGTCCGGTGTACGCCGAATGTTCAGGCTAACTTCCGCGTCAAGGTTAAACACGGTCGCTGCTACACGGTTCGCAGGAACCGTAGGCCCAGATAAGGCAGTGTTATTGACACTGCCCGGTAAGTTACTGGAAACAGTCGGCAGGTCAGCCAGCTTAACCTTTTCAGCACGCGGGTTGCGGATGTCGAGGTACAGCGCGTTTGCCCATGCGGTAATTGAACCGCCGTCTGGGGTGGAATAGGTTACATTGATCCATGTCTCTTGGGGGACAAGGTCTTGCTTGGGGTCGGTAAACAGCGTGACCGGATCAATGAATTCGTAGTCTTCTGGAGGGCGCGGGGTTGCGCTGAACAGAATTTCCGTAATCGCACCTTCGCGACCATTCACAAGCATCGTCGTTCCCGGAGGCACCGTGCCGAGCGAGAGTGCATCACTGTTCGGGTATTGGCGCAGTTGCAAATTTGCATTCGCGTCAAGGTTGAACACGCGGGCTGTCGGGCCGGTGGCTACGACAGGGGCGGCCGTTGGCGGTACAACGGGTACTGCTGTTGGCTCGACCACCGCGATAGTTGGTTCTAAGGTCGGCTCAACCGGTGGAGGGACTAAGGTGGGTTCCACTACTGCCGTTGGCTCCTGCGCTACAACAACCGTCGCAGCGCCGGGTGCGCTCGCAGCGCCTTGTGCCAAACTGGTTGGTGCGCCCAAAACCTTAATCGTGCCGCCATCACTGACGACGAGCAGGTTGTAATACACGCCGCCGTAGAAAGCTTCAGCCGGGATTTCAGCACTTTCGTTGGTAGCGCTGTCACCAGCCGTGACCGTAATCGCTGCTTTAGCAGGGTCGATGCTGACCGCGTTACCCGCTTGCCCGAAGGCCAAATTGCTGGCAATGCTGGTGCCGTCATCCAATGTTGCAGCGACAGTTGTCGTGCCGGGGATGCCGTTTGCTACAGCGATGACAGCTTTATCTGCTGTAACACCACTGATATTGTCGGTAAAGATATTGACGCTGATGTCATCGCCGGTGCCAAGTGCAGCGGCTGTACTTGCCTCGCCAGAAGTTACTGGAAGCGTTGCCGTTACTAGATCGGTATCGGAACCTGCTTCACGGATCGCCACATCATATGAACCAGCAGGGATCGCCACATGCTCGGTAAATTCACCGAATGCCAGCGAAGGAATAGCGAGTGAGCCGTTAATATAAAC
>JAPUDW010000150.1 GCA_027492915.1 Bacteroidota bacterium | reverse complement strand
CCGCTGTGACGATTTCCGAATTCATCATCAAGTAGGATGCATCCCCGACCATCACGAATACTTCGCGTGACGGGTCAGCCATCTTCACACCTAATCCACCCGCGATTTCATAACCCATCGTCGAGTTACCGTATTCCATATGGTAACCCTTGGGGTTACGTGTGCGCCACAGCTTGTGCAAATCCCCCGGCATACTCCCTGCCGCGTTCAGCACCACATCTTCGGCTTTTGAGAGGGTGTTGATAACACCGATGACCTCGCCTTGGCTCATCAATGGCCCATGTTCGAGGTTATAAATCCGGCTGACTTCCACATCCCACGAAACGTTGTATTCTTTTGCTCGATCTTGGTATTGTTTGTCCGTCTGGTAGCCGCTTAACGCCCCCATCAGTTCTTCTAGGATGACCCGCGCATCACCCACCAATGGAACCGCATTGTGTTTATAGGCATCAAATTCCGCCACGTTAATGTTGATGAACTTCACACTTTCACCTTGGAAAGCTGTCTTAGAAGCCGTCGTAAAATCGCTGTAACGTGTCCCAATTCCGATGACCAAATCAGCTTCGTGTGCCAGAATGTTTGCGCCAGTCGTACCCGTTACACCAATCGCTCCTAAGTTCAAGCTGTGGTTGTAATTAAGCGAACCTTTGCCTGCCATTGTCTCGCCGACTGGTATTCCAGTTTGCTCGACAAATCGGCGTAGCGTTTCGGTCGCCTCACTGTAGATTACGCCACCGCCTGCCACGATTATTGGCTGCTTACTCTGCTTAACCCACTCAACTGCCTGCTGTAACCGCCCCAGATCAGGGCGATTGCGCGGAATGTGCCAAATACGTTTTTCAAATAGTTGGCTGGGGTAGTCGTAAGCCATTGCCTGCACATCTTGAGGTAACGAAAGGGTAACTGCACCCGTTTCGGCTGGCGAGGTCAACACCCTCATAACTTCTGGAAGCGCTGCAATGATTTGCTCAGGCCGGTTAATGCGATCCCAATAGCGTGAAACTGGCTTAAAGCAGTCGTTCACTGAAAAATCTTGGGAATGTTCCCACTCGACTTGTTGGAGGACTGGCGCTTGCAGTCGTTCTGCGAATATATCCCCCGGTAGGAGAAGCACAGGCAAACGGTTAATCGTCGCGACTGCTGCTCCCGTAATCATGTTGGTTGCACCGGGGCCAATCGAGGACGTGCAGGCGAAAGTTTGCAGGCGATTTTTCATTTTCGTGTAAGCAGCGGCAGCATTGACCATCGCCTGTTCATTCCGTGCCTGATAGTAACGGAAGTTGCTTGAATACTGCTGTAACGCTTGCCCGATACCTGCCACATTCCCGTGACCGAATATGCCCCAGCATCCGGCAAAAAACGCATTCTCGCTGCCATCGCGCTCGACATACTGGCTCTGTAAGTACCGGATAATCGCCTGAGCCATCGTTAATCTGACTGTTGCCATAGTCTTACTTTTCACCTTTGTGGTGGTTCATAGAAATTGTTATCGCTTTGGTTAATCATCCCACCCGATGGTTAACAAGCGTGTGTTAGCACCATCACCCGTGTCTTTTCGGGCAGTGTCTCTTTTGTTAATGTGATCTCGCTGTCACAAGCAAAATCGACATCGTCGGGGCTGTAATAGTTCAAAAAGGATTGGATCCAGAAGGAATTGCGCGGTTTGTACTTGAGTGTGCGGAAGTGCATCGGGATGACCAGTTTTGGCTGGGTTCGCTTGATGACCACTTCTAAATCATCGAGCTTAATCGTGGGATGACCACCGACTAAACCAAACAACACATCGACCCCTGCGAAAAACTGTAACTGCTCCTCTGTCAGCGCGTTTCCAATATCCCCAAGATGCCCAATACTGATGTTGTCCACCGTAAAACGGTACATGCCGTTTTGGTCAGGGTCATGGTAGGCATGGTCGAGTGCTTCCATAGCGGCTATCGCTTGGATATTGATGCCGTGTTCGGTTCGCTGTCCACCGTTTTGGGCGACTTCGAGCGCATTTACAATTGTGGGCGTACCCGGTATCAAATCTGCCCGACAATGAAAGGTGTCGTTATCCGACGAGATGATGACAATATCCGGTGAATCAGGAATGTGGCCGTAGCCGCTGGTTTCCGGCGTATAGGGGTCAGTGATAATTCGTTTACCGTTCTCGCTGGTAACCAAAAAACTCGCGTGACCATACCATTTAATTTGCATTCTTATCCCTGCCTTTTAAAGTAACTACTACGTAATAATTTCTAAGATTTTCGTTTCAATTTTTCATTTTACAATCGGTAGCCGTGGATCAATGCCTGTCCATGTATCCTTGACCCATGCATAGGCAGGGTCATCTGCATTTGCTAATGACTGAGCCGAACCTGCTAAGAAATTGAGGTAATAAGTTGTGTATCCAAAGGCACTGACAACCGGATGGTAGCCTTCAGGAACGAGTACGGCGTCGTGGTTCTGAGCCATCATCACTGCGTCGATATGGCGGTCGTCTGTGTATACCCGCTGGTAAGCGAAGCCTTCAGGCCGATCAATTTTGTAAAAGTAGATTTCTTCTAAATCGGCTTCGATGACATTGCCGTTTTCATCCTCCCGATGTATATCATGTTTGTGGGGAGGGTAGCTTGACCAGTTCCCACCGGGGGTGTAGACCTCAACCACGACTAACCGTTGGCAGTCAAAACCGGGCGGTAAAATACTGTTGATTTGACGAGAGGCATTGTTACCACCACGTAGTTCAACCGCGCTAGTTTCCGGTGTGACCAATTGTGCCTGATGATCTTCTTCTGTCCTTACCCAGCAGCTTCCAACTTCAAATCCGTCGGTTAGCGCTTCAATCTCAAAATCGGTGTTACGCGATAGATAAATCGCATAAGGTTTTCCCGCAAAAACATTGGCTCGCTCACCGATATTGAGAAAATTTCCTGCGTTGGAATGAACATGGCACTTACCCCCGAAAATGACATGCACATATTCATTATCACCTGTATTTCCCCGCCATTTTTCACCTGTATTCATGCGTCGAGCAGCCATATTGAGCCAAGCCCAACCAGCTTGCTCGGCTGAAACCTCGGAAAAAATACCCGTATTTCCCATATCCTGCGAACGTACAAGCATATTTTCGGCGGTATATTTCATGAAGAAAGCACTTTCTAAACAGCTATATGAGATGAATTTATAAAATGTGTTCAGGTCAGCAAATGCTTATTTATGCCATCATACGTAAATTATAGCACGCAGGTCTGAACAGGAGTAATCCAATCAGGCTTACTTTGAGGTATTTTGTCGAATGGTAATTGTGTTAAACGCAGATACTACTTCTCTGCCATCCGTGTAACCACGACACCCTGCGTAAAGATCTTCTGACTTAAAAAGAAAAGCACGATTGGCGGGACGATCATCACGACGGATGCGGCCATCACTAAATGCGTGTTTACACTATAAACTGCGTTGAATGTCTGTAAGCCCACAGCCATCGTCCAATTTTCCCGACTGTGCAAGAAAATCAGAGGTTCATAGAAATCATTCCATGCATACAGAAAATGGAAGATCGATACGGAAACGAGGGCAGGGCGCGCCATTGGCAGAATGATATAGAGCAGCGTTTGGAAGGTGGATGCTCCATCAAGCTTTGCGGCATCGTCTAGCTCTAGCGGGATGGTCATGAAGAACTGTCGCAGTAGAAAAACATCATAGGCATTTGCAAAAAATTGAGGAACAATCAGTGGCAATAACGTGTCGACCCATCCAATTTTTTGGAACAAAATATAGACGGGAATGAGTGTAACTTGTCTCGGTAACATGATGGTTGAAAGCAGAAGCAGGAACAGAATGTTGAGCCAACGTGCTCGAAACCGCGAGAACCCATAAGCCACCAACGAGCAGGAAAATAACATACCTGCCATACCGAAAAAAGTGACTAGAATAGTATTCAGCAAATACCTGTCAAATGGTACTGCTGTCAGCGACTCAGGATAATTTTCAGGATGGATACTGACTTCACGTATCGGTTCTTGCTCTTTTATCACCAGTTCATAGGTGATTTCAGGGTTTTCGACCGTTACAAAAATACCTTTCCCACCGGGACGGTTCTTGATAAGCGCCATTTGTTGTTTGACGCCATCAATAGTAACTGTATAAAGCGGTTCTTCTTTTCCATCGATATTGATAGTGATTTCTTTGGAAGGAATGAGATCCAGAGTGGCCTGCCGGATCTGGGCACGGTCACGCAGTGAAATTGAAACCATATAGGCTAACGGTATTAGGATGAATACAGCACCTGCGGCCAATATAAGCGTTGTCACCGATTTAATTAGCAGGTTTTGTCCACGGATACCTAATTGACTATTGTTAGCGGCGTTTGTAGATGTTGAGGTATCCATATTTAATCGCTTTTACTCCTCAATTCGCCTTCATAATAGACCCACATTGAGGATGACCGAAAAATAAGAGCTGTTAGGATGAGGACGATGATAAAAAGGATCCATGCCATCGCGGAGGCATAACCCATTCGCCCATAACGAAAGGCATTCTGGAATAAGTACAAGTTATAAAATAACGTCGAACGTGCCGGGCCACCGAGTTCCCTTGAAGCGCCGGAAACTGCACTGGAAGCAATATAAACCTGCGTAAAGTAGCTAAATGTGCCGATAAGTCCTAAAACAAGGTTATAAAAGAGAACAGGTGACATCATCGGAATCGTGATCGAGCGGAAACTCTGCCATGAGTTCGCGCCGTCAACCTTAGCCGCGTCGTACATATCTTTTGGCACGCTTTGTAAGCCGGCCAGATAGATAATCATGTTCTGACCAACACCCCACAGCGCCATGATAGCAAGTGCAGGTAGTGCCCAGTCTGGATCACTTAGCCAGCTTGGCCCTTTGACACCTAATACCTCTAGTATCTGATTGACCACGCCGACTTGCGGATTGAACATGGTAATCCAGACTAACGTAACTGCTACACCTGAAAGTACCGAGGGTAAGAAATAGATGGTTCTCCAAATTTTGATACCGCGAACATTTTGGTTCAGCAAGATCGCTAGAAAGAAGCCTGTAACCAAACTGGACGGCAGGGAGAGGATAGCAAAATAGAGCGTGACTTGGAGAGACTTCCAAAATAAGGGATCTTGGAAAAGTTGAGTGTAATTTTGAAGCCCTATCCAACGCGGCGCTGACACAATATCGTAGTCAGTGAATGAGAAGTAAAGGGAAGCTAACATCGGGCCAACGGTCAGGAGCAAGAAACCGATTACCCACGGCATTACGTACGTATAACCCGCCGCAGCCTCACGTTTTGCCAGAGTCCAGTCACGAGTATTCAATAAACGCATTGATGAATTCGCTTTTCTTTATGGAAGTTTGAAAAGGGCAGGGCTTAAACTTTAGATTAAACCCTGCCTGTTAAGTTGCTGGTAGCAGCCTTAGCTTTGTTGGCTTGCCCAGTATTCATCCAATATTTGTTGAATTTCGGTATTAGCTTGGTCAAGTACGGCTTTGCCATCCTTGTTTTCGCCCGTGCCAACTTGTGACCATGCGTAACCCACAGCATCACCTACACGACCCCATTCTGGAACCCACGATTCATGGTTAGGCGCATCAAGATAATCAATTGCCTCGAATACCACATCCATATTCATGTCAGGAAATTTTTCTTGAAGGGCAGCGCGGAATGTTTCTGAAGCCGATTCACGGGCTGGTACGCAACCATAAATCAGGCAAACTTCCACAATTTGTTCAGGAGCAGTTAGCCACTTCATAACTTCCCATGCTTCTTGCTTATGTTGAGCGATCTTGGGAATGGTGAAGTTATCTGCATGAATACGGGCAATCCGGTCCCCTTTCTGGTTAAAGGGTAGTGGTGCAACATCCCACTCGAAAGGCACATCATTCAACCCTTCGCCAAGGTACCATGTATGTGTGTAGAACATACCGAGTAGGCCGGAGTCGAAAGGTGCTGCACCTGTGGCTTCAATACTTGCTGACT
Source organism: Bacteroidota bacterium (assembly GCA_027492915.1). GTDB lineage: Bacteria > Chloroflexota > Anaerolineae > Aggregatilineales > Phototrophicaceae > CFX2. The sequence goes on along the minus strand of JAPUDW010000150.1, from coordinate 11,038 downwards.
GTTCATTGTTGGGAATGAAGTGATCGACCCACATGCCATCGCTGAGCCATTGCATCCCATAAACCCATTCTTCAGAGTTTGCCACCGCAGTACGGTAATCTTCTGTGGTCGGGCGACCGACATTAGGCGCACCGAACATGGTCAGGCTGCCGCGCCCATCTGTCCATGCATCAGAATAACCCCACTGTACCATATCCTCAGGATCAAAATCTGTGGAAGTAGCATCATTTCCGGCTGAGTCGAGCGACATCAGCACTGCGCGAGCTTTGAGTTCATCCAGCGTCCATGAGGTGTTACTATAATCACTGGTTGGATACTCCACGCCGGATGCATCAAAAACATCTTTATTGTAGAGAATAAACGAGGGGAACAAGCCTAATGGCAGTCCGGTATTGAGTGATGGGTATTCATTAAGTTCGAGGCTAGTGGCATAAAAGTCGCTGGTATCAAAACCTTCAGCTTGGATATAAGGTGTGATGTCCTCCCAGCTTTCAAAGAACGCAGCGATTGTGGAGATACCATTCGGGCCAACAAGCTGGGGTGCGCTATCACCTGTGAGCATAGCTTGTAAGCGGGTTCGAGATTCAGTATTGGGGACAATTAGAAATTCGATCTCAATCGTGTCGTGTGATGAATTATATTTTTCTGCAAGCGCTTCTTGCTTGGGTATCTGATCAGGATCGGTTCCCGTTCCCAGCCCGACAAAAATAGTGACCTTGACCTTATCCTGCGCTGCTACTGGCGCAGCAAGGAGATAAGTCAAACATAAGAGCGCTACAACAATCCCTGAGATCTTTCGTAACATTGTCATTCCTCCAACATAAATAGGTGCAAGTAATTGGGGGCAAAGGGTTCATGTAAGCGTTTACAGAAAGCGTTTTCATCAGTGTAACAACATATCCGTAATCTGCCAAATAAAAAGCGATCTTGACCGATAGTAGAAGATTCGCTACGCTATGTAAGCGTTTACTGTAAACGCTTACATTATTTTGCTCATGAACCTCAAAAGGCATCATGTCACAATTCACTGAATTTTCGCGAGCAACTATCGGCGATGTCGCTGAAATGGCGGGCGTTTCAATTGCGACCGTAAGCCGCGTTATTAATAAATCAGGGCAGGTTGCAGAATCAACGGCGCTGCGTGTGTGGAATGCTGTAACAGAATTGAATTATTCGCCACATGCGGCTGCGAGAGGTTTAGCCAGCCGCCGGACGAATAACATTGGCTTGATATTACGCGAAATCAACGGTGAATTTTTTGGGCCGATGCTGCGTGGTATTGAAGCCGGAGCACGTGAGAACGGGTATGATTTGCTAATCCATTGTACACATCAAATGGATAGTTCTCTGCCATTAGGGAGTTATGCGTTGGGTGAGCACAATGCCGATGGTATTATTGTGTTTGTGGACAGCCTTAATGAGAGTGAGATTGTTCGTTTACACAATATGCAGTTTCCGATTGTTCTGCTTCATCGCTCTCCACCTGAGGGACTGAATATTCCACATGTATCTTTTGAAAACAAGTCAGGTACTCGTAAATTAGTGGATTACCTGATTGAAAATCGTGGGTATCGACGCATTGCATTCCTACCTGGTCCAGAAGGCGTAGAAGATTCTTTCTGGCGTGAAATGGGATATCGTGAGTCTTTGAAAGCTCATGGGATTGAATATGATCCGGCACTGGTTGTAAATGGTGGATTTGACGAGTATCAAGGGCAGGTTGCTGTTTCCCAGTTGTTAAGCCGTAATATTCCGGTTGATGCCATTTTCGCAGGTGATGACGATACGGCTATTGGTGCCCTAATTGCACTCAAGGATGCAGGGCTGCGCGTGCCAGAAGATATTGCACTGGTGGGGTTTGACGATATTCGTTTGGCGCGTTACCTGACACCGCCTTTGACGACGGTTCGTGCGCCCATCGAGCTTGCAGGACGCGAGGCAGTAAGACAGCTTATTAGTTTAATCCAGTTGGGACACGCAGATGCTTTGACGCTGCTTCCAACTGAATTGGTTATTCGACGGTCATGTGGCGCACCGGAATAAGCGCTAATTGAGTTCGTTTACATTAGGAATCGAGTAAGGTCTTATGAAAGTTGCAGTTATTGGCGGTGGTTCGTCTTATACGCCGGAACTTATCAACGGGTTTCTGGAGCGTCAAGATACCTTTCCTATGACAGAACTCTGGCTGATGGATGTCTTGCCAGAACGGTTGGAAGTGGTCGGGAAATTTGCCCAGCGGATGGCGAAAGCTGCCGGGGCGAAATTCGAAGTGCATTTGACAACCGATCAACGGGAAGCAGTTAGGGGTGCTCAATATGTCACCACGCAGCTCCGTGTTGGTTGGATGGCTGCTCGCCGCGAAGACGAATATTTGGGGATGCGGCATGGTTTGATCGGTCAGGAAACGACTGGCGTGGGTGGCATGGCGAAAGCCTTGCGCACTATACCCGTAGTTTTGAAAATCGCCCATGATATGCGGGAACTTGCTCCCGATGCTTTGCTGGTCAACTTTACAAATCCGGCAGGGTTAGTTACGGAAGCCTTATCACGTTATGCTTCTGAGGTTGCATCGGTTGGGGTTTGTAATGTGCCGATTACAACCAAGATGCATATGTTAGAGGATTTAGGCATCCAAGCCAAGCCAACTGATGCTCGTTTGGATACTCTAGGCTTGAACCATCTAACATGGCATCGTGGGTTGAAATTGGAAGGCGAGGATCTTTGGCCTCAGGTTTTTGAGCAGTTTGTTGAAAAGCAGCGCTCACAACCGGAACCGGATTGGGATTTGAACACAATCGAATCTATCAAAATGATTCCGAATTACTATCTCCAGTACTTCTACTATACTGATCACAAATATGCTGAACAGCAGAAATGGCCGCCTTCACGGGCTGAGGCTGTCATGAAGATCGAAGAAGAATTGTTCAGGCAGTACGCGGAGCCAGATCGTACGACACCGCCAGACGGGTTGATGAAGCGGGGCGGTGCTTACTATTCGACATTGGCGACCCAAGTATTGAATGCCCATTACAACGATCTAGGTGAAACTCATGAGGTGAATGTGCCTCATCGCGGGGCTGTCGAAGGCTGGCCGGAAGATTGGGTTTTGGAGATGCCGTGCACAATAGATCGTAAGGGTATTCACCCGCTGCCAACCGAACCGCTACCTTTAGCCTCATTTGGTTTGCTAGCACAGATAAAAGCCTATGAACTGCTGACGGTTGAAGCGGCTGTACATGGGAACCGAGATGCGGCATACCAAGCGCTTTTGACGCACCCCTTGGGGCCGGAAGCTGATAAAGTGCAAGCTGTTTTGGATGATATGCTCCAAACGAACAAGCGTTACCTTCCACAGTTTTCAATTGATTAAATCCAAATAGAAAGTATAGATCGTGCAACCTAATCCAACTTTAAAGAAACTTGGTCTTGCTGACAATGATCGTGCCGTTATTATCCATGTCGATGATGTAGGCATGTGTGAGGCGACCCTCTCAGCATTTGACGATTTGATGGACTTTGGTTTGATTTCATCGGCAGCAGTGATGGTTCCATGCCCGTGGTTCCCTCAAACGGCTGCTTACTGCCGGAAGCACCCCGAAGTTGATATGGGTGTGCATCTGACGCTGACAAGCGAATGGGATGGTTACCGTTGGGGGCCGATCTCAACTCGTAATCCTTCAAGCGGACTCATGGACGACGAAGGGTATTTTTATCGCCGTCAGCCACCCGTACAAGAACGCGCCGATGAAGCCGCAGCCCGCGCTGAAATGAAAGCCCAGATTGATCGCGCGTTAGCAGCGGGAGTAGATGCAACCCATATGGACAGCCATATGGGGACGATTGCCCATGAAAAGTTCTTGCCAGCATATGTTGATTTAGCCAAGGAATATCAATTACCCCCAACCATTTTGTTCCGTGGGGATAAGGTGGGTTTTAGGTCAAGGGGGCTAGAAGATTCATTGGCTACTTTAGCGGCAGATGCTAGCGCCAGCGGTGAGGCGAGTGGAGTCCCGTTACTTGACCATGAATATGGACTACCACTGGACAAACCAGAAGATCGATTGGGGCAGGCTAAACGCGCTTTTGAAAACCTGCAACCGGGTATCACCCACTTTTATATCCATGCGGCGAAGGATACTCCCGAATTACGAGCCATCGCACCGGATTGGGAAAGCCGTGTCGCTGATTATGAGACATTTTTGAGCGGGGAACTACGTGAGTTTATTCGTAATCAGGGAATACATGTCATTGGTAACCGCGTATTACGTGATCTGATGCGAGTGTAATTCATGAAGCAGTATTTTTTAGGCGTAGATGTCGGTGGTTCGAAATCTCACGCCGTTATTAGTGATGAGACAGGTAAGGTTATTGGTTTTGGGCAGGGTGGGCGTGGAAACCATGAGTCAATTGGTTATGACGGTTTTGCGACTGTATTGGATATAGTAGCGAAGCAGGCGCTCCATCAAGCAGGACTTGAGCGAGTACAGCTTACCGCAATTGGTATGGGTATTGCGGGATTAGATTGGCCGAATGACGAGCCGCTACATCGAAAAGTGCTTGAGAACTTGGGTTTTCGCGCACCGATGGCACTGGTGAATGATGCCGTGATCGGCCTAATTGCAGGGTCACGCACGGGATGGGGCATTAGTGTTGTGGCCGGGACAGGCAGTAACTGCCGTGGACGCGACGTGAATGGCCATGAGGGACGGGTTTCTGGTGTCGGCGAGTGGTCAGGTGAGTATGGCGGTGGTGGAGACCTCATTCATCGCGCGATGCACAGCGTGACGAAGGCATGGTGCCAACGTGAACCTGAAACTGTTCTTTCGCAGAAGTTTGTCGAGCATGTGGGCGCAACCGATGTGACAGATTTACTTGAAGGCTTGTCCCGTGAGCGCTACCGGTTAGGTTCGTCGGCAGTGATGGTAGTGTTTGAGGCTGCTAATGCAGGTGATGCTGTCGCGATGGATGTTGTACGGTGGATTGGTGGCGAGTTAGGGAGCTTAGCGGTCGGCGTAGTGCGGCAGCTTGGTTTTGAGAACATACAATTTGATCTGGTTCTGACTGGTAGTTTATATAAGGGCAGCCCGTTAATTGCTGAGAGCGTGGCGGCTACAGTTCATCAAATCGCCCCCGGTGCTGAACTGGTTCGTTTGACAGCACCACCGGTCGTCGGAGCCGTTATGTTGGCAATGGAGCAAGTGAAAGTAGATTACAAACCGCTGCGGGATTCGTTAATCCAGTCCACAAATGCGGCTTTATCTGATGCAGGATATCATTTCGACCCCAACGAATAGGAGATTAGAACATGTCTGATTTGGCGATTTTAGGTGGACAAGCAACGCGGACAGAACCGTGGCCTTCATGGCCGGTACATGACGAGCGCGATATTGAGGCGGTTACGAGCGTTGTCAAGTCGGGGCAGTGGGGTGGGTACCCGTATCCGGGGCCACGAACGGAAGCCTTTTTGCGTAAGTTCGAGGAACTTCAAGGTGGCGGCTACGGGGTCGCAGTTACGAACGGTACTGTGACGATGGAAGTCGCATTACGCACCTCGAATATCGGTTGGGGCGATGAAGTTATTGTTCCGGCATACACGTTTCAAGCGACAGCAGCCGCACCGATGGCAGCAGGGGCAATCCCAGTGATTGTTGATATTGATCCCGAAACCTACTGTATTGACCCAAAGGCGATTGAAGCCGCGATTACCCCCCGAACGAAGGCGGTTATTCCGGTACATCTGGGCGCACAGATGGCGGACATGGACGCGATTATGGCGCTGGCTGAAAAGTACAATCTGATTGTGATCGAGGACTGCGCCCATGCCCACGGCGCAAAATGGCGCGGGCAGGGTGCAGGGACAATCGGGCATTTTGGATCATTCAGCTTGCAATCCTCCAAGACGGTGACTTCTGGCGAGGGTGGTGTTTTGTTGTGCCGGACACCGGAGCTGGCGGCGCGGGCAGCGAGTATTATCGACTGTGGACGACCCCATGATGGAGCCGAGCAGGAATTTACGATGGGGGCAAACTTCCGCATGAGCGAATTGCACAGCGCGTTGGCTTATGTGGCACTGGAACGTTTCCCCGCACAGGCGAAGGAACGCGAGGAGATGGCGGCCTATATGGATGAGGCGCTGAGTGAGGTTCCGGGTGTTCGTTTGTTGAAGCGTGACCCAAGACATACTTCCCGTTCTTTCTACTGCTACGTATTTGCGATTAACCCTGAAGTGTTCGGGATGAAGCATGATGTAGCGGTTGCGGCCTTGCAAAAGGAAGGTATCCCCAGTTCGGAGGGGTACGAGGCGATGAACCATTATGAGTTGTTCCAGCCGAAACTTTCAAAGCTGCCGGTGCCAAGCGCATTCCCAGAGCGGTTCGCTTTTGAGGATATGGTACTGCCAGAAGCCGAACGTGCTTGCCAAGGCGAGGCCATCTGGTTGGGCGAGAGTGCTTTCCGCGCGGGGACAAAGGGCGTGGATGATGTGGTGAACGCGCTGAAAAAGGTTCAGGCGGGTGCTGCGGAGCTTAAGTCGTTAGCAGTCAAGTAAGGCTCTTTTCTCATTTGTTGTTGATAAGGCGGTGGACGATGGTTCACCGCTTTTTGTTTGAAGTCGTCAGCTATCAGTCGCCAGTTAAAAGGCAATACAAATCGCTAAGTACGCCAAGGAAAGCAGAGATGAGCCAAGGGTTTGTTGGGGTGAAAAGTGATTTGCAAGATTCACATTCTTCACAATAAAAGACGATAGGACAGCAAATACGAAAGAGCGAATTGCCGAAGATTCGCCCTAAAGGACTCCTTCATCGCAACATTCTTCAAATTCATCCCACACTACTTCGTTATCAGATTCACTCGTGCATTTTATGTCGGCGATGTCGTCGTCGCCATAAGGACATTTTTCCGACATAAAAGTTCCAAATGTTGCAGTGTTTGATTTGCCACATTTGCCCTAAAGGACTCCTTCGTCGCAACTTCTGAGTGAGCAAAAGGCGAAATGCTGCGAAAACCACAACTGCAAAAAGTGACAATAAGCGGAATATGCAGCAGCAGCGGCAAATGCGGCAATTTTAGCTCTTTATTTTTTGCACCTTCGGCTAGAGTTGCTGTAAATTTGGCAATAGGGCTGCCGCCGCAATGGTTGCTGCAAAAATAGTCTTTAGTCGCCAGTCTACAGTCATCAGTCCAATGCACAAAATACGGAACAAGCGGCAGAGGCGGCAAATGCGGCGCGAAATAAATCCTTAAGTTGTGGCGGGCAGACCCCTATCCCCAACCCACATCGGCTACCTTCGCAAGCTCATTCCGCCGATAGCCCATAGTAACAGGGCAAGGGAGCAAATCCTTACGATCATTCCCTTCAATAGAATAGCCGAAGTGAGGACATTAAGGGTGACCATTTGGAAGAACATTTGGTAGCTTTTAGACGAGGTTGGCATTAACCATGTTGAGGGAGCAAGAGTGTTAAGTAGGTTGGTGAATGGTTGGAAAAACATTTGTCGGATTAACCGAAAATAAACCTAAGTAGTAATAAGTTTCAAGTGACAAGTTGCAAGTAGGAAGTTAAATGCAAAACAATGTGATTTGTCTTTGGTAATGAATAGACTTGAGATGAAGATATGGGGGCTAAGCAGGCGGAAGGGACTTAGTCCCTTCCCTACAAAGTGGATGCTGCACGTTGAGATATTACTTCCCACAACAGGAGTAAAGTGTTAGCTGCCTGTTAGCGATTTGTATTCGTTAAGGGGGGTGTCGAAGCGGCGGAGGCTGTCATCGAGACCACCGGAACGATTGCGAGCCTGCCAAAGATTGCTTTGCTGCTCTAGCAACGGTTGTAGTTCTGTGAGCAGGGCTTCGGGCGTACCTTCTTCATCCAAGATGAAAAGCAGTCGATGGGTCGAATGCAGGAGTAAGTTGGCGGCTTGTTGAAATTCAGCGACGACAGTGGCTGCATCCGACCTCTGCATTTGAGCGCGGGTGATCGGTTCGATGATGCGTTTGATGGTTTCGGCTGCACGGCGAAGGGTTTCTGGTTGCAGATTGGTTTTACTCCCACCCCATGACTCATAGGATTGAATACCTTGTTGAAGTTTGTCGGTGGAAAGCTGAAGGGTGTAGGCCAAAATCTGCCCGTTGATGTGTTCAGGGCCAATGATTTTATAGACTTCACCTAAATCGTAGGCGACTTTCCCCATGATGCCAGCCTTGTCGTCAAAGATGAAGCGGTCAAGCAGAGGGGGGAGGTCGATTTTGTCGTTGGTTTCAAGACACCATGCTACAGCAGCACCGTAGGCAAAGCCCAAGTAGCTAATTGAGAAGGGCTGCCAATGGCCGTTATCGCCCCAATCGGTGATGAGATACCCGATTGCACCGTGCTTGAGACCGCTGACGGCACTGATGCGGCAGTTGTCGATGGCGTTGTCGGAGCGACCAGCAATGGTATTCCAACTGGAAGTGCCGGGGCAGACATAGAAGGGGATTCCTGCTGATTCGAGCATCGCGCATTGGCGTTCCCATTCTTGAGCGGCTTTTTCACCGCCTTCATATCCCCAAAGCATGGCGGTGACATCTGGAGGGAGTTCAGGAACGAGTTCGGGATAGTGGACGATAATATCGCCCCAGAACTGCATTTTGCGTCCAAGAGCAGAGATTTCATTGTGTAGGCTCTTGATGTAGTCGAGGTAGACACGACCACCACGGGCATCCACTTCGGGTTTACTTTTTCCTTTGCCGAGTTCCCACGGTTCATCACCACCGACGTTGATTAGCGAACTGGTGAAGTGCGGAAGCAGTTCGTCGTATAAGCTGGCTACGAGGCTGAGACTGCCGGGATCGAGCGGATTGAGGGTGGTGGGAGGGCTGAAGCCACCCCACGGTGGTTCGAATCCATCGGGACATTCGGCCAAGTGATGATAGCGTTCGTGTTTGAGCCAGCGTTCCATGTGTCCGAGACTGTTCTGGTTGGGAACGAGTTCGACGTGGCGCTGACGACAGAAAGCATCAAGTTCAAGGATGTCCTCACCCGTGAAAGGGGTAGCCTGCGCCCAGACTTCGGGGTGATGGCGATAGGCAAAGGTATGTTCCATATAGAGTTGAAGCTGGTTGATTTTGAGGGCAGCGAGGCGGTCAACTAGATCAAGGATTGTTTGCAGGGTCGGCACTTTATCGCGGCTGATGTCGAGCATGATGCCACGAGCAGGGAAGTCCGGCCAGTCATTGACGGTTAAGCAGGGCAGCGATGCGCCGTACTGCTGTAATAGTTGGTTCAGCGTGCATACCGCATAGAAGATTCCGGCAGCATCGGCGGCGGTGACGCTGATCTCGAGGGGTGTTATGGTAAGTTGATAACCCTGCGGATGATCGAAGAATTCATCAATGGTTAGATCAACGCCGATGTTCAGGTAGCTGCCTCCAGCAACGATACTCCACTGGTTCTGGCTATATTCCTTTAATGCGGATTGCAGTTTTTTGGCTTCGAACAACAGTTTTGAATCGCTAATAACAATTAAAGCGTGCTGCGGTAGTGAAAAAACACCTTCACCAAGCGTCAGTTGGCGTGGCGCGGGGAGTAGAAATGGGTGTGAAGGCATGAAATTCCCTTTCAATAAACGACACTTATTTGATGTCGAAATTCGTATAGTCAATACCCAAGTAGGTAAATGAGTGATAAAAAAACATGTTATGAAAAGATTAAAATTTCATGAGTTTCACCTGTTTACTCTACAGTCGAATCATTATATCGTGCGGTGAAAGACCATGATATTGGCAAATTGGACGTGTTTGGTTACATGGTCAGTTGCGACTTCATGACTAAGATAGGAAGTATTATACTGATTGCCCTTTTTCACCTAAAAATACATTGGAGATTGATATGAGCAGCGGTCTATTGCGCGGGGGCATTATTGGATTGGGTGTCGGGAAGGCTCACGCAAAGGGCTATGTGAGCAGCCCAGATGTGGAATTGGCAGCGATATGTGACATGAATTCAGAACGTCTCCAACTTTTCGGTGACGAGTGGAAAGTGCCGGAGCGCTACAGCGATTATAAGATGATGCTGCAAGATGCAAAACTGGATTTGGTGAGTGTGTGCCTGCCGAACGCACTGCACGCTGAAGTTTCTATCGCGGCGCTCGAAGCGGGTGTAAATGTGATTTGCGAGAAGCCGATGGCCGTGAACAAGGAAGAAGCTCAAGCGATGGTGGCAGCGGCAGCTCGCACGGGCAAAAAGTTGATGATGTCGTATAACTATCGCTATCGTTCGGATGCCCAGTGGATGAGGCGGATGGTTACATCAGGGCAATTAGGAACGATTTACCATGTTCAAGTTTCGTGGCGGCGTGAAACCGGTATTCCGGGGTGGGGATTGTTCGGCAGCAAGGCGGCTTCGGGCGGTGGGGCGCTCATCGACCTTGGTGTGCATGTGATTGACCTCGCACTGTGGTTGATGGACTTTCCAGTCGTGCAGACGATTAGCGCCCAAACCCGCAGTTTGTTCGGGCCGATTGGTCGTAAAACGTGGGGGCGTGTGCCGGGGCAGACGATTGAAGGCGGTTTCGATGTGGATGACGGCGGGGTCGCATTCTTGCGGCTGGCAAACGGCGCGAGCATGGCGCTTAATGTGACATGGGCAGAGCATGGGCAGCCACAGGAAGATGCTTACCGCGTTGAAGTGCAAGGCACTGAAGGTACTGCGATTTTGCATGTTCGTAATTATAAGAATGATGACACGCTGCGTTTTTATACCGAGATGGCAGGCGTACCTGTTGCTGTAACCCCTACTGCGAACTTTAGTACGCCGCAGGGACATGAAGCGCTGGTGATGGATTTGGCGAAGAGTATACGCGAGGGTTCAGTTCCCGGAACGAACGGCGAGCAAGGACAGATCGCTGTGGAAATTCTAGATGGTATATACGAGTCGTCCCGCATCGGGCGAGAGGTGGTCTTTGGTGGTTGATCGGACAGGGGAGCCAAAGGCTGATAACCGTTGGCTCTTCGGCTTTATTGCCAGACATAAATGGGCTGCTATTGGTTCACTGGGTGCCGG
>JAPUDW010000149.1 GCA_027492915.1 Bacteroidota bacterium | reverse complement strand
AAGGTGACAGGTAATTCATCCACGATTTCAAAGGTTTCGGTGTCACGTTTGACAATCGTGCCGCTGCCATTACTCATCCACAGGTATTCACCATCATAGGCCAAACCCCAGCCTTCGCCCTCATAGGTGAACGTGCCGACCTGCTTGAAAGTTTCGCGGTCATAAATGTAGGCGATTTCCTGCTGCCATGTCAGTTGGATGAAGCGGTCATCCACCAGCGCCAACCCCTCAGCGTAATCCTCGAATTCCATTTTGTGCTGCTGCACGATGTCGCCGGTTTTGGGATCAACCTTGCGAATGTCCGACTTGCCATTTTCGCCCACGCTTTCGTACAAGAAGTCGTCCGCCAGCAAGAAACCTTCCGTCCACGCACCGGTGTCGTGCGGGCTGGTGGATACGATCTCTGGCAGGAGCAGTTCGACCTGCTGCACGTCGGCTGTGGCTTCTAGGATTATTTCTGCCGTTGCTTCAGGTGTGCTTTCGGGTGGCACCGGTGTTGGTGTCGATGTTTGCGCTACCACAGTTGAGCATAAACCCAGCAGTACGAGTAGTAAAAAGAATGTCCGTCTAGAATGGGGTGGCATTGTGTTCACTTCTACTAATCCACAATCGAGATGGTTATTGTAGCATATGCGGCAGCGTGATGCGGAAGGTGCTGCCATCCCCCGGTACGCTTTCCGCCTTAATGCTGCCGTTGTGGATTTCCACGATCTTGCGTGCCAGTGACAGCCCCAAGCCGACGCCGCCACGGTCGGTTTGTCGGGCTTTATCCGACCGGTAAAAGCGGTCGAAAATATACGCCATTTCGGTCGCATGAATGCCGATGCCCGTATCTTCGACCTCGACACAAATTTTCTTGTCCGGTTGATCAATATTGCGAATAGTGATACTGCCGCCGGAAGGTGTGTACTGTAAGGCGTTCGTTACCACATGCCCCAACGCCATAATCAGGTAATCTTTGTCGCCCATCACCCACAGGGGATGGTCAGCCGGTGTGTAACGTACTTGAATCTGTTTTTCGCTGGCGGCTTCCGAACTACTGTTGACGATGTTATCCATCACCTGATTGATGTCTAAGCGGAACTTTTCAACATAGGTTTCTGGCGCATCGAGGCGCGACATAGTGAACAGGTCGTTCAGTACGCGGCTCAGATGACTGGTTTGTTCAGTGAGGGTATCCAGATGGCGGCTGATCTTCTCGTCCTCAGGGCTGACGCGCCGCAGCAGATATAGGCTGGTGTACATGGTCGCCAGCGGGGTGCGCAGATCATGCGAGGCATCGGTGATAAACTGCCGCAGCACCACACTGCGTTCACGCTCGGCACGGAGTTCGCGCTGCTGGTATTCGATCTGCCGCCGCTCGGTAATATCCGCCACCAACCCATCAAATCGCAGCAAGTTGCCGCCAGAATCGTGGGCAGGCATGATGAGCATTTCTACCCAGCGGATTTCGCCGTCTTTGCGCACGATGCGGAACGGCCTTAGTTCACGCTGACCGTGGACGATTTGTTGGAAGTCCTCGGTAAATCGGTTGGCGTCATCGGGGTGAGTCAAGGAGAACCAAATTGATGGATCGTCGTAAAACGCCTGCTGCGGGTAGCCATAAATTTTTTCACAGGACGGCGAAATTTGTATCATCTGTATATCGATGGCGCTGAAGGAGAAGAACACACGGTCAAGGTTATCGAACAGGTTTTTGAGCTGTTCACGCGCCTGCTTGCTTTCGGTAATATCGCGCATGGCGATGACGCGCACGAGTTTATTCTGATACTCAATCGCCCGTGACCGCACCTCAATATCTAAGTGGCGACCATCTTTATGCAGCAGGACACTTTCATACACCAAGTTTTCGAGGTTGTGTTCTTTGTACCATTGGGCGATAACCGATTGTGCTTCCGGCGCAACCAGTTCAATCGTCCGCATCTTCATGATTTCGCTGTTACTGTAACCCGTCAGCCGCAACGCCGGATCATTGACATCCAGAATTTCGCCATTGTCATGGATGATGATGGCCTCGAATCCCGCGTCCAGCAGGGTACGATAGCGGTTTTCGCTGGTTGAAAGCTGCACCGATTGTTCTTCCATCCGCCGAATATCGCGCGTGCGGAGGGCGGCGGTAATGCTGATGAGTATCGAGACACTGGCGATAAATTCAATCGCGAAACGCGTGTTTGGCAAAATCACACCGGGGACAGTGTAGGGCAACGCCAGCAAGCCGATAATATATATTGCCACCAGTAGTAGGAGTACCCGCCACGAAATCGCCATCCCGCCGACCAACAGCACCGCAATCAGCCAGACTGCCGTTTCACCTAAATGGGTGGGGTCTTCGGCAGCACGAACAACAGTTTGGGCATAAAACTCGATGGCAATTAAGGTGACGGTAATTAAAGTGCCAATGCGGTAGTAGCGGGTGCGGCTGATGAGGTAACCCACACCGACTATAACGAGGTTAATCGTAAAAATGGCAAAGGTGTTGGTATAGGGTACGACCAACACGGCTGCCAATACACGCCGGAAGATGAGCAGTGCAAAGGTGAGCAGCATCATACCCGAAATCAAACCCGCACTGCGGCGATCCGTAAGATCCTTGATGCTGGCAGCCGGCTCGGTGAGTCGATTCCATAAAGCGGCTACAGAGGCAGGTAAAGTTTGTTGAAAGACGCGCAAACAAAAAAACTTTCGTTAAGTAAATCGGGTTAATAGCATTTTACGCCCTATTAGCGCGTCCGCACCATTAGGCTCGTCCATTATTTCAGCATTTTAACCCGCTTCCAATTCGGCGGATGATTGCGTAACCGCCACCACCACCCAACTGGATAGCCTAGCATTTTCGCCACGTCGCCCACCACACGGATCATGGGAATATAAAGAAGTACTGAGTACTGAGCGCTGAGTGCTGAGTTAGATGCAGCATCATACTGATTTGCATCTGACGACTGCCGACTTTCAACTTGTAACTTGTAACTTGTAGCTTTCAACTTTCCCAGCCGACTATACGGTTGGCGCAGGTAGACATATGCACCCGGCAGCACCAGCAGCCACAGCAGCGGATGTACCAGCCAGCCCAGCAGGAACACGACGGGAAGCGCAACCAAGTACGTTAGATAACGGGCGGCGTGCCGTTTGCGCCACAAGTCAGCTTTACCGTCGCCTCGTGCATACAGATAATACTGCTTAAAGTAACTCCTCAGCGACCCGCGTGGGCGGAAGGCTACCAGTGCATCCGGCACGAAAATCAGCTTGTCATCGAGTATCTGCTTTGCCCGCAGGTCGAAAATCAAATCCTCGCAGTAATCTAACCATTCGGGATAACCCTCAACGGTTTCCCAAATACCTTTTCGAAAGGCAACGCTGCGGCTGCTGGGGAGGAATGTGGCAGGGTTGATTTCATCAGCCAGCGGCAGCACAGTGGCGCTCATCGCCAGCTCAAAGGTGCTCGTGTAATCCGGCGTAAAAAAACCGCCGACCATCTGGCAGATGGGGTCAGCCAGCAGCGGTTGGATAATTCGTTCTAACCAGCGTGGGTCAAGCACGACCCCTGCATCCGTCACAGCGATGATGTCTCCCTGCGCGGCAGCAATCGCCTTATTGCGACCCTCACTAATGTTGCAGCCCTGCTCGATAATGACCCGCAGCGGCAAGCGGTCGGCGTAGCTGTGAAGGATGGCAACTGTATCATCGGTGCTGCCGCCATCAACGATCACGACTTCATCCGGTAGGCGGGTTTGCGCCACCAGCGAACGCATCAGCCGGTGCATACTTTGGCCTTCATTAAGGACAGTGGCGATCAAGGAAATCATAGGCTGGTTTCAATCATGGTTAGCTGACTACAGGCCGCCTATCATAATTCATCAGGGAATAATGCAGTAGGTTTCGCTGCGGCTCAAGTTCGTGTTTTGGTTGACAATCTGTGTTTTGCCAATATAATCATCCTTATCGTCTCGTCAACAAGGCGTAAATATCAAGCATGTCCACAGCCCTTACCTGTAAGTGTATGTGTTGTCTGACCACCACACTTGGCATAGCCCGGATGTGCGCTTGATGCTTGCTGATGAACTCCAGTGAATATTAAAGCCCCGGCCTACGTGTCGGGGCTTTTTATTTGGTGATGTCGAAAACATGATGACTGCTGCTCAGAATTGTTATCCGATGTGTTGTCTTTGCTGTCGCGAACGCTTATTTACGCACAGCCCGTTACGGCACGTCTGATAACCACTGGTTGAAAGATGCTACCGCCCCGGCCTATGTGCCGGGGCTTTTATTTTTTGGGGAGAAACGATTGTGGCGAAACCGAACGTAGAACAGATTAAATCCGACAGCGCGGGCTTACGCGGCAGCATTGGCGACGAGCTGGCGAACAGTGACCGCTACTTCAGCGATAACGCCGAAAAAATTCTCAAGTTTCACGGCATCTACCAGCAGGAAGAGCGTGAAGCCCGTAAGCTCGACCTCACGTCTGACCATCACCAGTTTATGATTCGCACGCGCCTACCGGGAGGCCAGCTCACCGCCGCCCAATACATCGCCCATGACGACCTCGCCACCACCTACGGCAACGGTACGCTGCGGATAACGACACGGCAGGACTTCCAATTTCACGGTGTTCTCAAAGGTGAACTGCGCGAAACGGTACGCCAATTGAACCATGCCCTCGTTAGCACGTTGGGGGCATGTGGCGACATCGTACGTAACGTAATGGCCTGCGCCGCGCCAACCAGCGACCCACAGCGCTTGGCGGTGCAAGAGTTCGCTTTCGACCTGACCCGCGCTTTATATCCGGTGACCAGCGCTTACCACCAAATCTGGGTAGACGGCGAAGAACTGATTGATGACCATGTGGTTGAAGACCCGATCTACGGCAAAACCTACCTGCCGCGCAAGTTTAAAATCGCTATCGCTTACGCCGGTGATAACTGCGTTGATGTGTATACCAACGATGTCGGTTTGGTGGCGATCTTTGACACGAATAACCTGCTAACCGGCTTTAACCTGCTGGTGGGCGGCGGCATGGGCATGACCCACAACAATGACGCGACTTATGCGCGGCTGGCGGATGAAGTCGGTTTCATCACGCCAGAGCAGGTTGTCGAAACGGTGAAGGCCATCGTTACTATCCACCGCGACTTTGGCGACCGTGAGAACCGCAAACACGCCCGTTTGAAGTATATCCTTGCCGACCGTGGGGTGGAGTGGTTCCGCGAAGAATTAGAACAGCGCGTGGGCTTTAACCTACAAGCCTTACAACCAATGCCGCCCTTCTTCGTCGAAGATCACCTCGGCTGGAATGAGCAGGGTGACGGCCTGTGGTACTTGGGTATTCCGGTAGAAAATGGCCGCGTGGTTGATCGTGGCGATTACCGCCTGCGCAGCGGTTTGCGTGCCATTATTGAACGGTTTGACCTCGGCACACGGTTGACCGCCCAACAGAATATCCTGATGGTGGGAATCACTGCGGAACAGCGACTGGAAGTCGAAGCCTTGATTGCCGAGTATCACATTCTGACCGTACAGCAAATTACCCCCACGCGCCGTAACGCCATCGCCTGTGTCGCACTGCCGACCTGCGGCCTCGCGCTGACCGAAGCCGAGCGTGTGTTTCCCGCTGTCATCGACCAAGTTGAGGACGCGCTCGACGACCTAAATATCGCCGATGCGGGGATCACCATCCGCATGACCGGCTGCCCCAACGGCTGCGCCCGCCCGTATGTGGCGGAGATCGCTTTTGTGGGGCGTTCGTTGGACAAGTACACAGTGTTCTTAGGTGGCAATCCGGCAGGGACGCGGCTGGCAAAACCCTTCCTTGATCTGGTGCATCTCAACGACCTCATCCCGACACTGCGTCCAGTACTGTCGTATTACCGTGACGAACGGCAAGCCGACGAGTCCTTTGGCGACTTCACGCTGCGCATCGGATTGGATACGCTGCGCCAGCAGTTGGCGGGTGAAGGCGCAATTGGGGATTAAGAGGATTTAGGGGAAGCCGACGCGATATATGTCGTCCGTAATCTCAAATGAGCATATAAACACAGCTTGGCAAAAACTTCTTGAAAGGGACAGCGATTCATGGCTCATATTCTCACCATCGGCGGCAGCCCATCCACGCCTTCGCGCTCGGCAGGGGTGCTGGAACACGCTCGTGCGTACCTGAACGAACGCGGCTTGCAAACGAGCAATTTGAGTGTGCGTGACCTCGATTCGGAGGAACTGCTGTGTGGCAAGTTCAACGGGCCGACCATGCTCAAGGCCAAGGAAATCGTCGCCAGCGCTGATGGCATCATCATCGGTACGCCCGTTTACAAAGCGGCGTATACCGGCGTACTCAAAGCCTTTTTGGACTTGCTGCCCCAGAGCGCCTTAGCCAACAAAGCCGTACTGCCGGTCGCTACGGGTGGCACACTGGCGCACATGCTGGCGATTGATTACGCCCTCAAGCCAGTGCTGTCCAATCTGGGTGCGACCCACGTCCTGACGGGTGTTTACCTGCTCGACCAGCACCTCGAACTGACCAACGATCAGGACATCTGGTTCACCAGCCACGAAGCCGAAGAACGCCTTACCGCAGGTTTAGACTCGCTGATCGAGGTATTCGCCAACCGCAGCGAACGGGTATAAATGGCAGGGTTGCTATCGGTTAAAAGGCTTTGCCTGCGACAAACCCCTACAAAAGCTCTGTGAATTAAATAAGCGCCTTTTCATCCCCTCCACATCCAATCACTTTATATTATAATCAGCACGGATGTTCAGTATGGGGTGAGTTTGTTATGCAGCTCTCGTTCTTTCAAGAAACACATGCTTACGACAGCGCCGCCCTTGCCGACTGCCTGAAAGCGGCTGCGGTCGCGGTGGATATTGAGACCGAAACACGCTGGCCGGGGCATGGGCCAAAGATTGACTACGGCCTGACTTACTCGGCAGATGTAACGGTCATCGCCCTCGCGTGGGAACAGTCGGGGGGCATCCGCACCACTGTGATTGCCGCGCCTTTCGATGAGACGATACTCACATTCGTCAAAGGCTTATTCGAACGCCCCATCACCATCATCGCCCACAATGCCGTGTTTGATATACGCCAGTTGAGCAAGCTGACGGGCGGCAAGATTCCCGCGCATATCTGGGATACGCAGTCGATGGCGCGTTTACTGCACCCTGATGTGGATGCGAAATACGGACTGTTAGGGGTCGCCACAGCTTTGGGCATTCCCTTTCCTGAACGCCAGCAGGCGATGAAAGGCCAGCGCGGTAAGCTGCACACCCTACCGCTCGAACTGACGCTACAGTACGCACAGGATGACGCACACCTAACGTTTGAAATTTACAACAAGCAGCGCACAATCGAAGCCGACCCCGCGCTGATTGACTGGGAATGCCGCGCCCTGTATGAATACTGCCGGATGGCGGTCGAGGGGATACGCCTCAACATCCCGTTTGCGCACCAGCACCTCACCGAACTGGGCGAAAAGCGCGAAGTGTTAGCAAAGCGCTTGCAAGCGGATGGCCTCCCCAACCCCGGCAGTCCCAAGGCGCGTGTTAAATATCTCTACGAAACCAAGGGTATCCCACTGCCTATTTGGGACCCGAACTCGTGGTACTTCACCCGCGCCGGACGACATCGCCTGCGCAAGAACCCCGGTGCGGCGGTTGAATTCGATGACCTGAGTTCAAACGCTTATGTCATCGAATCGTATATGGAAGACGGCAGCCCTTATTTTAACCAGCTTAAAGACCTCGCGGCTTATACCGAAGTTGATTGGCTGATTTCGGCGATTGAAGGCTTGATCGACCACGCCGAGCTGGATGGGCGACTGCACAGCATGGTCACAATAGCGACCGATACCGGACGACGCGCCTCCAGCTACCCGCATATGCAAAACTGGAAGATGCCCGCGATGGCCGGTATCGCGATTGGTGATGAGGGCTTTACGCTGGTGGAGATTGACTACAGCAACGCCGAGAATGTGATGGCAGCGATGATCGCCTCCGACAGTAATCTGGCGTTGGCCTGCCAGGATGAGGACTTTCACTCGGTGATGGCCTCGGAATACTTTAAGGAAGCATGGCAGCAGGGCGATAAGGCCGAACGCAAGCGGCTGCGTAACCTCTCCAAGAAAGTGACCTACGGCACGGCTTACGGTATGGGTGCCAAGCGTTTGGGCGAAAGCATCGGCGTTTCGACCGATGAAGCACGGCGCATCATGAAGGCCAAGGACGCGGCTTTCCCACGCGTCACCTACTGGCGGAACGCGGCACAGAAGCAGGTGGATGAAACCCACCGTCTGAAGTTATGGACAGGTCGTCCCGTAGCCGTACCCTCAGCCTTCGTGGCGTGGAATTACATCTGTCAGGGCGGGGTGAGCGAGATGCTCAAACGGGCGATTGTGATGGTATCGGAGGAGTACCGTAAGCAGGGGATGCGCTCCCGCGTGGCGCTGGATATGCACGACGCGCTTATCCTTGAGGTCGCCCATGACGAGTGGCGGGAGGCGTTCGAGATCGCTAGTCGATGCATGTCCACCGTGACGCCCGAAAACCTCATTCAGCGCACCAACCCACCCATTCGCTGGGTAGCCGAGCCGAACCTCAAAGAGAACCCGCAGAAGTGGGGCGCGGAACAGGTGGCGGTAGGAGGATAGTCACATTTTTACCTAATCTATCTAAAATAGAAACGCGATACATGGCTTGTCCGTACATAAATTTTCCTCCGTTTGCGCCACATGAGGCTAAAGCCGTCATGCTGATCACCAGACAAGTCTGCTAAAGCGACTTCAAAGGCAAGTATCTCGCGGTTAAGTCAAAGATGGGCTGGATTGTTCTAGCCCGTGTATCAATGAGTTACTCAGTAAGCGCGGCAGGCTGCCACGCCGCAGCCTGCCCATCGCCGATCTTCACTACGTTACTGCCGTCAGCCTGCATCACGTAAATCTCGCTTGTCAACCCCTTTGGCCCACTATGGCGCTGGAACGCGATATACAACCCATCCGGCGACCACAGCGGACGCACATCATAAGCATCACCTTCGGGAAGGGTGAGTTGGATGCCATTCGTACCGTCCGGTTGGATGCTGTTCAACCACGTTTTCCGCGTCGTCGGCTCGTAGGTCTGGTACGCGATCTGCTGCCCGTCCGGCGACCAATGCGGGTTCGACTCCTCGACCGTCGGCGTATTCGTCAGGTTCAAGAGCATACCGGTTTGAACATCGACCAGCACCAGATCATCGCCATCACTACACACGAATTGATTACCGAACAAGGCCAGCGTCGAGGTGCAATTCAGCCCTTCGGGAAGCGGGACTTCGAGCGGCTCCTCACTGCTGGTCATCAAGTAGAGGCCACCATTGGTTACCTGAAGGAGTTCGAGGGTATCCGGCGCAACCTCTATTTCGCTCAAATCCACCGATGCTTCAACAGTGCCATCTGCAACATTGAGCACGTTCCATGTCGGGTTAGCACCATCCCCCCCACGCTGCTCGTGCCACGCCAGATAATCACCATCAGTTGACCACGCCGGTGTATCCACTATCGTGCCGGTGGTGAGGTCATTCAATACGATGATCTCGCCTGTTTCGACTTCGATCAGTATCAAGCCGGGGTGATACACGGCTAGATACGCGCCATCCGGTGACCATAGGGGTGACATACAGCCATTGTTAATCGGTACGGTAAACTGCTGTTGAGCCGCGCCATCCATACTGCTCACCGCAACGACACCACAGTGGGTTCCATCAGAGCCGCCCTGTAAGTAGGCCAGCACGGGCGAGGGTACAGGGGTTGGCGTGATGTCCTGCGCGTGGGCTACCGCGAAGGTGAGTAGGATGGCACTCGTCAAGAGGAGTCGTAATCGTGTCATCATCTAGCCGTTCTCTAACCAATCTTTCATGGGGGCGATCCAGTACATATCCCAAGCACCGTCGTGGCTGTCGCGCTCGGTGATGTTGGTCAGGCGGGTGTGAATCAGATAAAGATGCGTACTTTTACCGTCCGCGTGCAGTTCCCAGCGCACCAGCGAGTCCTCCCAATTGGGCTGCCAGCTTGCTTGTCTCCATGTGTATTCGAGCAGCGAATAGGGGTTGATGTGGATGAACTTCCCGCTGACCTGCCCGTTGAAGGCGTGGTAGGCACCGCCCACACGCAAATCTATTTCGATATTGTTACTCTGCATCCAGATGCTCATGGTGGTGGCATCGGTCAGCGCTGCCCAGACCCAATCGGGCGGCGCGTTAATCGTCAAACGTTTATGAATATCCGGCATGTATGAACTCTTTATCCCAAACAACCTATTGGGATAACTATAGCCATGCCGGAGGATTAAATCAAAAGCCGTTGCGTGCCGCGCCATCCCTTATGGCGGCTTCGAGGACATCCATGTTGATATTTTTCAGCGCTTTGAACTTAATGCAATAGCCGGTTACGCTGGCTTTACCGAGTTTTTCCCCGTAGGTCTGGGCTAAGTATTGCTTATCTTCGATACCGAGGATATAGACTGAGATGCCGGTTGTATTGGCGCTCAGGCCAATCTGATAGAACTCGCGGTTTGTTCCATCGGCGTACTTTCTAGTTTGAAGGCCGTATCCGATATTCGGGTTCGAGACGGTTTTATTCTCTGCGTTTTTGCCATCGAGGAACCATAATTTACAGTCGGGCATGACTTCCTGAATGCGGCGGTGAAGCGCTTGCATATCAGTACGTTTGGGTTCGGGTTGGCTGGTGATATAGGTTTCGATCTGTTCTTGTACGTTCATCATTTGTTGGTTATCCATTTTGTGGCGGCAGTGGCGGCGGCAGCCCCGTGCCAATATGGGAAATGACGCTGTTGAGAATTGGCAAAATAGGCAGCACGACAAGCGTCGGCAATTTCAAATGGCAATTTTGTGCCAATTCGGCGGATTGCTCGGCTGAAACTGCGGCGAAGTTGGCAAAAGGTGTGCCGCCGCCAAGATTGCCAAAAAGTCTTTAGTCTATAGTCGACAGTCATTAGCTAAATGCAAATGCGAGTCGCCAAGTCAGGCCATTTTATTTGCAGCGGCGAAGGGTTGGGGTGCTGCTGCAACGTTTGCTGCAAACATCTATTCCATGCAAGGCGTTTTTACCACATCCCACAGGGAGGCTTCGCACAGGCACAAAGAACACAGAGAGAAACTCACAGGTCATTGTAGAACAAAAGAGCTAGCAAAGTCAAGTTAGGGTTTGGTTTGAAAGTGGGCAGGAGGGGATTGGGGAGGAAGATGCCGCCAGAGGCTAAAGCCATCCGGCTCCGTTTTCCGGCGGGAAGTACCCTAAAGAGGCTTGTCTGGTACTAATAAGACTCTTACGTTGCCTCGCATGAGGCTAAAGCCGTCATGCTAACCACCGGACAAGTCCACTGAAGGGACTTCAAAGGCAGATGTTCGCCTCTGAAATACAGGCTGGTTACCGGTTTTAAGCTCATTTCTCCCGTAATTTATGACAAGGCGAGTACCGGACAAGCCTTAAAGGGCACTCTGAACCCGCCGAGGAATGTTCGTGACGGTCAGTTTGTCTGATCTAACCGTGTGTTGTTGTTTTTTAGTCTAACCCTATGCCGCCTGACATTTATCGCGTCCTACATTAAAAGCTGAGTTTTCGCATTTTTGTCGATAAAACACACTACACAGAGGCAATCGACTGTTAGCGTCAGTTGGTGAGTGCAGTTGTAGACATAATCCAATAAGGCACTGTATTTGAAAAAGTGTTTCCTACAGTCAATTTCGTCAAAATTCGAGATTGAATATCGTAGATGTATATATTGGGGTCGCGCAAAACCTGGATTAATAGTCGTCCATCGGGCGACATATTCAGCCACCGGATGCGCGGATTTGAATTTTCAGGGATTAGGTTCTTGAAATCGGTGGTCAATAAATCATATCCAGCGCCTTGGACATCCACAAAACATAGTTCGTTTTGAGTTTCCAATTCACATAGAAAGTACACGGTGTCAGATTGCCAATTCCATACTGGGAGGGTCGCATATACATCACTCATGGTAAGCTGAGTGGGGTTGCTACCATCCGCATTGATAACCACGAGGATGTTCTGTCCGGTTGGCGGTGATGTTTGTACACCCAACACTAACCTTTTGCCATCCGGTGACCAATCGACACTTGTAACCCCCATTACGCGGTCATGGACAACATCACTTATAGTTAGATTTGTCGTTAAAACTTCGGTCGCTCCACTAGCAGCATCCCAAATGTGAGCTTGCTCGTAAGCCCCGTATAATCCTTTCGTAAGATAGGCCAAGCGCGAGCCATCCGGCGACCACACGGGGAAGCCACTATCTTCCTGCATATCTTTGCTTAGGACACTTATTTTCCCTGACTCAACATCGAGTAAGAAGATCGCACTGGTAGGACGTTCGAACCGATTTTTGCGCGATGTGAAGGCCAGCGTCTTTCCATCGGGTGAAAGGGTTGCTGTTTCGAGAACGCCACCTCCCTCAAGTGGGCTGTTGATAAAGGGTTGGATGTTGGAGCCATCTGCGTTCATCTTGTAAACGTTTGCTTGCCCCTCGTGATCAGAGCCAAACAGAATTGCGATCTCCTGCCCGGTTGATTGAGCCTGCACGTTCACCCAAGTTAAACAAAGCAGTAAAACTATCAGCAGTCGTATACTTGTCGCCATCATAACCGCCCGTTCAGAACACCGATAATCGTAATCTACCACCGTAAATTGTATTTGTGGGGCAACGTTGAGTGTTCGATGGCTGTCCGTAGGCCAAATGCCGCCCAAAAACAAAAAACCACCCTCGCGGATGGTTTTCTGAATTGAGCTAAAGACTATCGACTGACGACTACTTAGAAGCCGTTGCGGTGGTTGTTGTTGCCAGCACCGGGCAGCGAGTTCATAAATTCCTCGTTGCTTTCGGTCAGGCGGAACTGGTTGATGAAGCGTTCGTATGCGCCCACCACGCCCATTTCGGGGTCTTCTTGCAGGTGCGAGAGCATGTTACGCATGGTGTAGGCACGCGCCAGCACATCCGGCCCCAACAGCAGTTCTTCGCGCCGTGTGGACGACTGCTCGATGTCGAAGGCGGGGAAGATGCGACGTTCTTGCAGTTTACGGTTCAACATCAGTTCCATGTTGCCCGTACCCTTGAATTCTTCGTAGATCAAGTCGTCCATCTTGCTGCCGGTGTTGACCAAGCAGGTGGCGATGATCGTCAGGCTGCCGCCCTCTTCCACATTACGACCGGCACCGAAGATGCGCTTCGGCGGGTGAATGGCGGACGGGTCGAAACCGCCGGAGAGGGTACGACCGCTGCTCGGCACGACGAGGTTGTAGGCGCGCGCGAGGCGGGTGATGCTGTCCAACATGACGACGACGTGCTGCTTGCTTTCAACAAGGCGCTTGGCACGGTTGATCGCCATCTCCGCCACGCGGACGTGATGCTGTACAGGATCATCGAAGGTCGAGGCGATGACTTCGGCATCCACCGAGCGATCCATATCCGTCACTTCTTCTGGACGTTCGCCGATCAGGGCGATCATCAGGTGAACTTCGGGGTAATTCTTGCTGATGGCGTTGGCGATTTCCTTGAGGACGGTGGTCTTACCCGCCTTGGGCGGCGACACAATCAACCCGCGCTGCCCACGACCGATGGGGGCGATGAGGTTCAGCAAACGGGTGGATAGGATGCGGGGGCTGGTTTCAAGGTCGTAGCGCTGGTTGGGATAAATGGGGGTCAGGTCTTCGAAGTTCGGGCGGTTCTTGGCTTCTTCGGGGTTCAGACCGTTAACTGCGTCTACACGCAGGAGGCCGTAATACTTTTCCGAGTCCTTGGGCGACCGCACTTGCCCGATGACCATATCACCGGTGCGCAGGTTGAAGCGCTTGATCTGCGTCTGGCTGACGTAAATATCGTTCGGCCCCGGCAGATAATGTTCGGCGCGGAGAAAGCCGATGCCGTCATCGACGATTTCCAGCACGCCGCCGCGTAACTGATACCCTTGTTTTTCAGCATTGTTACGCAATAAAGATAAGATAAGTTCTGGCTTTTTAAGTCGGCTGTAGCCCGTCACGTTATTTTCGCGGGCGACAGAACGTAATTCTTCGAGTGTTTTTTGCTCTAACTGGGCAATGTCCATGTTCAGTGTGACTCCGGGGGCGGGTTAATTCCCAAAAAAGATACCCATATTCATTTGGATGTGGGGGGGATACATGTGGAAAGGCGACTGTCACGCCGAAAAATCATATGACTGCTTTGAATGACTATTTGGATGTGTGAACTCAATGCAGGTAGATGAAAAAGAGCGTGGTCGTTTCCTTATGATGCACTATAGCATAGGTTTTTTGAATAGGCAAGATAGTATTCTGGATAACCGCCCTATCTTGCCGTCTTACCCTACCCCATCAAATGCGGGAACCCGTTCCTCACCGTTGGCGTCCAGCAGATCGTTCAACTTTTTGCCGACCGTCAGCAGACATGAAGTCGGTGACTTTTGTTTCTTACCCCATTCAGCCAGCGTAAAGGTCGCCATCCCAAAAATGAGCCGCCCATTGGTATTGCCGCCAAGCGCGATAATCATGTCCTGCGACAGCGTTGCGGGTGCCAACAGCCAGTTGATGTGCTTTTGCATCTGGGAGCGGCGCTCGGCTGAATAATCGCCACAATCCGCCACCATCTGCTCGACAACATGAATATCATCTGCCAATGTACCCGTGAGCATGGGGGCATTGGGGAGTTGGGTGAGCTGCTGTAGAACCTGCGGCGGCAGCGGCGTACCGAGGCTGATCGTCCCCAGATCACCCAAGGTTGACGGACGACCGCGCGTGATGAGGGCTAACCCCACCAGCACGCAGGTCGCCAGAAAGACGCCTGCGCTGACGAGGAGCATCCGTTTATCACTTTGAGATGGCGATGGTAACTTCATTCATGAGCCTGCATTTAACGACAATAAATATTGGTACAGTGTTTTTGCACCCGAATCACTCAGCTTGTTGGACGGATATTGATGCGCGGTACCCAAAGCGCCACCTGAACGAATGAAGGACATGAACTCACCTTCGGTTTGCGTCAGGGCGATCAACGATGAGCCGTCATCCGTGCCCGTGCCATCTGCACCGTGGCAGCTCGCGCAGTTCAACGCATCATAACGGCCTTTGCCGCGTTCGACCACAACAGGGTCTAAGCTGGTGCTGGCAGCCGCTACCACGGTGGCTTCGGTGGTTGCCTCGACGGTTGCCTCGGTCGTTGCTTCTGCTGTCGTATCGGCAGCCGGTGTTGCCTCAGCGGTTGCTTCCCGCGTGCCGACGACCAGCATCGAGGTCGGCAGAGCAATCCCGTAGGTGGGAATCGGCGTTTTGGTCGGGATCGCGGTGGCTCCTCCACTGGCTCCCCCACCGCAAGCCGCAAGGGCAAGCGCGGATAACAGGGAGGCGGCGACCAAAAGCGTAGAGGATAGGGATGTACGAGCCATACGAAAACACCTCTCTGTTAGCTACTGCGAACGATTAGGATCAAGCGCTTCTTGCAACCCATCACCAACGAATGAAAAACTGAGCATCGTGAGCGCAACCAAAAGGGTTGGGAAAAGCGCTAGATGATAATAAACCCGGATGGTGTTACCGATACCGCCGCCGATCATCTTGCCCCAACTGGCGGTAGGTTCGGTGATGCCGATACCGAGGAAGCTCAAACCGGCTTCCGCAAAAATGGCGAGTGGTACAGCAAAGGTGAACGCAATCAACAGCGGTGAGATGGCATTCGGCAAAATGTGCGAGGTGATAATATGCCAGTTGCTAGCACCCAGCGCCCGCGCCGAGGTGACAAATTCTTTCTCGCGGTAGGTCAGGAACTGCGCTCGTGTCAGGCGGGTCGATTCAACCCAACCGGTAACTGCCAGCACCATAATGACGTTGCTAACGCCGCTGCCAAGCACGCTGAGCAGAAACAGGGCGAACACCAGCGGGGGAATAGCGGTAGCCACGTCCACCAAGCGTTGGATGACGAAATCGACCTTACCGCCGATAAAACCCGATAGTGCGCCGAGCGGAACGCCGATGGCGAACGACAGCAGCGGCACGGATAACCCGACCAGCATTGAGGTACGCGCGCCGTAAATGAGGCGGGCGAGATAATCGCGGCTGGAACTGTCTAAGCCGAGGATGTGTGCCGGATCAACAAAGGGCAACATACGGGCTTGCAGGTTGAGGTTTACAAAGTCAAAAGGGTAAGGGGTAATGACATCAGCCAAAATGGCAGTGAGCAGCAGCAGTATGAGAACTACCAGCCCCAGCATGGCGAGGCGGTTGCGCCGGAAGCGGCGGATGGCATCCGTCCACGGTGAACGCTGCACAATTTTTTCACGCAGGGTAGCGGTTTGTACTTTAGGCTGTGAAGTCACAGAGACTTTATCAATCATCTTAGCTGACTCCTCCGCCGGTGATGCGTACTCGCGGGTCGATCATCGTATATAAAATGTCGGTTATCAGATACGTGAGACCCCACAAGAAGGCTACCAAGAGAACCAGCCCCATGATCATCGGATAATCGCGGCTAAAAATGCTGGTGACAAAGAATTTACCCAGCCCCGGTATGCCAAACACAACCTCAATAAAGAGTGAGCCTGTGAGCAAGTTCGGGATTTGTGGCAGCAGCACCGTAATCATCGGGATCATAGCGTTACGCAGGACGTGGCGCAGCATAATCGCTTGATTGCTTAAACCTTTGGCCTTCGCTGTGCGTACGTAGTCGGCATTCAGCGCATCCGCCACGCTGGAACGTGTATAACGTGCGACTACCGCCATTGGCGCTAGGGCGTAAGTAATCACCGGTAGGAAGTAATCCCACGACAGCAGCGCGGGACCACCCGGCCAAACGGGACCGATAATCCATTTTTTAGGGTCGCCCCAGCCGTTTTGATAGCCAAAAATGAGCAGGAGCAAGGTGGCGATAATGAAATTAGGCAGGGTAATACCCAGTGTCGCTGTGAGCGTTACAAAGTTGTCAATCCAGCCGTTTCGGTTATAGGCCGCCACGATACCCATCAGCAGGCCAAGCCCGAACGACACGATGATCGTGTAGACGCCGACATGCAGGGTAACGGGCCAAGTGCGTGCGATAACCGAAATCACCGTCGGGTTGCCCATCACAGCGGTTGAATAACTAAAGTCCAACTGCAAGGCACTGGTGATGTAATTGATATAGCGTTCGGTAATGGGTTTATCCAGCCCGTATTTGCGTTCCAAATTTGCCATTGCTTCCGGTGTGTAACCGCGTTCACCCATGCTAAATGGGCCACCGGGAATCATATTTATCAAAAAAAAGACAA
>JAPUDW010000148.1:7670-17419 GCA_027492915.1 Bacteroidota bacterium | reverse complement strand
CCCCCCCCCCCCCCCCCCCCCCAATAAGCCATCATCCAACATATCCTGCTTCGATTCACCTTCGTCCGCGTTATCGGCAGGGATGACGACGGTGGTGATCGGCTTGGGCGGCCTTGGAGGAGGGACGTTGATGACACTTTCATCAAGCGCCTCACGTTTACGTTTTTCCTGTTCCAACGCTTCGGATGTTTCCGTTTTGGGTGAGTCTGTAAGCGGTTCTTCCTCGCGTTCACCACCTCGATCTTCTAATTCGGTGGTGACGGCGCTGGATTTTTGTGGGGCGACTGCTTCTTTTTGCAGCACGCGTGCGAGTTCACCGAGGCGTTTGTGCAGTTTGTCGAAGGCGGTGTTTTCGTCGTTGATGAAGTCGATATATTGGATGGTGAGCAGGTGGTAAGGCGGCTCGATGGCCTGATAGCGTAGGGGGATGAACTCTTTATTTTTGATGAAGAAGTAATCCCATTCGGCCTGCACTTCACGCGAGCGAAAGGCATCTTCCGTCAGCACGCCGACCATCACTTCGGATTTTTCTAGCCCTTCTTGGATGGCGTGGCGGAAGTAGGTGCCTTCGGCAATGTCGTCCACGTCGAACCACGTCCCATAACCCCAATCGTGGATACGCGCTTTGAGTTTACGGGCGAAGTCGCGGTATTCACTTTTATAGCTAATAAACACCTGTAACGGCACGCGGGTCTCTCCATCTGGTGGGCTGCGGATGTGTTCAGTGTAGCGTTTGGCTGCAAATCCAGCAATTTGGATAGATCAGTAACCTCACCCCTTGCTCCTATCCAATGCTTTGGAGAGGGGAATAATACAGGGACGTGTTCTATGTCGGATTATCAAAGTGAAACTATTTATTCACCTTTGACGCAGCCGGTGAAGGAGAAGGCGTACATGGCGAAGCCGCGCGACCGGATGCGGAGGGTGAGTTCATGCTGCTCGAAGCCTTTGTTGCGGACGAGGTTGTACATGCGCGGGCGATCAACCAGCACGCGACCTTCAGCGGTTACATCGCTGCCCATGATGGTTTTGCCGAGGGGGAGGTCGTCCTGCCAGACTTCGACACTGACGGCTTCGGGATGCACGATGCGGTCGATCATATCGACGTAAGGGGTCATCACCACGTTAACTTCCACCGCCTCGTAGGGGAGGTTGACGACAGCCTCGGTTTGCCCCTGATAGGTGAGATACTGCTCACCCGCTTGCCACGCGCCGCTGACATAAAAGCTGTTACGCACGCGCTCTTTGGGCTTAGGCATCATGTAGATCATAGGTACGCCGCGCCCATAGCCTTCGGGGTTGCCGAGCGCACCGCGATCTAAACCCGCGTGGAGTTCGGGGGTGGGGCGGTAGCAAACGGCACCGGGGCGGTCTTCATCGCGCATGGGCTGCATGATGGGCGGCAGCGTGAGGTTCGGGTCGCCTTCGCGGAGGACTGCCTGTATCGCTTCTTCGAATAAGCTGTAGCCGCCTTCACCTGCGCTCTGGTAGCGGATGTAACCGTCGTGGTCGATGAGGTATTTGGCAGGCCAGTAGCGGTTGGCGTAGGCATCCCACATGGTGAAGTTGTTGTCGAGGTAGACGGGATAAGTGAGTTCGTTTTCGCGTATTGCCTGCTCGATTTGCGGTTTCTCTTTGCCGAAGGGGAATTCGGGGGTATGCACACCGATGATGGTCAGCCACTTGCCGTAGCGGCGGTTCCATTCGCGGAGGTAGGGGAGCGTGCGCAGGCAGTTGATACAGCTATATTCCCAGATGTCGATCAGCACAGCGCGACCCCGCAGCCCCGTCATTGTTAAGGGGCGTTCGGTGTTGAGCCAGTCGCCGGCTGCGAACTCCGGCGCACGCAGCACACGACGTTGTAGTAAAGGGTTGTCAGCAGTCATGACCGTACTCCTGTGTAATGCGGTTGATTTGATGTGCCATTACGACAAGCCTACTGACGATATGGCAGGGCTGCAACTTTCGAACAGGGGAACACAAAGAATAATTGAACCGCCATCCCGCAAGAGGAGGCTTCGCACAGACGCCAAGAACGCCAAGGTCAATGCAGAGGGATTTTTAAAACAGAGGAAGATGGAACCGCCAAGACGCCAAGAGAATGCAGAGGAATACGGAGAAAGGGACTTCACCACAGCCCTAAAGGAGGCTTCGTACAGGCACAGAGAGCACAGAGAAAAAACGAGAGGAATACATAGATTTAACGCAAAGGCGCGAAAGCACAAAGACGCAAAGCGGGAATGGGGTTAGTCATTCCCTATATTTAACTTCGTGTGCAGATCAGTCTTAATTGGTCGCGGCGGTTTCTGGCAGCGCACGGACGGCGAGACGTACTGTGTAGCCCTGCCGCTGCACGATTAAGTCCGGCATCTCGGCGGTGAGGGCGTGGAGCGAGGCTTGCAACATCCCAGTACGGTTGAACGACTCGACCGCAGCTTGATCGTCCCAGAATAGCACGAGCTGACCCGTTTCGGGGTCGTCACATTGTTCGAGGAAGTAACCGGCTTTGAAACCGGGGCGCTGGCGGACGATGGGTAAATAACGGGTTTCGAGAAGGTCACGTAACACGGGCATCTGGTCGATGGGGACTTGAAGTAAGGTTACTTGCGCGTACATCGCTGCTCCTCCTGCTCAACTTTGCAGCCTAAGCCAGCAACGGGGATTACAATGTGAGGCTGTTTCAACCTTATTATATGACAGTTTTGATGAGAGCTTGTTGTATAAATGGCATGAATCGCATCAGCCACATGTCATTGTTGGGTGAGAAACGTTTATTCGCTGATCTCAACTTTATCGACAATGCCGACGATGATGGCGCGTGCTGGCCCTGTGCCGCGCTTGCCGATGATCTGGCGGGCGCTGCTACCTTCATCCAGCACGACGACCACATCCCCCACGCCGGACTGCACATCGTCGAGGCAGATGTCATAGTTGCTGGTTTCGCTGCCGTCGAGGTCGAGGCGGGTGACGAGCATCAGCTTTTGCCCATCGAATATATTGTGCTTAATGGTGCTGGTAACCGTTCCGGTGACGCGTCCGATGTACATAAGATACCCTTTCAACAGCGATGCATTATCCTAACATGGGTTGCTCAATAATCGTACTGGTTCACAAAATCAAGCAGCATATTGCCGTCACTGTTCAATATTGAAGCTGATGAGGCGCTTAGAATCCAATTTCCATTAATCCAGTTGAGTGTATGATGAGTACGGGCAAAAAAACTATTACATATTGCATATCCAAAAGGTAATCGTTCATCTGAAAATACTTTTGCAGGCCCTGATCCGTCACCACAATTTGTACCAGAAGATAGTAATTTTTCTTGTGAATAATCATCCTTCAGCAAACTTACTCTAAAGTGAATTGTTCCTCCGAATGGCAATTTATACTCGTGGAAATAAGATCTTTGAGAGTCTGTGCGTTCAGCCCTATCTATAGACGGTTGTAATAAATACTCGCCGATTTGCTGAGGGAATATTTGAGCTTCGACAGCATCGTCTGGTAGCGGTTCTCTGTTAGTGTTAAAAAGTTGGGGATCAATGGCATCCTGTTGGAAGAGGTCTACGACGAGTGCCCCAGCAACGGGGAACCATATCCAAAAACTGCAAATGCATACCGGAATCGCTAATAAGGCTGTGATTACCAAAATGGAACAACAAGGAAATTTCGTTTCCTT
Source organism: Bacteroidota bacterium (assembly GCA_027492915.1). GTDB lineage: Bacteria > Chloroflexota > Anaerolineae > Aggregatilineales > Phototrophicaceae > CFX2. Next base: position 13,743 of record JAPUDW010000148.1, on the reverse strand, counting down.
TGGTTGATTTGCCATTGAGAAGTTACTCAAGTTTTACAAACCCTATTAGGTTTACTCTTTCGCCCCGACGAATACTTTCCACGCCACCGAGTCGGCATCATAGAGCGGTCGGTCGTCCACATCATCGACGATGCCCACGATGGACGCGTCAATTGGCACGAAAGACACGGGCAAGGCGAACGAGGCTTCTTTGGAGGCGATGACGAACACCAATTCTCCTATGCCGGCTTGGTTAGTGGCATCGGCGGCTACGTAAATGTCGCCATCTGGTTGACGCGCGGCGTTAAGCGGCTGCACCATGAGCCACTTCACACCTTCCAGCCCTTTAACCTTCTGGCTGGCGACCAAATTGCCGACTACTCGTGCAAATTTCATAGGTTAGCCTAACTCTGTAATAATTGGCAGGTTGCGTCGCATCAGGCTAAAGCCGTGATGCTAGGCAGAGGGACAAGTCCACTAAAGGGACTTCCAATGCAATGCTTGCTACCAATTTTGATCATACTAAGTTCTAAATTGCTATCATCCTGTACAGATAAATAGGGTAGCGTACTCCACCGGATAGCGCTAGCCGATGACACGGCGCAGGTGACCGTTGGCCTGTGCCAGCAGGTCGCGGGCTGTAGCAGCATCCACACCTTGGCGGTGCATAACAACCGCTGTTTTGACGTGGTTGTCGGCAAGGGTGAGCAGTTCGGCGGCGCGGTCAGCATCCACGCCGGTGATGGTGGCGACCAAGCCGCGCGCACGGCGCAGGAGCTTCTGGTTGGTGACGGCGACATCGACCATCAGGTTGCCGTAAACCTTGCCCAAGCGGATCATGGTGGCGGTACTGAGCATATTCAGGACGAGCTTTTGGGCGGTACCGGCTTTCATACGGGTACTGCCTGCCACGACTTCCGGCCCTGTGACCACACCAATAGCGATGTCGGCGGCTTCGAGCAGCGGCGCGGGGGCGTTACACGAGATGCCAACGGTGATCGTGCCCAGTTCACGGGCATAGGCGATGGATTCCAGCACATAGGGAGTCGTGCCGCTGGCGGCGATACCGACGAGTGTATCCTTGGCAGAGAGGTTGATGGCGGCGAGGTCACGCCGTGCGCCTTCGCGGTTGTCCTCTTCGCCTTCGACCGAGCGGGTAAGGGCGGGGATACCCCCTGCCATAACGGCATGAACGAGTTCAGGCGGGACGCTGTAGGTGGGGACGCATTCGGCGGCATCCAGTACCGCCAGCCGCCCGCTGGTTCCCGCGCCGACGTAGATCAGCCGCCCACCGTTTTCGATGCGTTCGGTGATGGCTTCGACGGCCTGTGCGATTTGCGGTAGCGCCTTTTCGACGGCTTGCGCAACGAGTTGATCTTCGTGGTTGATGATCTGCACGATTTCGAGCGCCGACAGCGTATCAATCCGGGTCGAGCGCGGGTTTGCCTGTTCAGTGAGCATCATATTTCCTTGTTGTATGAGTGATTTAATTCGCTGGCGAGTAAGTCATGGACAGCGCGGCGGAATTCGAGCGTGCCGGGTTTGCCGCGCCCCGGATAGACGCTGTTGGTCAGGCAGGCGACGACAAGCCGGTTGTCGGGGTCGATCCACAGCGATGTTCCGGTGAAGCCCGTATGCCCATAGGTGTTCAGGCTGAACAGATCGCCAGCGGCAGCACCTCCGTAGGCTTTGAGCGCGAAGCCCAAACCGCGCCGTGCGCCATCGGTTTCGGCCTGCTGGTGTTTGGCTTCGTGTGCGACTTCGGGGGTAATACCGAAGGCCATTTGCGGATCATTCAGCCACGCCTGCCCGAAGGTGGCAACATCCAGCGCGGTGGCAAATAGGCCAGCGTGTCCGGCGACACCGCCCAGCCCACAGGCATTCTCGTCGTGGACTTCACCCCAGACGCGGCGTTTGCGCCACAGGGGATCATCCTCAGTCGGGGCGATTTGCTGCCGCGAAAGATTGCCTTCGCGCACAGGATTAAAGCGCGGCGTGGTGAGGTTAAGTGGGGCGGTCACGCGCTGGCGAATTACGTTGTCGAGTGTGTTGTTCCCCAAACGGCTGACGGCCTCGCCCAATAAGATTAGTCCAATGTCGCTGTAGACAACTTTTTCGCCGGGGATGCCGACGAAGGGATAGGCGTAAATCGCCTGTATGCCGTTCGCCCAACGGTCGGCGCGGGGCAGCGGTTCGTGTTGGTCGGGCGGCGTGGGGGCGGGGCCAGCCATGTTATAGACATCGCGCCACGCGGGGAGGCCGGAGGTATGGGTGAGTAGGTGGCGGAAGGTGACACGCGCCGGATCAATGCGCATACCGATAAAGTATTCCGGTGTGAGCAGCCGTACTTTGCTGTGCGGGTCTTGTCCACCGTCAACCGTGCGCGGCGAGAGTGCGCCAAACTCCGGTACGACCGTTATCAGCGGGTCATCCAGCCCGACCACACCCGCACTGACGTAGGATAAGAAGGCGGTGACGGTGAACAGCTTGGTCACGGAGGCGAGGTCGAATAGTGTTCCGGTTGTCGCTGGTTGACCTTCGACTGTTCCCCATGCGCTGTTTAATACCAACTCGCCGCGCTTGATGACCGCGAGGACGCAGGTCGGAAACACGCGCCCGATATTTTCAGCCATCAGGGTTTCGAGGGCGGTGTGGAGCGAGTTGTTAACGGTCATTCAACACTACTTTCGGCTAGGCAGTTTGAGCGCAGGTTGCAACTATAATATAACCTAGTGTTCGTCCGCGAGCGTGATCTGGTTATGTCCAATAGCGGATTTTCGGAGATCAAAAATTGGGGTATTGACTTAGAGTGCGCTCTAAATTGTAAAGTGTGAACCATGAACAGTAACGAACAAAACTTCACCATACAACACGTCGCAGAAGTGACCGGATTGAGCGTTTATACCCTGCGTTATTACGAGCGAATCGGGCTTATCCACCACATCGACCGGATTGAGAATACCCACCGGCGGTATTCACAGGATGACATCGGGTGGATCGAGTTCTTGAATAAGCTGCGCACGACCGGTATGACCATCCAGCAGATGAAAGCCTACGCCGACTTGCAGCGGTTGGGCGACATCAGCCTGCCGGAGCGGTTGGAACTGCTCAAGATGCATCGGGACGAAGTTGAGCGGCATATGCGCGAACTCCACGAGTACATGGAGGTGATCTGTTACAAGATCGACTTCTATCAGGGCGTGGTGGACGAGCAAAAGCTGCTGACACCGTAATCCTCAGTCGTCATTTCTAAGCCTATAGTTTGTAATCCTTGAGTGCGGTGGCGCTCCAGTCTGTTCAGTGCGCCCTATCACCAGCCTTGATAACCCCGTCTTTGTCAGCCTATCGTTGGGAGAAATTCTTATGTACGGACCGATTGATTTCCAAGTCGCCGAAGCCATTATCCAAGCCATTGGTCGCAAGCAAGCCGAGGCGGAGGCACAGCAAGAAGCCCAGCCAATGCCGCCGCCGTCACTATTGGCGCGGATTGTCAGCCGGTTGACGGCAAGAGAGTCGTATGCGGATGCGGCGCGGGGTATGCCGGAGAGCGACCCCTCGCTGGCGTGTGAGTAAGGCAGATTAAACCGTAGAGGTTGTTGTAGGGGCGCACACCGTGCGCCCTTATCATTTGACAGATTACGCCGCGAACGGCACAGGCAGCGTTCCGGTGGGCGTGAATACCCCCGCGAGAACCTCGGCGGCGGCCTCCAACGACGGAGCGCTGTCGCCGCAGGTGCAGATAACCGTCCCCGCGCCGGTGAGTAAACCCGCGTCAAATGGATTGCGCAGGCAGACCAGCACCGCCTGTTGTGCGCTGTTAATCAATTCCTGCGCGAAAGCTAACTGTTTGGGGTTGAGATTGGCGCTGCGGGTGGCGATCACCAGTGTGTTGGCGGATTGGGCGAGGGCTTGTGCTTGCGCCACCGCTGCGGCAGGATGATCCTCCGCCTTGAATGACATCGCTGTAAGCTGCGGGAAGTGCTGGCGCAGCGCCGCCGCGAAACCCGTTACCCCACCGGCTTCCTGAATACCACTGTCAAAGCGCGAGTCGAACTCGATCAACGCGACACTGCCGTCGAGTGGCAGCAAACCCGCATCGGCAACCAGTGTTGTTGAGGCACGGGCGGCTTCTATCGCCAGTTCGATATGCGCTTGCTGGCGAATGAGGTCGATATTGGCTGGTTGGGCGGGGTAAGCGGCCTTGAGCGCGGCGACCCGTTTGTTGGCGGCCTCGATTTTTTCCAGCGGGATACGCCCACTTTCTGCCGCCGCCAGCAAGCCTTCATAAGCCGCTTCTTGGAGCGCGCGGGTGTGCGAAAACACAATGACATCCAACCCTGCCAACGTACCCAAAGCGGCGGTTTCGCCGGGGGTAAAGTGTTTGGCAATGGCGTGCATTTCCATGCAGTCGCTTGTGACTACACCTTGAAAGTCTAAATCTTCGCGCAAGAGGCGTTGGATGATGGTTGCTGACAGCGTAACGGGCAGTTCGGTATCCAGCGCCGAGAAAATAGTGTGGGTGGTCATGATGCTGGCGATGCCGCTTTCGATGGGCGCACGAAACGGTTTCAGGTCTTGGCTGACGAGCTGCTCGATGGAGGTATCCAGCACCGGCAGCGCGAGGTGCGTATCAATATCGGTATTGCCGAGGCCGGGGAAGTGCTTGGCGCAGGCCGCCACGCCGCCATGCTGGAAGCCGCGCACCGCAGCCGCACCCATCTCCGCCACCCGTTCGGCATCCGAGCCAAAGGAGCGTGTGCCAACGGCGGGATTACCCGCGTTGTAGGTCAGGTCGAGGGCAGGGGCGAAGTCCCAGTTGATGCCGAGGGCGCGCATTTCGACCGCCAGCATTTCGCTGACCCGTTCGGCGAGGGCTGGGCCATCCTGTGCGGAGGAAAGCGCCATCGCGCCGGGGCTTTCGCTAAAGCCTTTGGTCAGCCGCGCTACCGTACCGCCTTCCTGATCGATGGCGATCATCAACGGATACTTGGCAGCCTTGTGCAGGCTGGTGGTGAGGCGGGCAAGCTGGGCGGGGCTTTCGACATTACGGGCGAACAGGATGATACTGCCCGCACGGCCTTCGCGCAGCCAGTCAAGGATGTACTCCGGCGCTTCCAGCCCATAAAACCCGACCATCAACATTTGCCCGATTTTGTCTGCCAACTGCATCGTAATTCACTCACTTTTATGAATAGATTTAACTATTGTGACGTTATCTTACAGCCCCCTATTTTGCCAGATATTCAGACAAATTGGCAGTTGGGAAATGCTTTGACCACAAAGGTACAAATAGAATTGAGATATTTAGTAGGTGAAACGTCGGGGAAAGGGCGAGTTCGTTTTTTAGGGATAATCTATAGTGTTTTCGAAAACGAGCATGTGAGGAACAAAATATGCGATACCTTTTCATTGTGCTGTTTATCATATTATTCATGACATTTAGCGTGAGTAAAGCGTCTGAGGAGCAGCCCCAGAAATGGTATTACGCATGGCGCGATTCAACCCAAGAAGTGCTGGCTTACACAGTCGATGGTCAAGTCAATTCACTTCTCACTGGACACAAGGTTAATAATTTGTGGCATGAGCATGGTGAGACAGCTATAGCGTTGGTAGTGGACGATACCCATTACTCACTCTTTAAGTTAACATCGACCGAGGCAATTCCGATTAAAATGGATTTTGATAGTAAGGTTGACGTTTATAATGTGCGTTTTACTGGACGTTTCTACACTGAATCTTACTTCTTGATTTTTTCCTCTCAACAACCCGAAAAAATACTTCTTGATCTAAATAAGCTGCAAGCCAAAGTTCTTAATCATGAGCGCAGCTATAACTTCGTTTTATCAGAAAATCGAGAACTGATTCGGTTTTTTAGTGACGTGGGTGAAGGTGGGAAGAGCCAATTAGAACTTTGGGAATATAAGCTTGATACAGGAGATGAACGGCTTATTTATCGTCAAGGTGACAATTCGAGCACTTTAAGCTGTAGCTCTTATACATCTGGCGATCAATGGCTATGTCATCAAGAGATGGATACTGTAGATGGCAGTATTCTCCGCTATTTTCTGATCAATGAAGATGGCACTACCACAAA
>JAPUDW010000148.1:0-7660 GCA_027492915.1 Bacteroidota bacterium | reverse complement strand
AGAGTATCTTATGTAGTGCCGAAGTGTGTTTGTTAGACATGAGCCTGTCAATCTGCGGGCTATCATTGCTGTTGTGGTGATAAATTATTATATTAATTTTAAGAAAAATTTATTGATGATAAGCAGTATCAATTACGATGGATTGTCTACTTATCAGCTAATGACGACCTAATTGTTTTCGATAAGCTGTGTAGGGTGCAATGTTCAGTCAATATCTATCCGAATGGCGAATTAAAACCTAAGTTGTACCCCATCGATTCAAAGTACTTACCCTTACAAGAGAAATTTGGCTTTATTGGTTTCTGGGTTATCAGTAATGGGTTACTGTTCAGTGATAGTGCTAAAGTTTTTAGGGTCAAAAGTGATGGAACGTTTAAGGAGTTAGGAGGAAATATTTGCTGTCATGATGTAGGTACATGGTCGCCTGATGGTAAATGGTTGGTGCTATGGAGCGATGATTTTGCAAAAACTCGCGTGTGGAATTTGGAGGAGAATAAGCTCGAATTCGAGTACGAAAACAGTGAGATGGTTAGTTTAGTAGAATACTTCGAGGGTGGGTTTGTACTTACCGAAGGATGTTCGTCTACTCAAGTCTATCTTTACAGCATAAGAAAGCCTATGAAATTTATGGGTGATTCTTGTACTTTCATTTTTCGCATTCTTTCAGATGACACTTTTCTTATTGATGACAGGTTGAATAATAGAGATCGTGGTGAGGGTATTTATCATTACGATCCTGCCATAGACACCTATACCTTGCTGGTAGCAGATGCACATATCAGCACAGGTAGATAGCTGCTTTTAGTCGTGTAAGTACCCTAACTGCGCTTCCAGCCACGCGCGGGTTACGGGGTGTAGGATGAAACCATCTCGGCATTCGGTGTACCAACCGAGTAAATCTGGCTTACCCATCGACAGTGCAGCCCCGCGCCAATCTGCCAGCATCTCGCGGCGGTAGACATCTGGCATTGGCAGCGCGTTATTCTCGCGTTCGCTGATGATGACCCAATACTGCCAATGGTGCTTATTGCGGCGATAATGCCGCATTGTGCCAACTGAAACGCGGTGATGGTTTGCGGGTTACTGCTTCCGCCCGTGTTTATGCGCATATTGGCATAGGGGAACCATTCGTCGGACAGCAGTTTATCCCAATCGTGCAGGATGGCGATCCAGAGCGGAACACCCAGATTGCAGCACTCGATGAACACAAACCATTTGTGCCGCAGCCAATAGCGCAAGCTGTGCGCATGTTCCCGCATGATGCCAACCCTTTGCCGGTGATTATCCTGATAACATTAGGGTAGCGCGGAAACAAAAAGGGGCGCACACAGCGCCTCTTTTCGTTTTATGGGGTTGGGTTACTGCGAACCGACCGGAGCCACACCTACAGGTGCGATACCGCCGGGGGTTGCGTTCGGGTCGAGCGTCCCGCCGATCAGCCCCTGCTGCTGGTTGGTGCAGGCAAGCTGTGCCGAGTCACGCTTGCCGACGATGGTGATATCGTCCCGCAGTGACAGCGCCCCTTGATATTGGGCGACCGCGCTGCACGGCTGACCAATGGCGACCTGTGTATCCCCGTAACCGATGTACTGGTTGACCAGCAGGTTGAATACATCGCGGTAGCCGGGTGCTTGACCGTAGAGCGTGGTCAACTTGCGGATGGCGAGGTTGTAATCTACACCGACTGCGTTAATCGCATCCAGATACAAGCTGGCGATTAGGCTTTCGTAGTTGACCTCGGATGTTTCGATGTTGCCGTACAAGCTGGCGCGGTCGGTGAGCTGGTTGGCCTCTGCCAAGCGTGAGCTGTCGCCGCCGCGATACATCGCCAGTGCTTTGCTCGTCAGTGCTTGGAACATAAGCGTGTTGACGACCGACACTTGGAAGTCGGGGTCGTAGCCCATAATCGCGTCCAAGGTGTCGATGGCGGTATCCCAATCCGAGATGCCAACGGCGGCTTGTGCTTGCTGAAGCAGCGGGTTCAAGTCCGGCGTCGCGTTACCGTCGATGACCAGCGGGATATTGGTGGCGGCCTGAGTTTCTTGCGGCGCAATCGCAGTTTGCGTCGCGGTTGGCTGGGGTGTCGCGGTTGGTTGGGCGAGGGCGGTCGCGGTGATGACAAGCTCGTCAACCCCTGCAACGCCCGGTGTAAGCGTGACTAAGTATTGCAAGCGGGCGTTTAGCAGTACCAGATTCTTACTGGCAATATCCGCCGGAATACGGTTCCACTGGTCGGCGATGACTGCGCTGGTGGTGGCAGTGGCGTTGGTCTGGGCGATGCGCTGCCCCGAAGTCCATCCGGCAAAACCCGCCAGCCCGATAATCACTGCGGCGAAAGCGATCACGCCTAAGCCAACGATACCAATTAGCAAACAACCCGGCCCACCGGAACGCGGTTCGTCGTCCGGCATAATCATCACAGGCTTAATAGGTTGTGTATCATCGAAATTTTGCATTCGTCTCTTGCGCTCCACAGGTCGGTAAAACAAATCATCCGCGATGAGCAGATGGTGGGCGATTATAACGGACGGGCGGCGTACACGTCTAGCGACGCTTGCCCTACGGAGCGCGAGATGGGGTGAATAGGTGTGAAGAAGTAAAGACGATCCCTCGCTGAGTTCAGGGACGTGTTCATCCTTATATTTTTTGATGAGTTTGTCGATGATTTCCACTAGCGAAGATTTCACCGGCAGCAGGCGGGACATAATGCCATGACCGACATGTGATCAGGCAAGCCACCAAACAAAGTGACATAATCCCGTTTCAGCCAGCGACAAAAGGCTCGGAAATGTCCACCTTTCAATGCGAACAAAATACCAATCGTGATCACCTCACTCGGATACAACTGGGCTTGCCCGACTTTCTTCACATCACGTATTTGATTATCGACCCTACAAAAAATATGGGTGATAATATCTTCTGTCATCATGGGAATACACGCCTTCGGTTTCGCCACCTTTAGTGTGTGTTTCTCATGACGATTTCAACTTGTACCACTGGTTACTTGGAGAGATTAGGCTTGCATATGAAAATAATCATGATCGCGGCGATGGTTTTATTGTCGGTAAACATGAGGATTAATTCACAGGATCTAAGTGGCAACCTATATTCGGCGGAACTCATGTACAACATCCCTATGATTACGTCGATAGTATGGGACTCTGATGGACGTATGTTTTTCACCGAAAAAAGTGGCGCGATTCGGATGGTCAGCGCGGCGGGGAAATTACAAGAGCCACCGCTTGTGACACTGGATGTCCGTCAGCAAAATGAGGATGGTGTCCTTAGCATGGCGCTTGACCCCCAATTTGCGGATAACGGCTATTTTTATGTTTACTATACGCCTGCGCCCAACGAAGACGGTTTAAAATTTAACGTTGTGGAACGGTTAACCGTAAAAGATGGCAAAGCTGTTGACCCAATAACGCTCTGGCGCCTTCCAAATCTATCACCCCTGCACCAACATCATGGGGGGCGGTTGATCGTTGACCCAGAGGGGTATTTATATGTCTCGATAGGCGATATGAGCCATTGGAATGTGCGTTCGCAAGAGGTGGATCAAGTGGAGGGTAAAATTCATCGTTTTGCGATTGTTGGGGATCAGCTAAAAATTCCCCAAGATAACCCCTTCCCCAACAGCAGCGTGTGGGCATATGGGCTGCGGAATGTCTATTCATTTCTGGTTGATCCTGTGACAAGGGATTTATTGGCAACGAATAATGGGCCAGATTGCGATGATGGTATCCTTTCGGTTTCAGCAGGGGATAACTTCGGGTGGGGGTTGATTCCCATGAGTGGCGATGACAAAACCTATTGTAGCAATCCAAACCGTTTAAAAGGGGCTAAACCCGCGCTGGTGTCTTATACAACACCGACCATTGCACCAACTGGAATTGCCCTTTATGAAGGCGATCTTTTCCCGGAGTTTAAAGGACACCTCCTATTTTGCGGATATAAACCGGCGCAGTTGTTTCATGTGCCTTTGAATGCCGATCACGATGGATTTGCAGGGGATATACAGACGGTCAATGTCGATCAAAACATGGGCTGTTCCATCGAACTTGCCATCGGGCCGGACGGGTTAATTTACTTTACCAATGCGGTTGGGATGTATCGCCTCCTTCCTATGTAACCAATGGTGCAAGTTTGTTTGAGCCTATGTGATCGGTTATAGACGCGCCATATTTGGCTACGCCAGTGTCTTGAAGCCCTTCTCCCTTGCGTGCGGAGCTATCGGCGGAATAAGCCTGCGAAGGCAGCCGACGTAGGGTTGGGATGAGATACAAGGGGGTTGACTTGCACCATTGGTTATATAACTACCAAGATTGCTAGTTCACTTATCTTCATGATGTATTCTCCCTCAGTTCCCCCCTCACTGTACACGGAGAAGAGGCTAGGGGGTGATGATCTGAGAGAAGTCTTCATCACTAGCAATCAAGGTATAACGATGTCATCTCAATCACTCACCGGCTTGACTGCCTTAATCCCGTTATCCGACAAGCCGCCCGCGTCGTGTTCGACAAAATGCGCGTCGAGGTTGAAGCCCACATAACTTTCGTCTGGCAGCGGCTGCTTCAAGATGCGGCTGGCGAGGATTTCACCGGCAGCAGGCGCGGACATAATGCCGTGACCGACATGGGCGATGGAGAGGAATAAACCGTCAATTTCCGGCCATGCGTCGATGATGGCGCGTTGGCTGTCGTAAGGTTCGGTGGTGCCGTCGGGCAGCGTCAAGTAGGCATTGTCGCGGTAGACATAGTAGCCGGCGCGGTGGTAGATGCCGCGCAGGTATCGCGGGTCGGCAAAGCCTTCACCCGGTTTATGCCCGAACTGCTTCGCCATCAAGCTCAAGGTCAGCGAGGGGAAACGCGGGTCGCGTAACTGCTCGACCGGCCAAATCGGGTCGATCAGCGCGTCTGTCCGTTCGCCGTTGTAATTCGGGATTTTGCCCGTGTTCCACTTGTACTCGTAGCCAAAGATCGCGCCACTTTGCGCCTCAGGCCGGACGTGCGGAAAGGGTGCAGCGCTGATGACGCACGGCGCATCTTCGGGGTATGCCTCGTGCCGCCAACCGGTGGTGAAGCTCTGGCGTGGGCGCATGACTATCGGCAGTTCGATTCCGGCGGTGCGACCGATGGCGCGGGCGTTCGCTCCAGCGGCGATGACCACATTCGGCGCGTCGATGTCGCCGTTGGCGGTCGAAACACCGAGTACACGGCTGCCTTCGGTGCGGATGCTGGCGTTTTTGGTTTCAAGCAAAATAGTGGTCGATTGGGTGGCGTTCGCCAGTGCGTACACTAGCGCGTTCGAGTCCATCCATCCAGCAATCGGGTCGTACTTAGCGGCGATCACACGGCTGCCCAACCACGGATAGCGGCTGGCGATGTCGTCGGCGTTCAGGTACTCGGTGTGCGTTAGGCCGCAGCGGTGCAAGTGATCCACATCATCTTTGAGTTTGGCGGCTTGCGCTTCGGTGAAGGCGATGAACAGATACCCTTGTTCCTTCAAACCGAGTTTCGTTCCCTCGCCAAAATAATCCTCGGCATGTTGGAACACGTCGATGCTGCGCTGCATTAAGCGGTGCAGGCAGGGAGCCGCCCAGCAGGTGCGGTAATTTTCCAGCGAGGCGAGTGATGACCCCGCCGCAAGCTGACTGCTTTGCTCGATGATGACGATACGCGTATTGGGGGCGGCGCGTTCAATCGCCCACGCGGCGGCTGTTCCGGCAGGGCCGCCGCCGATAATGACCACATCGGCGGTCTTGGGCAGGTCGGCAGGCGAAGGGTTGGTCAGGAAGCGGGTGGTTGGTGTCATCTCGATCTCAATTATGGGTGATTACTTAAGCCAAAAAACGTGTCCACTAATATTTTCTTCATTGGTATTGGCAAAGGTGGAAAGCAGGCGCACTTGACCACCAATATCGCTGCGATAACGTTCTGAAAGGCAGATTAAACCACTATGGTCGGTTCGTTGCGCTGTCCGCCCTGCAAAGGGACGGTCAAATGTTACCATAACAAGGTCATTTTGGGTCGCGTAGGGGAGGTGCTCGGTATCATCGTCTTTTTGAGTCATATCAACATCGACTGCGAGTATGACTTCAATACCATTCTCTAGCAGCTTTTCTGCAACGATGCGCGGCATATGTTCATCGAAATAATAGCGGATAGACATGTTCGACTATTTTTCATTGGCGGATGATGTAGATGCCATCTCGTCAAATAGCCGTTGTTCCTCGGCATCTTGCCGATCAATCTCAGCTTTATGTTCGCGGTAGTAGAGGAGTGCTGCTAATACTTCTTCTTCGGTCAGGGTAAATTCATGCGCCAAATGAGGGATATTCCACTGGTTAGCTTCGGCATTGGCGGCGATCATTGACACCCAAACACGCCGTCCACGAATATGTGGGCGCTCGCCAAAGAATTTGAAATCAATATACTTGCGTAAATCGACTGTCGGCGGGATGGTTTCTTGTGTAATCATCTTAATGACCTCCGTCGAAGATTATACTACAGAGGTATCCCCTAAACGCTACAAACCTTCAGGTTGGAAAATGGTTTGTAAGCGGATGTAATCAAATACAGGTTCGATAAATTGGACTTTTGTGGGCTTTTAAGAACCCGAATTTGCCTGTTATTGCCTGTAAAACAGGTAAACACCTAAAAGTTTGAATCTGTAGCTACGACAGCCTGCATACCCGCATGTAATCCAACCGGAAACTGGCTGGTACCACCTTCGATGCGCCAAAGAACACGAACCGTCCATCCGGCCATGTCGTATCAGTAAACTTGGTCAGCAGCACCCCGTTGATGTACAGGGTAAATTCGTCGCCCACGATGTCCACGCGCAGTGTATTCACTGCATTATCACCGGTGTTAATCGCGTTAATTTGCGTCCAGTTCACAATGTCTTGATAGCTGTTGTTCTCATACCGCCCCACGTAGTAGCTGCCGTTGTTGCGGAGCATAAACGCAATAAAGTTACGCTCATCCTGATACCGCAGCCAGATGCCTATACGGCTGGTAATATCGGAAAAACGGTTGGCTGTCACCACCGCCTCGACCCGCCCATCTCGGAAGGTAAAGCCCCTCAAGCTGCCCCAACTGGTCGCCTCGTCGGTTGTTGCCGGAATAGAATTCAGCCGTACCTCATAGAAGTCATTGATGATCTGCTCATTAGACTTGCCTCCGGCAGTTATATTTTGGAACCACTCATGTGACGATTTGCCGTTCACAAACTCATCCTCAATCAAGGGTTGGCATACCGTCAGAATACGCTTACTGGCCGCATTCACCACCACTGAATCCGGTGTAATCAATGGCTGCACTGCACCACCTTCGACTGGTGATACAAAGTAAGTGTCGTCTCCTTCCGCCAGCCAGCCTTCTTGCACACCATTTTCCAAGCGCACACGGAACCACGCTTTATCCTCGTTGCAGGCCGGCCCTTCGAGCACCGTAAATCGTCCGTTGACCGGAATTTGTGCCAGCTTTTGCCCCGCCGTTGTTGGCGCACTTCGAACATTTACTGGCAGTGGATCGCCACCCAACACATAGCCGATAACACCCGCATAAAGGTGTGATGGTAAAGCACCCGGACAGCTTACAATCGGTGATTTGGTTGCTGTCGGTGGTAATGGTGGAATAGTCGGTACATCGCTTGG
>JAPUDW010000147.1 GCA_027492915.1 Bacteroidota bacterium | reverse complement strand
ATCTAGCGTGAAACTGAAAGGTGGAAAAAGCCTGTCTGCGACACAAATCGTCCCCACCGCGACACCAAATTTTTAAGGAGTTTCGACAGCGTTTTTCTCAGAAAGTCTGGACGTCATCCGCACACCACCAATCTAATCAAGTAGCAAGGCAACAGCGCATCAGTAATCATACAGCGGCGAAAATTGTGAATGTTGCAAACGAGCAACCAAGTGAGCTTCACTCTCAAAACAACGAATGAAATCCAGATAATTGGACGCCCCCGCAGGGTGATCTTAATGGCGATTTCACGACCGACCGTAGCTTGATAGGCTTTGTACACCGCACTAAAGCTGCCGACACCAATTTATTCACGTAGATCATATCCCTTAATACAATACTTGATGGGCATATCCATCGCTGAATCGTATTATCGATCCCGCAAACTTATTGATAGTGGCGAGACCCTAATTTTATGGATTTATTCCAAGTGATCATAATCGTACAGTTCTCTATTTTTCAGCAGACTTATTATTTGTCACCAGTTTATCACCACTTTGAAACCAAATTTATCACCACTTTTGATTAAGATGTTAACCTACCCTGAGTTTTGGAAAGGTAGGATACCTTCCGAGACATGATTAAACTTCACGTTAGCACTAACGTGAAAGGTATCCCCATGAGTTTACTTAAGCTATATTGTGATGTCGATGATTTTTGCCAGCAGTACAAGCGCATTATCCAAAAGTATTGGAAACAAAAGCTGAGCAACGGTTATTTATCACAATCCCTGTTTGACAGCCTGTTGGAACATGATCTTCAACTCATCATCACCAACCTGCACTCCAAGATGAAGAACCGATTGTTACTTTTGAGTGATAAATTGTTACTCCGTAAGCGCTCTATTATCGAAACCATCAATGACCTTTTGGAAAATCAATCACAAATTGAGCATTCTCGGCATCGCCGTCCTGTCAGTTTTGTCGTGAACGTCTTAGTCGGTTTGAGCGCTTACTTATGGCAGCGAAAAAACCTGCCGTCAATTGGTCTTCATGTGATGTTCATTCCCTTGCTTTGCTGCTTTAGCTATCCCAAACTCAGGTTAACATAATTCAGAGATACCATTTTCAATATGGCAAACTTACAGATGAATACAAATTTGATGTGTTGTATATCCGATAATCATGTGTGCAGCATATAGGTGCTAGAGTGCGTCCTCATTTTTGGGATAAAAATGATTGTTTGAAGGTCACTCGTGATGAAGTGGCCTTTTATGAGTTGACTTAACTACTGAGCCTACTGATTTCATAAACTGCAAAATTGTTACTCACAGGTTCGAAATAGTGGCTTGTCGGTCAAATGGAACATCGATAGAAAGCGCTTGCGAGCAAGCAAGATGACTTACTAGATAAAGAGTTCACCTCAATTACTTCGCAAACAGGAGAGATAAAATGCCAGAAGAAAATCCAAATATCCAGCTTGCTTTGAGCGACAACGCGGCAAGACAGTTGGCAAATGCCACTAAAACGGTACCCCAGCTATCCACCATCAGCCCTCGCTGGTTGGTGCATCTTTTAAATTGGGTTCCTGTTGAGGCCGGTATTTATCGGCTCAATAAGGTGAAAAATCCCACAGATGTAGAAGTAGCATGTGGTAATCAAGCCGAGTCTGAACTACCGAAGACCTATGTGGATTATGAAGAAAAACCACGCGAGTATTTTCTGAATACGGTGACCACAGTATTGGATGTGCATACGCGTATTTCTGACCTTTATAGCAGCCCATATGACCAGATCAAAGAACAATTGCGACTGACGATTGAAACAATCAAAGAAAAACAAGAAGGCGAATTGATCAATAATGCTGATTACGGTCTACTGGCGAATACGGATAAAAATCAGCGTATTAGTACACGAACCGGCGCACCAACTCCCGATGATTTAGACAATCTCATCACAAAAGTTTGGAAGGAACCTGCATTTTTCCTTACTCATCCATTGGGTATTGCCGCGTTTGGTCGTGAATGCACCCGCCGCGGTGTACCACCACCAACCGTGAGTCTATTTGGCTCGCAGTTCCTCACTTGGCGCGGCATTCCACTCATTCCTTCAGACAAAGTGCCGGTTGAAGATGGCAAGACCAAATTCTTGCTGCTGCGTGTCGGTGAGAAACGGCAGGGGGTTGTGGGACTTTACCAACCAGGACTCGTCGGCGAGCAAACACCCGGATTGTCAGTACGATTCATGGGTATCGGTCGCAATGCAATTTCATCCTATTTGATCTCACTTTACTGCTCACTCGCTGTACTGACCGAAGATGCATTGGCGGTGCTAGATGATGTGGAGGTAAATAAGTACCATGACTACCGAGACACCTACAAGTAAGGACGCGGGCTTGAATTCAGCAAGTCAGGTTGACGAATCTATACTGGAAAACCTCGCGAATGAATTTTTTCGACGGTTACCCGGCACTGTGCCTGATTCATTACCGGATAGTCCGCCTAAAGTTCCTTCGACGCTGAGTTCGGCACAAGCTGTTAGCCCATCGACGCCAAAACTCACACCGGCTTCGGCTGCGCCAAACGGTGTTCCAGACACATTAGCACAAAGCACACCGCCGAGTGGGCGTGGCGGTCAGCAAGCACTGGGCGTTCCGCAAGCCTATGCTCCGGCGCTACCACAAATCCCGACTGCACAGGCGTTGCCAATTCACACTCCCTATTACTTTCTCGCGGAGGCGCGTGCTTCTCTGCCGGTTGAACCACCAATAGGTCAAAGTTTAGCGACCGAAGATCGGGTAAAGGCGCAGCCATTCGGCTTGCCGGGGGCAGCGGAACTGCATACTTTATTGGTAGGAACGACCGCAGGTTACCAAAGTCGTAACGATACGCCAACCGCTTCACCGACCGACGTTCACCGCCAATTTTATTTTGTTGATCCGGTGGGCTTGGATGTTCGAGATGTGCCGGTCATTCCACAGGACGCACATCCGCCGTTTGATGTTCATGCCATTCGCCGCGATTTCCCTATTCTCTCCGAACGCGTGAACGGCAAACCATTAGTATGGTTTGACAACGCAGCGACCACGCAAAAACCCCAAGCGGTCATTGATCGACTGAGTTGGTTTTACAGTCACGAGAACTCGAACATTCATCGTGCAGCCCATGAACTGGCCGCGCGCGCGACGGATGCTTACGAGGGTGCCCGGAATAAAGTGGCGCGTTTCATCGGTGCATCTTCATCGGAAGAAATCATCTTTGTGCGTGGCACGACCGAAGCCATCAATCTGGTTGCTCAAACATTTGGTAAACAGTACATCGGTAAAGGTGATGAAATCATCGTATCGCACTTAGAACATCATGCGAATATCGTGCCGTGGCAGCAGCTTGCCGCCGAAAAAGGGGCAAAAATTCGGGTTATTCCGGTAGATGATACGGGGCAGATTCTGCTCGACGAATATACCAAACTGCTTAACAACCGCACCAAAATTGTGGCTGTGACGCAGGTATCGAATGCCCTTGGCACCATCACGCCCATCAAGCAAATTGTTGACCTCGCGCACAGTGTAGGTGCTTGCGCACTGGTTGATGGGGCGCAAGGCATTTCGCATATGCGGGTTAATGTTCAAGCGTTGGATGCTGATTTCTATGTCTTTTCGGGACATAAGATTTTCGGACCAACCGGCATTGGGGTCGTTTATGGTAAAAAAGCGGCGCTCGAACAACTGCCGCCGTGGCAGGGAGGTGGCAACATGATCGCCGATGTGACGTTTGAGCATACCGTTTACCAGAAACCACCTTCACGGTTTGAAGCTGGAACAGGCAATATTGCAGATGCGGTTGGGTTAGGTGCGGCGCTCGATTATCTGGAACGTATCGGCATCGAAAATATCGCCCGTTACGAGCATGATTTGCTGGAATACGCCATGCAGCGAATGAAGCCTGTGCCGGGTCTGCGGCTGATCGGCACAGCACGGGAAAAAACCAGTGTGCTGTCATTTGTATTGGCAGGTTATCGCACGGAAGAAGTCGGCAAAGCGCTGAACGAGGAAGGTATAGCAGTACGTGCGGGACATCACTGTGCGCAGCCGATTTTACGTCGATTTGGTGTTGAGACAACAGTGCGCCCATCAATTGCCTTTTACAACACTTGTGAAGAGGTTGACCATATGGTTGCCGTGCTGCACAAACTGGCGCAGACACGGCGGCAGTGAGACTCGATGTTGATCTTTTTCAAGCTGTTGACAAGTCCGGATTTCGATGCTATTCTGCGTACCATGCTAACTTTTAATGTGTCAGCGACCTTTGTTTCAATTGTATCTTGTTGTTGTTCAACAAATGCTATTGTCTTACCTGAAACCAGAGGTGTCGTTGTCTCTTAGTTGTGCATAACCTGTTTTAGCACCGCAAAACGCCGATCCATCTGGGTCGGCGTTTTTTATTTGGTGATTCGCCTAATGATTGACCGAAAGGAAATTCCATGAAGACCGAAGAATGTTGTTGTAGCACTTACCTATGTAATTTATCGATACCACCATGAACCGTGCTACATACTGAACTTTCTAATTTGGAGATACCATGAGCAAGCGCTTTCTCATTCTCGTCATTGCCTTACTGGCTTTGAGTTTTTCGGGCGGGGTACTCGCCCAGGATGAATCTGTCATCGTCATCGGTTGGGAACAAGAACCCGATGTCCTCGAACCCCTCAGCAATTCTACTTTTAGCGGCCTTCTGAATGACTTTTACGCACGTTATGCGTGGGATTGGGATACCGATTACAACGTCTATCCCATTCTGGTCGAAGAAATCCCCACCGTCGAAAATGGCCTCGTCGTTACCGATGACGCTGGTAACACTGTCGTGACCTACAAAATCAAGCCGGATCTCCTCTGGTCAGACGGTGAACCGATCACCGCAGATGATTTCTTGCTCGGTCACCGCATCTACAGTGATACCTCCACCGGCACCATTTCACGCGCCAACTACCCCGATGCTGTCGCAAGCGTCGAAAAGGTAGATGACCACACCGTAGTGCAGACCTTTAATGGGCCTTTCCCCGATTACATCAGTGACAGTGTATATGTGCGTCCTTATCCGGCGCATATTTGGGAACCGTTACTGGAAGCAAACGGCACCTTGGATGGTCTACCCTACTTTACCCGCGCAGAAGGTGCGGTCGGTTACGGCCCTTATAAACTTGAGTCGTGGGTTCCCGGTGAAAGCATCACCTTCGTAAAGAATGAGTTCTGGAAGGGCGAGTCACCAGCGATTGACCGTGTCATCCTGCGCATAATTACCGAGACTGCGCAACTCCGTAATGCACTTGAAACCGGTGAAATTGACCTCGCCTTTAACTACCCGGACGACCTCGAAGCGAGTTATGCGGCAATTCCCAATGTAACCACATGGAACACACGCAGCGTTTATGATGATGCCCTATGGTTCAATGTCCGCCCGGAAGGTACCCAACATCCTGCTATTAAGGATGCCAACGTCCGCAAAGCGATTGTTCATGCCATTGACCGCGTAACCAACACGGCTGCAATCGTCGGTGAAGGCATTAACCTGCCCTTGGCCTATGACTCCTTCCGCTGGCAGCCTGAAGGCTTGGAACCCATTGAATACAATGTGGAGATTGCCAATCAACTGCTGGATGAAGCCGGTTGGGTTGACTCAAATGGAAATGGTACTCGCGATAAAGATGGCGTTGAACTGATCCTGCGCTTCTTCACCACATCGCGCCAGAGCCGTGTTGATTATCAACTGGCGATTCAGGCGAACTTACAAGAAGTGGGTATCGCGTTACAACTCTTCCAAGTACCCGGCCCTTCGGTGTTGTTCGCAAGCCTGACGAACCGTGGTATTTTGGCAGCCGGTGATTTCGATCTAGCGCTGTATACCAACTCAAACGATCCCATTTCCCCGAATATCAGCCCCAGCAATCTGGGCACCGCCGGTATTCCCACCCCCGAAAATCCAGGTGGCAGCAACTATTCAGGCGTATCCATCCCGCGTTTGGATGAGCTGATCGACTTGATCGAAGTGAATACAGACCCCGTTTCGCGCCTTGAGCAGAAACATGAGGCCGTTCAACTGCTGGTCGATGAGGTTTACTGGGCGGGCTTGCTTCCGCGCGTGACACGCTTTGCATTAAATACCGAGCGTTTCGACGCTTCCACATTTCAGGCAAACGGCACGTTAGCTTCAAACTGGTTCCAAACGGTTGAACTCTGGAAGCCAGCCAGCTAAAACGCATCCATAAGTAAAGAGGAGAGGCTACCAGCTTCTCCTCTTTTCATAAACACCACAACGGAAGTACGTCATGGGATTATATGTCATTCGACGGTTGGTAGCGGCAGTACCGCTGCTGTTTATCATAGCAGTACTCATTTTTTTCGGCTTACGCATTTCAGGTGCTGATCCGGTTGCCTACTTGGTGACAGACCCGCGTGTTTCGGAGGCAGATCGCTTTCTATTGAGAGCGCGATTTGGGTTAAATGACCCTCTGCCAATTCAATTTGTACATTGGCTCATGGGGGATGACTGGTACCAGCGAGACATCACTGGCGATGGGGTTCCTGATGAATATGGAAAGCGCTTAGGTCTGCTGCGTGGCGATTTAGGCGAGTCGATTCGCTACCGACGACCGGTTACCGAAGTTATCGGGCAGTTTTTGCCGAATACCCTGCTGCTTGGTTTATCAGCTTACGCGGTAACCCTTCTTTTTTCGGTGATTATCGGGGTTACAGCAGCGCTGCGGCAGTACAGCGTACTGGACAATGTCATTACCACCGCATCGTTCGTCACTTACTCCATGCCCATCTTTTTTATCGCCCTCTTATGTGTACAACTTTTCGCAGTCGAATTTCAAAAACGTGGACTCCCTTATCTACCCGTGCAGGGCATGTACGATGTACGCGTCGAGAAAACACTGTCTCAGCTCATATGGCACATGATTCTGCCGGTGTTTTGTTTATCCGCGATCCAGATTGCCGGTTACAGCCGTTACATTCGCGCCATGATGCTCGAAGTAATGCACTCGGATTATATCCGTACCGCACGGGCTAAAGGTTTATCCGAACGTAGAATCACCTTACTGCACGCCTTCAAAAATGCCTCTCTGCCGATTGTGACACTTATCGGTATTGATTTACCGCTTGTCTTAGCGGGGGCAGTTGTCACCGAGCGTATTTTCTCATGGCCGGGTTTAGGACTTCTCTTCATTCAAAGTCTTGAGCCAATTGACCCGTCGGTGATTATGGTTTTTGTACTCATGATTGCGCTGGCGGTTGTCCTTTCGCAAATCGTGATTGATGTTATTTATGCGTGGCTTGACCCGCGTGTCCGTTTATAGAAATGTGGCTACCACTATGACGCAACTTGCAGCCGATGATGCCGTTATCCGCCTCAATATTCAAGCCAGACCCTTATCCCCAAGGCTGGTGGCGCTGCGCCGCTTTTTCCGTCATCGGATGGCGGTGATCGGCTTAAGCATTTTGAGTTTGATGATCCTATTTGTGATCGGTGGAGCTTTCATTTTTAGTGAAAGTTACGCGAACAAGCTGTCGTTGGGCGAAAAATTCCAAGCGCCTACGATTGAGCATCCCTTTGGTACAGATAGTGTTGGGCGGGATGTGTTTGCCCGCACGATATGGGGTGGTCAAATTTCGCTGCTCATCGGGATTGTTTCGGTTGCGATTTCAATTCTGGTTGGCACTGTCGTTGGCTTGTTGAGTGGCTATTATGGCGGCTGGGTCGACAGTGTATTGATGCGTTTTACGGATGCGCTCCTTTCGATCCCATCGCTTGTACTGCTGCTCATATTCTCGCGTTCACTCGTTGGCAACACGTCGACCTTCAACATTTTGGGACGGGAGTTTAATGCCAGTGTCATTGGTATTGTGGTCATCATCGGTTTACTGAATTGGATGCGTCTTGCTCACATCATCCGTGCACAAGTGCTTACACTCAAGGAACAAGAATTCACCACCGCTGCCGTTGCCATCGGCGCGCACAAAATACGGATTATCCTGTCGCACATTCTCCCAAACTGCACCGCACCCATTATTGTTAACGCGACCTTGGGTATCGGTTCCGCAATTGTTACCGAAGCGTATTTGAGTTTTTTGGGTTTTGGGGTGCTTCAGCCAACAGCCACATGGGGCAACATTCTAACGGGCGCGCAGGCGCGTTTGAGCGAAGTGCCGTGGTTATGGATATTCCCCGGTTTACTGATTGTGCTCACGGTGCTGGCGATCAATTTCATTGGCGACGGTTTGCGGGATGCGCTTGACCCTCGCAGTGTACGCTAAGAAATAATCCAACGCGTCAGTCAATTGCTAAAAGTCATTTCATCTGCTGCATTGCGCCAATGTTTCGAATTCAGGGTTTGTCACCATCAGAACTCCAACCGCAGATTATCCTTACAGTCGTGTAAATAAGTGTGCTTCATGATTTTGCATAAAGTGGCAGATGTATTCGAGCTTCTGACTAAAACTTCCCGCATTTTATGATTTCATTGTTACCTGCGTTTACTTTCATTTATTCAACAAATTATTTTCCAAGCATTCCCCAACTAGCTTAACCCTTCTGCTCCCTCAAAATAATTAGAGTCAAACCCCGAATTGATACGGTTGTATATCGGACTCACCCTTTCTAAAACACTACCTGCAGCACCTTAGCAAGTCTATAGGCTGCGTTCGCTAGTAAGCTTGAATCCAGTTTGGCAATAATGGCGGCAGCACACGCATCCTCGATATTTGTCTTAAAGGATAATTCTGAGACATCCACACGGGCTGTGACCAAAATAGCTTTAATACCATGATAGTTTAATCCATCCAAAACCCTACCTAACTGCCCAAACGTGAATTGATCTTCACTCAGTTGGATCGAAACCCGGATAAATACACCGATTGTCGCTACCCAAACTCCGGCCTGCTGCATCAGCCGGAAATCTTCTTGCCATACTTGCGCAGCCATTATTCAGGGTTGTGACCCCTCCATGCCATATAAAAAGTGCTTTATCAGAAAATACCGCTTTAAATGATGAAAACTTCTATTGAACAGGACGTCATTTTCAATACAACCCCAGATAATTTATTGGGCTCATAATGTGTGCCAGATTACCTATACATTTTGATCTTCCCTCAGCTAACATACTATACTGTGTTAGATTTCTCTAACCAATCCTTATTAAATTTATTTAGGAACTGAATTATTATTAGTTTAGGGGAGCATTCATTTATGCTCTAAATCAAAATTACCCGCTCTAAATATGAGTTGAACTCAGTAAAAAAATTGTTTTAGACTCGTGTTATACAAAATTACTTATCGGAAAATGCTATTCAGAAACAGGGATAAAGTTGGCAAAAGTTTTACGCCTACTAATTGTCGAAGATTCTGATAATGATCTTCAACTTCTGCTTCGTGAACTTCGACGTAATGGTTATGAAGTGATATACGAATGTGTTGATAATGCTCCCGCGATGCAGGCAGCAATTGAAAACACAACTTGGGATCTTGTCATTTCAGACTATTCCATGCCGAAGTTTAGCGCCCCGGAAGCACTCGCACTCACCAAACGTAATAATGATATAGACATCCCATTCATTATTATTTCCGGTTCGGTTGGCGAAGAAAACGTGGTCACAGCACTTCTCGCTGGTGCTAGAGATTTTATAACCAAAAACAACTTCTCACGTTTGATTCCAGCGATTGAGCGCGAACTACGCGAAGCACAAGATCGTCAGGCAAAGAGAGATGCCGATAAAGCCCTTCGAAACTCAGTATCACGTTATCGTCTGTTGTTTGATAGTAATCCGTTACCATTATGGGTATATGACCTACAAACACTCATGATCCTTGCGGTAAATGATGCCGCCATCCGGCACTATGGCTACACACAAAATGAATTTCTAAATATGTCGGTAGAGCGCCTTCGCCCTGTCGAGAACAACGGGATCTTCTTAAACAACCTTGCGACCGCCGCCCATAATGGTTCAAATAAAATAACGATCGCGCAACACCAAAAAAAAGACGGAACCGTCATTGACGTAGAAATCACTGCTCACGATTTAGATTTTGAATCTCATGCTGCGCGTCTAGTATTGTCCAACGACATCACCCAGCGAAAACAATCTGAAGAGCGCCTCTATCGTTATAACCAGCGATTGAAAATCCTACATAATATTGATCGCAGCATCCTCATGGCTCAATCACCAGAAACGATATGCGGTTTTGCCTTGGAGTTTATCGTTTCCCAAATTTCCGTATGGGGCGCAAGTATTACAGTTTTTGACCTCGAAACGAATACAGGAACCGTTTTTGCCTCATACAGCACCTTTCGCGACCAATGGCCGACTGGCAAAGAATTCGTGTTAGATCAGTTCATCTCAAAAAATATCTCAACTCTTCAAGAAGGCAATGCACTTTACATTGAAGATCTGTTTAACCAAAAATCACTGACGTCCGGTCTGCGCGGAATGCGTATGAAGGGAATGCGCTCCTACCTTTCTATTCCTTTAATCGCCCAAACGAAACTAATCGGCTCTTTGAATCTGGGAAGTGTGAATCCGCAGATTTTTATCTCTGAACAATCCGAAATGGTTCACGAAATCGCTGACCAATTAGCCATCGCAATCCAACAATTTCGCTATGCTGAGCAAATACGTCAACATACTGCTAAACTCGAAACTCACGTCATTCGCCGTACAGCCGAACTCCAGCGAACTACAGACCGTGTTGAAGCCATACTCAATAACAGTAGCGACGCTATTCTACTAACGAGTTTTGACGGGGTTATTCAACAGGTCAACCCTGCTTTCAATGAGTTGTTTGGTTATGAAGGCCACGAGATCCTTGGCGAGTCCCTGTTAAATATCGCAAGCCTTGAGGACATCATGTCCTTACTAGAAGCACTATCCAGCGTAATCAAAACGCGAAAATCCACCCGCATTGAAATTTTGAGTTGCCGCAAGGATGGTTCCCAATTAACTACTGAGGTCTCTTTAGCGGTTATCGTACGAGAATCGACAATTCATGGTGTTGTTTGCGGTGTCAGGGACATTAGTGAACGTATCAGCATGGAACAAAACTTGCGAACTGCACTAAACAAAGAAAAAGAACTTAGTGAATTGAAATCGCGATTTTCTTCAATGGTTTCACATGAATTTCGCACCCCCTTAACCGTTATTCGTTCATCAACATGGCTAATTCAACGATATGATGATCGTATGGAAGCTGAAAAGAAGAAGGAACATCTCAATCAAATCCAAACGCAAATTGAACGCCTCACTACCCTATTGGACGACGTGCTCACCCTGAGCCGTGCAGAAACAGTTACGCTTGACGTACGGACAGAATTAATAGACCTTCAAGCATTCAGCATCAAACTTGTAACCGAAATACAACAAACAACTCAAAAACATGAAATAGCGGTTGCAGTTATTGGGGAGCCTAAGAAGGTGCAATTGGATGCAAAGCTAATTCATCAAATGATTTCCAATCTCCTCACAAATGCTGTGAAATATTCACCAGAAGGTGGAACTGTCACATTAGAATTAACTTATGACCTCAGCAAGTTGATCATAAAGGTGAAAGATCAAGGAATTGGTATTCCTGAAACTGACCAAGCGCGTCTATTTGAGGTTTTTCACCGTGCCCAAAATGTAGGCAATATCTCTGGCACAGGGCTTGGGTTACCCATTGTTAAACGAGCCGTCGAAGCTCATGGTGGCGAAATTGATGTTGAAAGTGCACTTGGCATGGGAACAACTTTCATCATCAGAATTCCGCTATAACCTGAATAACATTCAAATTATTAGCTTAATGTGCACTAAGGTGCAGAGGGCACTTTATTTTTATATGTTGTAAAAGTAAAAAAGCCTAATCATTAATTGACATAAATTCCGTTCTCGACCTATACTTAAGACAAGTTGTAATACAGAGTTTTACAATACGTTAGCCGGTATCATACTGAACAAGTAATTAATTCCTACGCATTACAAAAGTCTATAATTTGTTTCTAGTCTCAGCTTCTATATATTACCAGTGTGAGTAAATTCATAAGCGTAATTTTACGCTAAGCACTTATTACTTATTAATGTTACATTTGACAAAAATTACAGTTTTACCATAAATTTATCGTGGGGAAGCATGAACATAACTTTTCTACAAAAAATGCTGTTAGTTTTAGCTTTATTATTGGCGGCATGTGAACCTAATAAACAAGTGTCCGAACTCATCCCAATGACCGTTCAATTAGCGTCAGCACATCAAGCAGTATACGGGGGCTTTTATCTAGCTGAACAAAAGGGTTACTATGCAGAACAAGGGATGAGAATCTCATTTATTGAGGGAAACAGTAATACTGACCTTGTAGCTCCTTTAGCAGATGGAACAGCCCAATTTGGCATAATGGGTGCCAGCACTCTCATTTCCGAACGTGCCGCAGGAAAACCGATACGTGCTTTAGCAACCATTCTTCGCCGTGATCCGGTAGTTTTTTTTAGCCTTGCTGAATCAGGTATCATTCGACTCCAAGATTTTGTAGGCAAAAAAGTGTTGGCGACTCCACGCCTGCAAGCACGCTTACATGCGATGCTCGCAAAAGCAGAGATCAATATCGATAAACTTGATGTCATCAGCACAGGCAGCTTTACAGACCTCTATACCGGCAAAATTGATGTCGCAAGCGGGCTAATAACAAGTAGCGTACTATCGGCAAAACAGTCAGGCTATGAAGTTAATATTATCTACCCGGACGACTATGGCGTGCATTTTTATTCAACGACGATCTATGCTACCGACGAGTATATTGCCGCTAATCCCGAACTCGTAACCAAATTTCTGCAAGCGACATTCAAAGGATGGACTGAAGCGGTTGAAGATCCACAAACCATTGGCGAGATAGTCAAAATTTATAACCCCAATGCCGATCCGAAGTTTGAAACAGCGAGTATGGCGGCAACACTACCTTATATCCATACAGGTGAAGACTATCTTGGATGGATGAAACCCGAGGTATGGTCTGGCATGTTAAAAACCATGCGCGCGCAGGGCGAAATCACAACCTCCCTAGATATAAATGATGTTTACACGATGGAATTCATTGAAAAAATTTATGGGGAGAATAACTCATGAGGAGATCACTTCGCCTCACCCCAAAAGTCACGCTTACATTTGTTGTGTTTGCATTTTTGCTTTTGGCGACCCTTGGCTTACTAGCCTACAGGAGTGGTCGTATAAGTCTAGAAAACTCGACGTTTTTAGGCTTAATGTCTACTGTTATTGAAAAAGAGTCGGCGCTTGAAACATGGATTTCAGAAGCCCAAAATCAAATTGCAAATTTAGCAGCATCACCGAGCATGCAAGAGCGGGTCGCTGCAATACGAACCAATTTGGAATCAGCAGATATAAGCAGCATCCATGATGATCTAATCAGAGAACTAGCCCCACTTGTTGGGAAAGAAGATACATTTGCTGAACTAACCATTCTAGAACCAGTAACAGGAAAAACCATTGCCGCCACAAACCCCAAGGAAGAAGGCACTTTCAAAGAAGATCAGGCCTATTTTATCAATGGTCAAATAGAGCCATATCTACAAAATGTATATTTTTCACTAGGCTGCCAATGCGCCGCAATGACCGCTTCAGCACCCATTTTCTCAAGTACTGGTAAGCTGCTCGCCGTCATTGCGGGAAGATTAAATCTTGAAGGAATGGGGCTTATTATCAAGCGAGGTTCAGACCTCTACAAAACGGCCGACGCTTACCTAATCAACAAGTCAAATCTCCTTGTTACACAGCCCTCCCAAATTGCGGATGCAGCGATCTTACAACGTGGAATTTATACAGATGCGGTTGAACAATGCCTGACAGGAAAAAGTGGCTCTGTTCTGGACACCGATTATCAAGGTGTGCCAGAAATGGCCGCCTTCCGATGGATACCTATCCGCAATCTCTGTCTAGTCGTAAAAGTTAACCGTGATGAAGCTCTAGCACCTGTCGGTGACTTTGGACGCACACTTTTAATTACATCCGGTATAGCCCTTCTCGGCGCATCCGTATTGGCTGTCACTTTAGCCCGAACCATTACCAATCCAATATTGGCTCTAAAAAATGGTGTGACACAATTTGGGCAAGGCGCTTCACACATGCGCTTTCCAGAAAAATCAAATGATGAAATTGGAGCATTAGCACACGAATTTAATACTATGGCGAACGCGATTGTTGAGAAGGAAAAGCTCTTACAGGATTACGCAAAAGATCTAGAGGAGCGTGTAACTGAACGCACAGCCCAGTTATCATTTCTTGCTACTGCCAGTCGAACACTTTCCGAGTCATTTGATTATGAAGACAGACTGAGGAAAGTAGCCGAATTAGCAGTACCGAAAATTGCGGATTGGTGCACTGTAGACATTCTTGACGGTGAAGGCATACTACAGCGTTTGGCAGTTGTCCATCGCGATCCGCAAAAAATCACGTCTGCATATGAGCTGCAAAGACGTTTTGCCTCTGAACACAGTGCTCTAAATGGTAATTACAAAGTAATTCAAACAGGACAATCTGCTTTCTATCCAAATATTTCTCAAGAACTATTGTTTGCCAGCATAGACGATCCTGAAGTGAGGGAAATTGTTACTAATCTTGGCATAAAATCGTCAATGACGGTTCCACTACTTGCACATGGACATGCATTAGGCACCTTAACCTTAGTCATGGCGGAGTCTGGTCGGCAGTACGATATGGGCGACTTATCTCTAGCAGAAGACCTCGCACGCCGCGCTGCCCTGTTAATCGAAAACGCAAAACTCTTTAAAGAGACACAAGAAATAAATACTGAACTGGAGCAACGTGTCCAAGAACGTACTGCCCACTTAACGGCTGTCAACAAAGAACTAGAAGCATTCAGTTATTCCGTATCACATGACCTGCGTGCACCTCTTCGAGCCGTTGACGGATTTAGTCAAGCGCTCATTGAAGACTACTATGACTCCTTTGATGATATGGGGCGCGATTTTCTTAATCGGATACGCACCGAAAGCCAAAGAATGGGTCATTTGATCGACGATTTAATAGGCCTTTCGCGCTATTCACGCGGAGATATGAAGATCAGCGATATTAATTTAAGTCAAATCGTCAGCGAAATGGCTGCTGCATGGAAAACAAAAGAACCTGACCGAGATGTCGAGTTTGACATACAGGAAAATATCACCGGTTGTGGAGACGAACGTCTCATCCGGGTGGCATTGCAAAATCTAATCGACAATGCATGGAAATTCACGGCGAAAACGCCTCATGCTCGTATTGAATTTAATTGGACGAATGACGAAACCAAACCGGAATATTTTGTTCGAGATAATGGTGCCGGTTTTGACATGGCTTACGTAAATAAACTATTCGGCGCATTTCAGCGCTTGCACGCGATGAACGAATTTTCGGGCACAGGCATTGGACTAGCTACGGTTCAACGCATCATGCATCGACACGGCGGTTCTATCCGTGCCGAAGGGAAATTAAACGAGGGAGCCTCCTTCATATTTAGTTTAGGCGACAAACATTGTCCATAAGGAGATTGATTGATGAGTCAGATATTGCTGGTTGAAGACAATCCAAATGATCAACTTTTAACACAGCGTGCATTCAAAAAAAGTAACTTGGGTAATGAACTCGTTATGGTAAATGATGGCGAAGAAGCCCTCATTTACCTATTCGGCACAGATGCGATTGATCCCCGCCCTCTCCCTATATTGGTACTGCTCGATTTAAAGCTGCCAAAGGTTGATGGGTTGGAAGTCTTGCAACGTATTCGCAGTGACGAACGAACCCAATTATTACCGGTCGTTATTCTTACTTCATCGAAAGAACAAGATGATCTCGTTCGGAGCTACAAGCTGGGTGTCAACAGCTATGTTCGTAAGCCAGTTGATTTTAATCAGTTTGTAGAGGCGGTTCAGCAGCTCGGCTTATATTGGCTCGTTCTCAACGAAAGTCTTTTGAAGTAAGACCGGAAAGGCCGCTATGCATAAGCCACTCAAGGCACTTATCTTAGAGGACTCACCAAACGATATTATATTGCTTTTGCGCGAACTACGACGTGGCGGCTTTGATTTGGATCACCATGTCGTCAGCACGGCTGAGGACATGCGGTCAGCATTACGCGCGCGGGAATGGGACATTATCCTTTCAGATTATTCGATGGGTGGGTTTGGCGCACCGGAAGCACTCAGAATTGTGCAAGAGTTTGAGCTCGATATTCCATTCATCATCATCTCTGGAACTGTGGGGGAAGACGTAGCAGTTGAGGCCATGAAAGCAGGGGCGAGCGACTTCTTTTCAAAAGGTAAGCTCATGCGAATTGTACCCGCAGTTGAGCGTGAACTGAGGGAAGCGGCAGGCAGACGCAAAAGAGGTGAGGCCGAGGCCCGTTTTACAACCGCTTTTCATTCCAGCCCTGTGGGAATTGTGATCATGAAGCTATCAGATGGGCAAATAATTGACGTAAATACACGCCTGCTCAACACATATGATTTATCACGCGAGGCCATGATTGGAAAAACGAATGAAGATCTGGGTATATGGGTGAAGCCCGAACAAAACCAAGAAATTGCTCGACAATTGCAGGACAAAGGATCTGTTCAAAGTGTCGAGATCGAATATCAAAATAAATCTGGTCGTCACGGATACGCATTGATGTCTGCTGAAATCATTAAAATTGATAATCAGCTTTGCATCCTCAGCATGATCCATGATATTACGGATCGCAAAGAAGCCGAAACTGCTCTGCGGACGAGCGAGGAAAAGTTTCGTCTCTTAGCAGAGAATTCGACCGACATGATTTCAAAGCACACACCTACAGGGGATTACCTGTATGTATCACCATCTTGTCAAACACTACTCGGATACGAGCCTGAAGAATTATTAGGGCATTCCGCATTTGAATTCTTCCACCCCGACGACGGTCAAGCAATTGCGAAATCCTTCTGGCCGATCATGCAAGAAACTGGTTTATTTACATTTGATTATCGCATCCGTTGCAAAGATGGGCACTATATCTGGTTCGAAACCATCAGTCGAACCATAATCGACCCAAAAAACAACACCATTTTAGAAATTCAAGCCTCCTCACGCGATATTTCTGGGCGTAAAGAAGCTGAACAAGCGCTTGAGCGATATGCGGAACGGCTAGAACTGTTACATAACATCGATTTAGCTATTCTGCGTGCA
Source organism: Bacteroidota bacterium (assembly GCA_027492915.1). Classification (GTDB taxonomy): domain Bacteria; phylum Chloroflexota; class Anaerolineae; order Aggregatilineales; family Phototrophicaceae; genus CFX2. The sequence goes on along the minus strand of JAPUDW010000147.1, from coordinate 281 downwards.
GACCAGCCCGAAACTATTGCCGAATCCGTTCTCGTGCGTTTGCAAGACTCACTAGATTTTGACAGTGCCAGTATCACAGTATTCGACCTCGAAAGCAATGAGTTTAGTTTCATCGCCACTATTGCTCCGATCCCCAATTATCACCCTTATGCTGACAAATCGATTGTTGAACGCTTGCAACAGAACGAAACCTTTTACGTTGATGACATAGCCCGAAGAGAACTATCTCCGAGCAACCAAATATTTTTGAATGCGGGTATCCGATCATATGTACGTATTCC
>JAPUDW010000146.1 GCA_027492915.1 Bacteroidota bacterium | reverse complement strand
TGTTGACCGCATTACTGAAAAAAGCCGCAGCCTAAATCGCGGCTTTTTTGTTGCACCAAACAGGACATGATGATGTGTCGAATAGGTAAACTCAGAGGTCTGCAAAACCAAAACTCGCGGGTTCGAATCCAGCCATCATCTCTGCTGTATTCGTGATCGCCCGTTATAAAGAGGTTCTATGTTCGAAGCCGTCACTGTACCCTCCCTGCAACAACCCTATGCTGTCACGCCGGATTATATGGTGCTGCCGGTGGAAACCAGTTTTAGCTGGCCGGATTGCTTCCGTGATATTCAGCAGGGTGAGTGGTATCTGGTGGTGTTCCGTTCCAAGCACCGGCTGGACGCAGACGAGGAACTGCTGACGGTGCTGGATGATGCGGCCTCAGCAGCCGCACGGCAGACACCGGGCTTCCTGTTCTACTTCATCGGTGTGCCACGCCCGACCGGCGAATGTTTGTCCTTCTGTCTGTGGCAAGACCAAACCAGCGCACGGGCAGGTTCAGCGCGGCCTGAACATCATCAGGCGATTGAAAAGGGGATGGAGTCGTTCGAATATTACACATTGGAACGTTACATCATCACCAAAGCTGACAATACCCTATCGTTCAATCGTTTGGGGTAATGAAAGACAGATTGTCACCCGCCCTGACGAAATGACATCCCAATTGATCGCCGCGTTTTATCGTTTTCCCTGATCGCTAATTATTGGAAGCTGAGTGTGTTCATGTTGGATACCCGCCAAAATAGTTCCGAGCCGCTGCTGGTGAAACGCCTGCAAGCCGGTGATGAAGAGGCTTTCCGATTGCTTGTGCAGCAGTACCATGCCGCTATGGTTCGGTTGGCCGTCCATATCGTTCACGAAATACCAGTTGCCGAGGATGTCGTACAAGAAACATGGATTGCGGTACTCAAAGCAGTTCGTTTTTTCGAGCAGCGGTCGAGCCTCAAAACGTGGTTGTACAGTATTGTCATAAACCGCGCGAAATCCCACTTAAAGCGTGAACAGCGCCATACCTATCGAGCTAGCATGAGCCTCGACGAAAAAGAAGGCGACGTGGCGGAATATGTGACTTCACGGACGGCTGCTTACCCGGAATCCATCGCCGATTTGCACGCCTTTCAGCAAGATATTCTCGCGGCCATAGACCTGCTACCAGACAACCAGCAGACGATTATGCGGCTGCGACATCTGGACGGCTTGAGCGCCGATGAAGTCACTCAAACGTTGGGTATTTCGGGCGTCAACCAGCGGGTACTGCTGCACCGCGCTCGTAAACAGATGCGTATGAAGCTGCTAAGTGACTATTCGAGTGAGGTCGCTGGTCGTGTAGCGCGATCAGCCGCCTACCGTTAAACACCGCGCTAGATTGTCACCGTTTTGTCACCATTTTGTACCTCATGCTGTCACCACCGTTGCCTATAGTAAACACTTCGCTTTGGGTGAGTATGTGACAATGAGTGAGGTGCGGCACCATGAAATCAACAGCAGCCACGACAATCGCTATCATCGGCGGCGGGGTAAGCGGCAGCTTGACCGCAGTACAACTGCTGCGCTTGGCGACCGAGCATTTGGACATCCACCTGATTGAACGCAGCGGGGTTTATGGGCGCGGCTTGGCATACGGTACCGGTGAATATTCAGCCCTGTTGAACGTACCAGCAGCTAAGATGAGCGCATTCTCCGACGACCCCAAGCACTTTTTACGCTGGTTACAGGCATCAGACTTCCGCGATGAGCAGGGCGAAACCGCCAGCGACACCACCTTTGTACCGCGCCGACTTTACGGTGATTATGTTTGTCATGTGCTGCAATCGACCGAGCAGGCAGCCCAAACGCGCGTGCGGCTGATCCGGCATAACGATACCGCTGTGGACATCGACGGCAATCAAATTTATCTCGAATCGGGCGAAGTGGTGGAAGCGGATAAGGTCGTGTTATCGTTCGGCAACTTCCCCCCGCGTGATTTACCCACGAGCGACTCCGCGCATTGTATTAATAATCCGTGGTCGGCACAGGCACTTGATGCGATTGCACCGGACGACACAGTGTTGATCGTCGGAACGGGTTTGACAATGGTCGATACCGTATTGGCGTTACAAGCACGCGGTCATCGGGGAGGTGTGACCGCTGTTTCGAAACACGGCTTACTGTCACAGGCACACTATTTTTCTGGCGGCGCAGCCAAGCCGTTGGAAATCGACAGTCTCCCCAACACAGCACGGGAATTAGTACGTGCCGTTCGGCAGCAGGTTAACGCGGGGCAAACCGATTGGCGGGTGACATTCGACTCGCTAAGAGCAATCACAGCCGCGCTTTGGCAGCGGTTACCGAGTGACGAAAAACGCCGCCTGCTGCGCCATGTGCAGCCCTATTGGGAAGTTCACCGTCACCGGATGCCGCCCCAAGCAGCAGCCGTAATCCAACAGTTAATTGAAGCCGGACAGTTGGTGATACGCAAAGGTTATGTGAAGGACATTCAGACCGGTCATTATGGCTTTTCCGTTCACATTGACGGTGAGCAGGGTGTCGAAATTGCATCCGCCCAGCAGATTGTCAACTGTACCGGCCCGAACACCAATTACCGCACTATGAATGAACCGCTGCTGGTTAACTTGTTTAAGCAGGGTTTAGCATCTCCTGACTGCTTAGGGTTGGGGTTAGATGTGGAACCCAATGGCGCGCTGCGAGATCGCTCCGGTTACGCATCAACCGATTTATATGCCATTGGCCCGATGCTGAAAGGCATCCTTTGGGAAACGACCGCCGTTCCTGAAATCCGGCAGCAGGCCGTTCGACTTGCCGAAATCCTTCTGAGCACAATCAGGGTTGGTAACTTCCTGCCTGTGGAAACGCCCGTGCAGATAGGATAAGCGTTCAGGCATGTACTTGAATGGTAGCAAAGGGCGAAATCAGCGTTAGTATTCCGTCCATAAAAAGCCGTGCGCCAACGCTACCAATTTACACCCTACAACCATGACCAGCGATTAAGAATAGCTAAATGCGCCTGTGAATATGCAGGCGCTTTCATTTAGGAGGAATGTTAGGCGAGATTTATCCACTCAGCCCATTCCTTTGCCATGATATGCGCCTAGCATAAGGTCAATGGTGTAATCGCAAAAGGAGTCTCAAATGACCGACAAGAGTAAGCCCAAACCTAAGGATGCGGAAAAAGCTGAAAATGACGTGACCGGTGTGCAACCAAACCCCGGTGTCGGCCAGACCATCCCCAATGACAAGGGCAAAGCGAATAAGGACAACAATCCAGCAGGGCAAGGTAACTCGGGCGATGAAGTCATGCCTGCCGGTCGCGAAACGCCGGGGTAATTTAACTCGCCCGACGATAGAGTTGTAAGCAAAGTCATCCATAATTCACCATGGCTTTATGAGGGTGAAAGGCGCACCTGCCAGAATACGATACAATATACACAACGAATAGCAACGTAATGATTCCGGTAGTGCGTCAGGGATGTTTACATGAACAAGCATGTTTTTGTCTCATACAAACATGAAGAGCAAGACTTCGTTGAAATGCTCATCCGCCAATTGAGTGCCGCAGGTTTCAAGGTCTGGATTGATACCGAGCAGTTGCAGGCGGGTGAAAATTGGCGCGAATCGATCAACTTCGCTATTAAAGATTCATTCGCGGTCATCCTCGTTATTTCGCCGGAAGCCAAGGCTTCGCAGTACGTTACCTACGAGTGGGCGTATGCACAGGGCGCGGGGATCAAAGTGATTCCGCTTCTGCTCAAGCCTACTGAAAAGCTGCATCCCCAACTCGAAATGCTGCAATATCTAGATTTTACTGACCGTGCGCGTCCCTCGTGGGATAAGCTGCTGCGCCGGTTATTCGAACTGCAAGGTGAGCAGCAGCCGCACAGCGTCATCGTCTCGCGGGATGCGCCGCCAGCCGTACATACATCAGTAGCGGCCTTGGACAGCCACAATGCGGAAGAACGGCGCTCGGCGCTCAAGAGTTTGGCGCAAATGAACCACCCCACGGCTTATGCGGCGCTGGTCGGCGCGGTACAGCACCCAATGCGTGATGTGCGCGTGGACGCGGCCTTCCTGCTGGCAAAACAAACGAACTATAAAGATTCCGCAGCCGTCCCCGGTTTGCTAGACGCGCTCAGTGATGAAGATGTGCGTATTCGCACGGCAGCGTGTAAAGCGCTGGGCGATATTGGCGATGGCGCAGCCGTATCCGAACTGCTGCGGGTGATGGTCAAGGATAGTGACAGCAATATCCGCTGGCAGGCAACCGGTGCGCTGGGCAAAATCGGTACAGCCGCAGTACCGGGTTTGTGTACTGCCTTACGTGATGAGGATTGGAAAGTGCGCCGGAGCGCTGCTGAGGCGTTGTGGAGTATGCACGAGCCGGAAGCCATCCCTGCGTTGACCGAAGCGCTGGTCGACCGCAACGATGTGGTGCGACAGGCAGCCAGCGGCGCGTTGGATGCGATGGGCGCAATCGCCGTACCGGGGTTGATCGAAGTGATGAAAACCAGCAAAGAGGTGATGATCAGCCGCGCCGCAGCCGACATGCTGCAAAAGATCGGTTCAGTACAGGGATTAGAGGCTGTGCAAAAGTGGAACGCTAGCCGCAGCACCGGCAATACCTCGCGCTTGGGGACGTGGTAGACGCTACCAGTCTCAGCTTGCGTGATATATAGTCAACCACGAAAGCGGTAACCGAATGGCTGCCGCTTTTTGTTTTCGAGTTCTTTTCCCGCTAAAGTGCCTTGTTTGGATCAAGATTTCGGCGAAGTCACCGAACGTTTCAGCCTCAGGTCGTGGCTAATTTGTAGGGATTTCATTGTCGGCAAATCCCTACGGCATTATGCTTCAGGTTCGATAGGCAGCTCGACTACCGGCATTAAGCGCGAATCTTCGAGTGCCGCCATCCGGTGACCAATCCCGCCTAAGTAAGCCTCATGGGCCGCGAACGCGAGGAAGGACTCGGCGCTGTGCTGGCGCACCAACATCACCAGATCCCAACGTTCCGCTTCCGGCCCAATCAGGTACGAGCCGCCCTCGCCCAAGAATATCAGGTCACCACCACTTTCACGCAAATACGGCAGCGTGTGGTCGATATACTTTTGGAAAGCCGCCGCACCGCTGATGGGCGCTTCCGGCGCGAGTTCAGGGTTCGCCGAATAATCCGCTGTTTCGCGGAAGCGCAGCAGGTTCAACATAATGACACCGCCTTTGATCTGCCGCATTACAAAATCGCGGCCTGCCGCTTGGGTCGGTTCGAGATAAGTTGTCATGATCGAGTCATTCTCGCTTTCATTATTCCGCAACCGGCACTTCATCGGTAGATGCCAGCGAAAGTGCATAGTCGCGTATATCCACAGGCCATTGCTGGATATAGGTGCCGAACAGCGGGATGTCATTCGCAAATAACGCCCGCGAGGCTTCTTCAAAATCAATGAAATCCCCCGCGACCGCCGAGATAAACGCATAGGTGCGTTCCTGCGCCTTACGCGCCCTGTCCTTATCCGGCTGTGACCGCCGTGCCGCTTCCACTAACCGCCGCAGTGTGACCGAGGTGCCGCCCGGTTGTGCCGCCAACCATTCCCAATGGCGCGGGAGCAGGGTGACTTCGCGCGGGGTGACGCCGAGTTTGGGGCGTCCACGCCCACGAATTTCACTGCTTTCGGTGGGGGAAGGGCTAACGGCCTCAATATCGGCTAAACGTCCGGTCGTATCGTCAAAAATCAACACTGAACCGTCAGCACCACTTTGGAGCGCTTGTTGGGCAGCTATCGAAACGCGCTTCCAGTCGCCGTCGGCGATACGCTGCTGCCCTGCAAAGCAGGTATAACTTTTGATGGTTGTCATTGCATCTTTAATCCTGTTAATCGAATAGGGATAATTTTATCCGGATAAAATTACTAAGTCAAGAATCCACTTATGAAACTAGTGTTTCAATACTGTCACTTTGGTCTTTGTGGTGAAAAAGCCATTCTATTTTCCACTTTTGCTGCGGATATTGAGAAAACAATCAAAGCCGTTGATAATAACCGCATTAAAAAATTTTGAATTAGGGAGTATTTTGTGACTGCATCCTCGCCGCCTGCAAGAACTGATTATTTCGCTGTCCTAATTGCGTACGCAAGTTTCGTCGTGCTGGGCATCCCCGGGGCGATGCTCGGTATCGCATGGACATCTGAACAATGGCCGTCGATCCAACGAACCTTTAACCTTGATGTGGATGCGGTAGGGGCTTTGTTTCTCGCCTCCACCATCGGTTATTCGTTCGCCAGCGTTATTGGTGGGCGGTTGTTCGGGCGCTTTAACTCGTCAACTCTGTTTCTGGGCGGGGCATTACTCAGCGCATTGGCATACTTAGCTTATGCGTTTATGCCGTCATGGTGGTTGATCGTGTTTTGCGGCTTGTTCGCGGGCTTCGGGTCGGGCGTGCTGGACTCCGGCATGAATATTTATTTCGCGGCTGTGTTCAATGCCCGCCTGATGAATTGGCTTCATGCCAGCTTCGGCCTCGGTACGGTGGTCGGTATTGCGATGATTCAGGCGGTACTGAGTCGTACAGGTGGTACATGGCAAACCGGTTATATCATTGCGGCTGGCGCGTACTTTGCAATCACCGTGCTGTTTTTGCTCACAAGGTCACGGTGGGTTAACGTGGGACGCGGCACACAGGAATCCGGTACACATGCGGGTGTATCCCCACGCGCGACGCTGCGGCTGCCACTGGTGTGGATCGGGCTGGTAATTTTTATCTCGTACGCCGGTTTAGAAGGTGTCGGTACAGCATGGACATTCCCGCTGTTTAATCAGGGACGTGGTGTTGACCCCGTAACTGCCGGATTGATTTTAGGCGCATTGCAAACAAGCTTTACTATTGGGCGGATTTTCTTTGGCATAGTTCTGCCGTACTTTAAACCGACCACACTCATTCGGGCTTGTGGTGCGGCTTTGATTGTGACCACGATTTTACTCATCATCAACCCGATGGGTAACACGGTGTTGTTCGAGATTTTAGGCGCGAAGATCTTGTTGGGTACGGTGGTCATTACCGTGTACGGCTTCTTCCTTGCGCCGATTTGGGCAGTTGTGGTCATTTACTTGCAGGAGCAGCTTGGGCCGCTGCACGGCGCGAATGCCATCGGCTTTATGGTGGCGGCAGCAGGATTAGGTATCGGTATTCTCCCCGGCCTCACTGGTATATTGGCGAAGGCCAGCAGTTTTGAGATCGTGCCAGTCATCTTACTCGTGCTCTCGATTTTGATGGCAGGTGTCTACGAACTCGCCGTTAACGGTCGCTTGAAGTCGCGGCTTGTACCGGCTGCCTCATCATAACCTCGCACTAGCCTATGCAAAGGACGGGGCGCTGCCTCGTCCTTTTGATTCGGCGCTTGCATACCCGCCCAAATCAGATAACATCAAAGAAGGTTGGAATAGGTGAAAGTTGGGAAGCGATGAAAACCAATGTCTATTTCCTGTGGGTGACGACTGGTGACCAACCGTTGGGCGGCACGGACTCTAACGTGTTCGTGCAGTTGTTCGGCACAACCGGACAAACCGAGTCGATCTACCTGCCGCCGGAAGATGTGTTCGCCTTCGAAGCTGGCAGCGTGGATAAGTTTGTGCTTCAGGTGCCGGATATTGGCGACCTTACTCGCTGCTGCATCGGGCAAGATGCAACTGCCGACTCCGGTTGGTTTGTGGAAACTGTGCGCGTCAAAGACGATGAAACCAGCCGCGAATGGTTGTTCACCTTTAATCAGTGGCTGGGCATCGAAGAAGCGGGAACACTGGCGGCATGTGTCGAATGCTGAAAGTGTTTTCACACCCCAAATGGACGGCACTGCTATCCCTCGCCGTGATGCTGCTCGCAGGCTGCAACTTGCGGCAGGGCAGCCCCAGCACACCCTTCCCGACACCGGATATTCCCCAAGTGCGCTTTATGTTCCCCGACAACAACAGCAGTGTGATCGAAGGTACAGACCTCGCCGTGACGCTGTTGGCGGAAGATTTGGGCGCAGGCATCGCGCGGGTGGAACTGTTGGTGGATGATGCGAAACAGGGCGAAGGCAAGCCGGAAGTCGCGCCTGCTGTTCCCGCCTTTACCGCCAATATTCACTGGGTGGCTGCTGGTGTGGGTTTGCACTCGTTAACGGCTATCGCTTACCGCGAGGATGGGCAGGCCAGCGCCCCCGCGACTCTTGTTCTAAACGTCCTGCCGCGCCCGACGACCACACCCTAAATTGACCGTTAGCCTTATCTGAATGAAACCGGATTATGCCTCACCTTCAACGCAGCACCGCCCGACCGAACCCCGATGTCCTCTCCGCTGAGGATAGCAAATTCCTTGAAGAACACTTCAATATTTACGGCGGCAGCCTGCTGGTACATGGTCAGCCTGTCGATTGGTCGGCAATTGAGGAAATCGAGGTGGTGGTTGCGCCGCATATCTCCGGCCCCGCGGGGTGGTTCGTGCGGCACCTCGTCACCCGCGAAGAACGCTACCATGTTGGCTTGTATTCGGGTAACGATGAGATCATCCTACCCAACCTGACTCTGCCAGTCGCCAAGTACATTGTCGCCAGCATCGCCCACTTCGCCCCGCTGCCGGTGCGCTATAAAGGTTTACCGGACTTCACCCCCACCACAGATGAAAGCTAGCCGTTTCGTGAGCGTGTAAAGGGACTCGTTTGATAGTTTACGATTTACCTTATTCTAATGAATGAGCATTCATTATAGTGAGTATATATTCACTAAGGATTTCACGGATATGGTTACGATTTCGATTGTTGCGTCCGGTTCACGGGGTGACGTACAACCTTATGTTGCACTGGGTAATGGACTCAAAGTCGCCGGATATAACGTCCGCCTATTAGCCAGCGATGATTTTGAGCAGTTGGTGACCGACGCTGGATTAGCCTTTGCTTCTACAGGCGAAAGTGTCGAGGCCATCCTCCAAAGTGATGAGTGGCGTAAAGTAACGGAAAGCGGCAACTTCCTCAAGATATTGGCAAAGATGCAAGCTGAGATGAAGCATAGAGCCGTTGGCATGGCCGGACAGCTACCGGCATTATTGGAAGGCAGCGACTTCATTGTGGCAGGGATGGCGGGGATGGGTGGGGTGTACTCATACGCCGAGCACTTTAATATCCCTGTCCTTCAAGCGTATGTATTTCCATTCACACCCACACAAGCCTTCCACAGCCCGCTGGTACCCCGTTTGCCTTTTGGCAGCGTCCTAAACCGCCTCTCGTTCCATGTCACGCGGCAGATGTTCTGGCAAAACACCAAAATTATGGACAACCTGTTGCGTCGAGCATTACACATGCGCAATCGCGGTTTCTGGGGGCCGTTCAAATCGCTGAACGACAAGCATATTCCCGCTTTGTATGGCTATAGTCCACATGTGCTGCCGCGCCCCAACGATTGGGCGGATAACCACCTTGTAATGGGATATTGGTTTTTGGACGCGGCTGCGGACTGGGCACCACCATCCGACCTGATGGATTTTCTCGATGCAGGTGAACCACCGGTGTATATCGGCTTTGGCAGCATGGGCAATCGCAATCCGCAAGAGGCGGGACAAATTGCGTTGAATGCCTTAGAGCGTTCCGGTCAGAGGGGTATTCTGGCGACGGGTTGGGGTGGATTGTCCGCTGCTAACCTGCCGAAGCATGTGCATCTCATTTCATCCATCCCGCACACATGGCTTTTTCCACGCATGGCGGCAGTCGTGCATCATGGGGGCGCGGGGACAACAGCGGCGGGACTGCGGGCAGGGGTTCCATCCATTATTGTTCCCTTCATGGGCGATCAACCTTTTTGGGGAAAGCGCGTTGCTGATCTCGGCGTAGGGCCAACACCCATTCCGCGCAAAAAGCTCACGGGGGCACGTTTAGGGGAGGCGATCACTGAAGCCATCACCAACACCGCGATGAGGCGCAAGGCCAGTGACCTTGGCGAAAAGCTGCGGGCAGAGGATGGTGTCGGTGAGGCGGTGCGCTTCATCGACCACTGCATTAAACAATCGATACCGCTTCACTCACAAGCTGCTGCTCTCGACCGCTGACCGTTGCCAGCTTGCTATCCTCGTATCGGTAATCGAGGCGCATAGCCGTGTAAACCTTATTCTAGCTGTTGACCGCACACACGATCTCGTTTTCCCAGCGCCACGGTGTAGAACCTTCATTTTCGAAATGGATTTCCCACAAGGACTCGGCACGCAGGATATCGACCACCTGAAGCGTCGTGAACTGCCAATAAGGGGACATATGGGGAATTTGGGCGTTAATCAGCCGGGTAAGTGGGCAGCAGTGAAGGGGACGATTTGCAGGGGCGGCATAGCATCTCTGCTAATACAATTGAAAGAGGCACAGCAAACGCACCTCTTTCATAGGTTACGAACGGGCTAATCTTCCTCGATGCCGAAGTCGGCTAGGTCGTCCATATCATCTTCATCATCGGCGTCATCGTCATCGTCGTAGTCGTCCTCTTCATCCATTGGCACGTCATCGTCCTCGTACAGGCTGTCGTCGTCGTCATCAATCTCCGCGCCGTCATCATCAATCTCGTCGTCATCCAGCGGAATTAAGTTGGACTTACGCTTGGAAGCCTGAGGTTCAGGCGTGGAAGGTTGATTCGGGGTTGGGTTGTAAGGTCTTATTTGTGCAATGATCGACTCTCGATTTTTCATAGTTAAAACTTTCTTCCCGAACCGGGAGGCTGAAGGATGCAATAGTGAACCATTATGAGTGACAGTATAGACGAGAAATTCGCTTACGGGTTAGTGCGCATATCCTAATTTTTGAACCGCCACCTCACCTATATGCTAAAGAACTTCGGATAGGTTATGCCGTCAAGCGCGTCCTCGTAATAACGCAGCATGATATAACCTTGTTTATAACCTGCCGCAGCGCAGAATCCACCACCAAACCCTGTATTTGGACTAATGGGTGCATAATACTGAACATAGATAAAGTCGGCAACCTCATTTTCCACCTATCCAGCATAAGCAGTCAGTGTATCAGGTGATTACGATAAAGATCGGCGTGTTTTCCCTGAGGCCGTGACGTACTGCGGTGCCATCACGCTGCCTTCAGAATAGGGATAATCAACCTCAAACGAGATGGTTTGCGACGCGCACATAATCGTTCTGAATGAGGCTTAGACATCCACCAATATAAACAGCTTACCCCTATGCCGCTGATCTTTGGCAGATCACGCCTAATAGCCGGAGAAGTTGACACTTCCCACGTCCGTTGCAATAATCCCACTCGTGAAACAGGGTTTATCCACTCAAGGGATAGTGACAGATGAATGCCAACAATCGAATCGCTATGGTAACTGGTGCGGGTACTGGCATCGGTAAATGGACATCGCTGCTGCTGTGGGAGGCCGGTTATTCGGTGGTGCTGGCGGGACGCCGCCTCGAACCTCTTGAACAGTTGTTAAAGGAAGCTGGTGTACCGGACTCACGCGCATTGGTCGTCTCCACCGACGTGAGTGACCCTCAAGCCGTGGCAGCGCTGTTTGCCGCTACCGAAGCCAAATTCGGGCGGTTGGATGTGCTGTTCAACAACGCGGGTGTTAGTGCGCCTTCCATCCCGATTGAAGAAATTACCTACGAGCAGTTTCGTACCGTATTAGATACCTGCGTAACCGGCTCATTTCTCTGTTCGCAGCACGCCTTCCGGCTTATGAAGCAGCAAAACCCGCAGGGTGGGCGCATCATCAACAACGGCTCACTTTCCGCCCAGCGCCCACGCCTGAATACTGCACCCTACACCGCCGCAAAACATGCCATCAACGGCCTCACCAAAGCGACTGCGCTCGATGGTCGTGCCTTCAACATCGCCTGTGGGCAAATCGACATCGGCAACGCAGCCACCGATATGACCTCGCATATGGGTGACGGTGTATTGCAAGCGACGGGCAAGATGGTCGGCGAACCCACCATTAACCCCGAGCATGTGGCACAGGCCGTGCTGTATATGGCGAACCTGCCGCTGGATGTCAACGTGCCGTTCATCACCGTGATGGCGACCCAGATGCCGTTTATGGGGCGCGGTTAACCGGCGAGTCAGGTTAAAATTGAGCATGTGGGCAAAGGGTTCACTTTCGACCTTGAACGTTTTACTTTAACGAATAACCATGCACATTATTATCGCCTCGAACAACCCCGTCAAAATTCAGTCAGCGCTCGGCGGTTTCCAGCAGATGTTCCCCGCCGGAACCTTCACTGCCGAAGGTGTCAGCGTGCCGTCCGGCGTAAACGATCAGCCGATGACCGACGAGGAAACCCTGCAAGGCGCGTTGAACCGTGCCGCCAACGCCAGCACCGCGAAGCCGGAGGCCGACTATTGGGTAGGCATCGAGGGTGGGTGCGAGGAAAAGCACGGCCAACTCTGGACATATGCGTGGGTTGTCGTGTTGGGGCGTGACCCCGCGCCGCGCCGTCAGTGGCGGGATGTCGATGCCATTACCGGCAGTGCCCGTACCGCCGCGTTTCGACTACCGCAGGAAGTTGCTGCGCTCGTCCGTAACGGGGTGGAACTCGGCGTAGCGGATGACCAGATTTTCGGGCGTTCTAACTCCAAGCAGAGCAACGGCGCGGTTGGTCTGCTCACCGGCGACCTCATCGACCGCCAGCGCTATTATGAACACGCGGTTGTCCTCGCACTTATTCCCTTCAAAAACACCACCCTGCGCTGGACGTAATTAACGCCTTCTGATTTCGTGATTGGACGATTGAATGCAGCCCATTTTATTGCATAAAATTCGCAATTTGCACAAAATTCTGCCGAAATGGCGGGCGGGATTAGCCGAGCTTCCCGCTGAAGGGTCATTTTGCGGCGGCGGATGTAAAGGAGCATGGCGCTGAATTGGCGCAGGTTCGGCAGATGGCTCGCGTATGGCTGCCGCCGAATGACAATTCGGCAAATGCAAGCGAGGTTGCCGCCGAAATGACATTTTTAGTCGATAGTCTGTAGCTAACAAGCATTAGTCAAATGCAAATACATTTATGCCCCATCCACAGGCGGCTGCACACAGAACGCCAAGAAAATACAGAGTCACTTAACGTAAAGACCCCAAGACACAAAGATGAGCTAATGGTGGTGCGTGTGGCTTGGTGGCGCGTATGCGATGCCCCACAAGAGGCTGCGCACTATCGCGTCCCTACAAACGTTGTTATGTTTGTAGGGGGACAAAACCACAGCACTTACCCTGTGACCATGATCTAAATAATTGTAGCACAAAAGTTCTTTACCGGTGGTTCGAATATTCAAACTTTTAATGAGGTCAAGTCGCTTAAAAGCAGTATGATCTTTTGCCCCTATATCAAGGTGGTCATTATGCTCGTTGGATTTTGATCACTCAGAACCTCACACCCCTTCACCCTTCAAGCTGCACTCAACCAATTTGAGAGGGGGAGTGAGAAAGAATTCTGAGCACATGAGTATGAAACTAGCATAATGACTCAGGTGAAAACCGCGTGTATTGGTGGTGATGGCAAAGTAAGTGATAGGGGGATTAGTGGCGCGAACTGGATTAATCCAGCGACTACAATGCGAATTCGTTTGTCTTTTGCGTTAATCGACATTATTTACTAAATGAGCACGATCATCATATTTACTCGCAATCAAATTTTACAAGCTTTGTATGAATTACAGCAAGAACTAAGCCTTGATGCGCCCATGTGCGTCTTATCTGCATGAATCAAAACGCCGCTCTCTCGAACGACGTTTTATGACTTTCACTTAGCCCTGCATTTTACTGGAGACTATCTTCTATAGACTACACGCTAATCTACGCTTTTAACTGACCCCGCAACCCTTCAACCAACTCACGCTGGCTGTCGTTCAGGTTCTCCGGCACGGTAATCAAGATACGGGCGTAAAGATCGCCAAACTGGTCATGCTGCTTCACATTCGGCATCCCTTTGCCCTTCAGCCGGATTCGCTTGCCTGATTGTGTGCCAGCCGGAATACGCAGTTTGAGCGGTCGGTCGAGTGTCGGTACTTCGACCTCGCCGCCCAGCATCGCCGTGAACATATCGACCTTGACTTCAACCGTCAGGTCGTCTTCAGTACGCTTGAACTGCGGGTCATCTTCGACCTGCACCACGAGGTAAAGGTCGCCATTTTGCCCACCACCAAAACCAGCGCCACCTTCACCCGCTAACCGGATGCGTGTGCCGTCAGTCGCACCAACAGGGATGTTCACGCGCAGCTTACGGTCGCCCTTGGTCACAATCCGAACACCGCCGCTGTAAGCTTCCTTCAGGCTGATCGTGACCGCCTGCTCGATGTCCTGACCCGCCTGCCGGCTGCTCGCCCCGCCGAAGTCCCCGAACGGGCTTTGCGAAGCCCCCCGTCCACGTCGTGAACGGCTTGCATTCCCAAACAACCCTTCGAAAATATCGCCGAACCCCGAACTGCCCATGTCCTCGCTGTTGCCGGTGTAGGTATAACGCCCACCATTTGTACCGCCGAAACCGAAGTCCTGCGGGTTCACCGAACCAAACTGGTCATAGGTCGAGCGCTTGTTTGCATCGCTCAAAACCTCATAGGCTTCGTTCACTTCTTTGAACTTGGCCTCGGCGTTCGGGTTATCCTGATTCGCATCGGGGTGCCACTGTTTGGCCTGCTTACGAAACGCCTGTTTGATTTCTTTCTCGGTCGCGTTTTTGTCGATACCGAGGGTTTTATAATAATCTTTCTTCGCCATTGTTTTCCTCAGAGATCACGGATTTTCATGTAACAGAGCGGGAGGAGATTGCTCTGTTGATCGACATGAATAGTGCGACATCGGCTGCCGCTATCTTCTATTGTATGAGGGACTAGCCTGTGGGTCAACGAATCGAACAGAATTCTTATGCAAGTATGATGTGAATTCCCATTTTCATACTCTATTCTAGAACACAAACCGGAACCTCATCGCTCTCTTCACCAATTCCCTATACGGTACTATTATGCATTCCCTCGTCACAGTGCTACAATAACAGTATTGTGCTTTGGGATTATTGAGGAGCAACAGACCGATGCCTCGTTGGACTGACTTTGACACGTTTTTGGCTGAAGTCGAAAGCGCCCGCCGCGACGGTGATCGCCAAACACTGGTAGATGAACTGTTGATGGAGCGCCGAGAGTGGCCGTGGATACAGGGTAATAAGGCGACCTTCGTCTTTAACAGCCTTGGCGCCCGCCGCAATGTTGCCCTTAACTTGGATACCATCAAGGCCGACCCGCCTTTCGCCCCCCTCAAGCAGCTTGACGGCACGATGCTGTGGTATCTCACCCGCACCTTTGCCGAAGACGACCTGCTGGATTACCTGCTGGCGGTGGACGACCCGCTAACGCCATTAGCCCAAGAATCGGATATTCTCGCCCGTGTCAGCAAGTACTGGCGGGCTGATCCTTCCAACCCCTTAAAAATGAAAAGTGCTCAACAGGATGTGTCCGTGCTGCGCATGGGCAGCGCCCGCCCGTACATCGATTGGACATCCTTAGAAGCCGTGCCGCGTGGCAAAGTCACCGAGCATACGATTGACAGCGCCGAACTGGGATTCAAAGGCCGCACCGTTTGGGTATATACCCCGCCCGGTTACGAAGGCTCCGGTCTCGCCTACCCGCTGCTGATCTTACAGGATGGGCAGTGGATGAGCGGACCGCTGCAAGTTCCCGCAATTGCGGATGCGCTCATTAAGCACAACCGCCTCGCGCCGCTGGTCATTGCGATGGTACAAAGTGGCAGCCAGAATGAGCGCTTGTTTGAATACACCAGTAACGACCAGCACTACAATTCACTGCTGACCGAACTTTTACCCATGTTGCAAACCAACTACCGCATCGACTCGTCGCATATGGGCGTGGGTGGTGTGGCGAACGGCGCGGTCGCGGCTGCCCATGCTGCCCTCAAAAACCCCGCCGTATTTAGCAGCCTACTGATGATCTCGCCACCTCTTGGTAAGGGGTTGGATGAGGATAAGCTGACCCAATACGCTGGCCGCTTCGAGCAAGCGCCGGTATTACCCGAACGCATCTTCCAATCGGTGGGGCGTTACGAAGCTAAGGCGCGTTTCTTGCGGCCTGCCCAAGCGCTGCGAGACATCCTGCAAGCGCGAATCGGTGAAGGCTATCACTACACCGAAATCGGCAGCGGACATGGGTTAGTCGCCTTCCGCAGCATCTTCCCAGAGGCGCTGGCGTGGGCATTTCCAGCCGGGTAAATGAGGCTCAAAAACGCTCTCATTCCCTGCTCATGAAGAACTAACAACTACTTTACACGTTTGGGCGTATTCTATCAGTATACAAGTCTGGTTAAGTAGGTTGTGCTCATTCCTCCGAAGTGGTGCAAGTTGTGTGAACCGGACTTGTGGGCAAGTCAAGATCAGGCGATAACCTCAAAAATCTTTTGGCAAGCCCTTCCCTCAACAAGCCGCTCGGTTGCGCCCCCCTCGCACCGGGCGGTTTGTCGTTATAGGAAGGGGGGACTATACTGGCAGTACTCACTTATTCTTCCACAGAGGTGATTGCAATGACGAAACAAATACCCTCCGCATCTGGTGAAGCAACTAAACATATTGACAGTCTTTCCGCCAATGAGTTCCGCGTCGAGATTGACGACGAAGTGGTGGATGGCATTTTTAAGATCATTGGCCTAACTCCGTTTAAGTTAGAGGTCAAACAATCGTCGTCCCTCAAAGCCGTCAAAGACCCCCTTCAGATTGTAAAAATGGTGCGGCGTGACCCGGCGAATGCGCTCAACAAATGGCTGCGCGAATCGACCGAATCACAAACTGACATCTTACGCCCGACACGCACCCTAACCGTTGTTGCGGTTGATGATGGCGAAGAAGTCCGCCGCTGGCTGGTCAAAGATGCATGGATCAGTGGCGTGAGTTATTCCGAATTTGACTCCGGCCTCGGTGAACTGCTGCAAGAAACCCTCACTATCCAGTGGGAAAGTGTCGAAACCGTCTGGCCTGAATAAATGCATTCACATGGGGATTTGTCGCTGGCAAATCCCTATTCATATCCTTACTTCGCTTCCCCCAAATAACCATGTTCCAAAACTGCCCCGCTGCTGTCGATGCGGTAACGGATCGGTACGCCCGTCGGAATATTCAACTCCGGTATATCCTGCTCTGAGATATTTTCCAGCACCATCACCAGCGACCTTAAACTATTCCCATGCGCTACCACCAGCACACTTTCACCGGCCAGCACCAGCGGCTTGATGTGCGCCTCGTAATAGGGCAGTGTGCGCGCTCCCGTGTCCTTCAGGCTCTCGCCACCGGGCGGGGGTATGTCGTAGCTGCGCCGCCAGATGTGTACCTGCTCTTTGCCGAACTTCTCCGCCGTTTCGTCTTTGTTGAGTCCCTGTAAATCGCCATAGTGACGCTCGTTTAGAGCTTGGTCGCGCTCAATCGGCACATCCGTTTGCCCGATAGTTTCGAGGATAATCCGCAGCGTTTCCTGTGCGCGGCTGAGTGCGGAAGTAAACGCATGGTCGAAGTGCATCCCTTGAAGCTGCTCACCCGCCCAATGCGCCTCGGCCTCACCAGCCGCCGTGAGCGATATATCGACCCACCCCGTAAAGCGATTTTCGAGATTCCACTGCGACTGTCCGTGCCGTACCAGTACCAGCGTGCCAATTTGTTCAGCCATATGGGTATATGCTCCTC
>JAPUDW010000145.1:10508-17862 GCA_027492915.1 Bacteroidota bacterium | reverse complement strand
AGGGTATGAGAACGTCTTGGTTTCCACTGCACATTGAGTTTCACTTCACTTCTGCACTGTTTGCCACCTCAGCTTATTTGCCTTATCACTCATATTTCGTGTATCGTGTATCTAGGAGAAAGCCCAAATGGGAACCAAGCTGTACGTCGGCAATCTGTCTTACTCAACCACCGAAGATACCATCCGTAACCTGTTTGCGCAGGCCGGTGACATCGCGGAAATCGCTTTCATTATGGATCGTGACACCGGTCGCCCCAAGGGTTTCGGTTTCGTGACCATGGCAACCGAAGAAGGCGCCCAAGAAGCCATTCGCCGTTTCAACGGTCAGACCGTTGACAACCGCGCCCTGACCGTCAACGAAGCCCGCCCGCGTGAAGAACGCTCCGGTGGTTTCGGTGGTGGCAACCGTGGTGGCTACGGTGGTGGTGGCAACCGTGGTAATGGTGGCCGCGACCGCTACTAACTAGCGTTCTGCTAACCTGTACATAATAAAAACCGCGCCGCTCACAAGCTGGCGCGGTTTTTTATTTGCGTGGCGGGTGCTGATTTAGAGCGGGAGAAAAACCACATGGTTTTCCCATTCCTATGGATCGCTTGCGCCTAAAATGAGCAGCAGGTTGTCAATCACGCCGTCAAAGGGAAGCGTGTCGCGAATGGCGATTAATCCGGGCATGGGCAAACCCGCTGCTAGGCGTTCGTTCGCGTAACCAATCATGGTTTCGAGGTCGTGGGTGAGTAAGATGCGGTCTTCCTCTGCTGCCCAAGCCAATACTTGTGGGTCGTCTGCCTGATACACAGGCGAATCTTGAACGCGAACGAACGCCTAGCAGCCGGTTGTTCTCGCCGGATACCCCGTAAAATTTTCCCGTTGATATTTTCGTCCGCCAAGAAGCGTATCATGACGTGGTAGTTTTGCGTGCTTCGGCTAAGGTGCGCAGGCGAGTGCGGAAAGCGCGAGTTTCGGGCGAATAATTGGCCTCGACCTGCTGTTGGATTTGGTCAGCGCGTTTGTCAGCATCGCGGAGGTAAATGTCAATTTCGGATTGATGCGTGATGTAGTATGCCAAGACTACATAGACATCGGACAGCTTGAGGGTTGAATAGCTATCCACAATTTCTTCAGCAGTTTCGCCCCTCAAGTATGCATGAATCACAAGTTCCAACAAAACGCGGGTTCCACTCACACGGATTTTGCCGTTCGGGTCACGATATAAGGGAACAGGATACTTGTCAGGGATAGCAATCATGTTGAGAACCTCATAGAAAACTGCGTGAAGTGTAGCACAAATTCGGAGGCAAGTGCTGGTTACGTCAGGTCGTCGCTGTCGAGGGTGCGCTTGCTGATGCGTTCAAGCTTCATGATGAGGCGTTCTTCAGGGTCGGGGCAGGCGACGAGCGAGTCGCGTTCGAGCCAGTCACCGGCTTCAAGCTGGCGCTGCTTGGCTGCGAGCAGGGGGAGGACGCTGCTGAGGGCGTAGACGCAGAAATGCTTGCCTTCGGGGATACGGAGTTTGTTACTTTCGGTGAGTTCGAAGTAGTCGCCGACCTGCATACTGCACACAGAGCGGCCTTCGATGGCGGTGACGGTGATGCGCAGGTCGTAGAGTTCAAAATTGTGGGGCATCTGGCCTATCCTTGTGAGAAGATGGGACAGATTGGACTGCCCACCATTACGTTGAAAGTTGTGCGTGCGTAGTCGATGCCTTTTTTCAGGGCGAAAAAGGTTGGGATCATTATGCCGCCAAAGTGGGGCTGCCGCAATGCGGGACGGGCAGATGGCGGAATGGAAGTCGGTAGTGGTTCAGGTCGGGCGACGAATCAACTATGTCCAGTAGGAGATGGTTGGTACTGTTATGCGCAGGGATACAATTAACCACGCCGTTGAGAAAATAGCTACCGGATTAGGCTGCTCGACAAGTCGTAAACACGAACTGGGCGATAGCTATTTTGCGCGGAAGCCTTATTCATGAACTTGAATTTTGTCTTTCGATTCCATCGCGATTTGCTCGTCCACATAGGCCAATGCCTCATCAAGCGTTTTAAACATCGCAAAACGCTTATTTTTGAATTGGGGCAGTTCAAAGATGGTACGCCCAAGGCTGACCCACTGGTTCTGCCCGACCGCTAAAGTTCTGATGCGCGGGTCGCTGGTAGAGCCGGGCGTACCTTTGCTTGCGACCTTCGCCATTTTGACGATTTCTAAAAAGGATGATGTTTTCGCATTCGTGAAATCCCCAATACGATAGATAGGGCCTTCCACACCTTCCAACATGGGGATTGATTCTTCAAACATATTAAGCCAGTCTTGTGCAACAACCTCTCCCTTGTAGGTCACAATCAGAACGGGTTTCGAGGGTACCTTTGTTAATGCATAGCCCATTAGTTATTTCCTCATATCAAATTAAATTGCTTTATCATTTGGGTGCAGTGAAAGATACAAAGTTGATTGAAATTTAGTTTTAGGATAAGGCATAACCCAACATTACATGTGTTAAGATTTCTAAAGTTATACAAAATTCATTGGGTATTAGGAAGCGTAAGGCGGTGAACTGCGGCTGCCCGACGATGGTACGGACGAGGCCGAGCTTTTGGTGAAGTCTGAGATGGGGCAGGCATACCGGCGAGGAGGTCGTGCGATTCTTCGGCGATTTCAGTGAAACCTTTGATGGTGACTTTACCCTAATAAGGGGCGATTAAGATGGGGGTGATCCTAAGCGGCGTGTTGGGAAATTCATGCGCTTGTTCATTCTGTAGAGCAGATACGAACTGATGATAGAGCGGGTTAACCCCCCGGTAGCCAAAAGGGAATGGCCGAAGACCATTCCCTACGAGAAGGAGATATTCGTGGTTGGTGGCAGGGCGGGGCACACCTTTTCCCTACACGCATTGCTACGCTCTACGAAGCGGTTACTTTTTGAGCGGCTTGCGCCGAGAGTTGAGCGCGGACATAGGTGAGCGCATCTTCCACATTTTCGAGCGTGGGTAGGCGCATGGCGGAATACTGCGGCTGTTCGAAGATGGTTCGGGCGAGGCTGACCCATTGGTTGGTGCCGACGAGGATGGCTTTGATGCGCGGGTCGGTGGTTGAACCCTGGGTGCCTTTGGAGGCCATTTGCGACATACGGATGAGATCCATAAAGGAACTGCTGGCTTCGCGGAAGTCGGAGATGCGGTAGATAGGGCCTTCCTTGCCGTCGAGCAGTTTGCGCGATGCTTCGAACATATCTGCAAAGTCTTGTACGGTGAGCAGGCCTGTGCCGGTGGCAATGAGGATGGATTCGTCGGGCAGCAGTTCCAAGGTGAAAGCCATACTTGTTCCTTAATCGAGGTAATCATAGTCACTGTATTCAGTGTACCTAGAGACCCACATTGTAAGTGTTAAGATGTAGACGATTTCATGAGTAAATGAGCGACGGTGAGGGGATTATTTTGCGGTTGGTGCAGCAAGCGGTGAACTCGCGTAAGCTGTTCGCAAATTTTGCCTGCCCGGATGCCCTTTGGCGCGGGTTCATCCGGCAGCAGTTGAAGGCTAAAGCCCATACCACGACTTTCGATAGACGCTGTATTCGTGGTATAGGCTTATTGTAGGGGCGACTGTCTATCAGGAACTAAAATCATGCTCGATTAATACTTCGCACGGAACAATGCGAGGAGAGTCAGCAGTTGAAACAGGATGGCGCCGGACGAGCCAAAGATGACATAACCCATTTGCACATTATCCCCGATGACGAGGCGGGTGACCGGCCACGCGACGGTATAAGTGATGGCAACCGCCACCAGCCACAGCAGGGCGGCTGAACCCTGCTGCCGCCACACAACCGCCTGCGCTGCGCCGAGGGCGATACCGGCGATGGCAGCGCGAAGGACAATACTGTTCGGGTCAGTACCCGCGCCGACAAGCGCAATACTCGCGCCAACACCGACTGCTAGACCCGCACCCGTGAAGACGATCCAGCGGGTATTGACTGGATGGGTGTGGCGGAGCGCCAACCACTGCGCCCCGCCGAGAACTACACCCGCCAACGCGCCACCCATGATGCCCTTGAGCGGCGTATCCAGCGCCCCGATGATGAGATAGGTGAGGGCGCCACCGATGGGGAACGCGATAAAGGCAAGAAGCCACCGACCGATGAGACCGCGATCAAGCGTTAGGCTGTTCATGCGGCGTGGGTTTCCGCTTTGGGATGGGCTTTAAAGTAAGCGACCGTTTCGCGCACGGCCTGGTCGATGGGCGTGGCGGTCATACCGAAGGTGCGTTCAAACTTGGACGAATCGAGGATAAAGGGTTTATCGAACTCGTAAATCATCTCTACCAGTTCGCGCACACTGGGATTAAACAACCCCATGATGCTCAGGATCAGACGACCACCGGCGCGGACTTTAAGATCGTTACCCGCTTCCTTATAGATGAGGGCGGCTAACTGGCGCTGAGTCAGGGGCGCAAAGCTGGGGATGTGCCAGATTTGACCGAAGGCTTCGTCGTGCGTGCCGAGGATTGCAAGCGCTTTGCCGACATCCGGCACATAGGTGAAGCTGTGGGGTAAGTCGGCGTTGCCGATGGCGTTTGAGGTTTTGCCCTCAATCGCCGGATACACCAACTGATCTGCACCGATATAGTATTCCGGCCCGACGAAATCCGATGCGCGACCACGAGCAACCTTGAGTCTGCCGCTGTTGTGGGCAGTGGTGAGGGCTTCGGTCATGGCAGCGCGGACTTTGCCCTTTTTGGTGTGGGCAGCGTGTGGGAAGTCTTCGGTCATCGGGCGACCGTCAGGATCACCATACATATAAACATTCTCCATGACGACCAAACGCGCAGCGCTTGCAGAAACGCCTTCGACGACGGCGGCTTGCAGCGGTGGGAACTTTTCCGCCCATTCATGGTACAGCGGTTGGGCGGCTTGATAAACGCTGGTCGCGCCGGTTGTCAATTCGCGGACGTTGGCGGCGTTATAGACATCGCCTTTAATGACTTCGACACCGGCAGGCATTTCGGCTGCTTTGCCGCTGCGGTTGATCATGCGTACCTGCTTGCCCATGTTGATGAGGGCGCGGGCGGTGGCCTTGCCTACCGCGCCAGTGCCTAAGACGACGTGTAATTCGGTGCTGCTCATGATTGTTTCTCCTTATGGCGTTTGCCTGATTAAATGTAATGTGATTTTGATTAGGTTATTGAAAGTTTTGAGCTTGACCCCCACCCTAACCCTCCCCCGTAAACGAGGGAGGGAACAAAATGCTTTTAACTCATTTATTTCGAAAGGCTACTTGGCAGGCGACGTTAATCTCGCCTGTAATCTGATGCGACGGTTGTGAAAACTTAGGTTGTTTAGGCTGCTAAAGTGAATTGAGCGATTAGGCTGTGGCTGGTCGGGGTACTGCGACCGGAATAGGTGAAGGCTGTGGGGCGCGGCGGAGGACATAGACCCCGATGGCGACCAACCATACTGCCCAGACGATGTACGCAACCGCGCTGAGCATGCCAGCAGCTTCGACACCGAAGGGTTCGAGGATGCCGAGCAGGACACCGACACCGCTGATGATGCCGAGCAGAGCTATCGGGCGAGAGGTGCGCAGAAGCGTCACGGCGATTAGGATTGTCCAGAAGGCGGTCAGCAAGTAACCCATGTTTTCGCCAATCGAGACACCGGCATACAGGTTGAACGACTGGAAGATCAGGTCAACGGTTTCGCGGGCGTTGCTGGTGGTGGCGGGATTAAGGTAAGTGTTGGCGAGGTACTGCACCATGAACGGCCAGCGGATGAAGCCGAGGAATTGAACGGTACCCGCCAGCACACCGAACACGGTAGCGATCACCAGCAGGGGATTATCCTGCGCGGTGGTGTGCAGGTTCTTATGGACGAGGATAGCGAGTGGGATGAGCAGGAAGGCCGAGAGCGCCATGCCGTACCAATTGAGGATGAGCGTTGTGCCACCCTGCTGGTAGGCGGTCAGCACGCTGTCAGTCGGTTCACGCAAGATGGCGGGGTAGTTAAAGGTGACGCCCAGCAGCATAAAGAGCGACATAAAGACAATGGGAACGATGATGAGCGAAATTCCGGTCAGACGTTTGCTATTCATGATGGTTATCCTTTTAGGTTGTACAGTTAAAGGTCGAGAAGCAGGCGGATTATTGAATTTGGTCTATTAACCCCCTCCGTCGCTAGCGCGACACCTCCCCCGCCCTAAAGGACTTCCTACGGTCGCAAGCGAGGGAGGGAATACATTCAGCGGGTGGTCGATTTTCTACAGACTCGCAAATCCTTTTAGGCAGTAGGCGCGTTTAAAAGAACCGTGATGTCATCAGGCGATAGTGACCCTTTCTATTAGGCTTTTAGATTTGGAGTAACCCCCTCACCCAGCCTCTCCCCCGCACGCAAGGGAGATGAGTATGAAAAGCGTTACACGCTTTAAGAGGGTGGGCGCATCCCCATCGCGGTCAGCATACTTCGCATTTGCGCCCTGTAAAACATATCCACATCCCCAACGTTGTACTGGATGTGGTTGTAGATTTCGAGATAGATCAGGCCATGTATCTGCGTCCACAACACCAGCGTTAGATACATCGAGATAATCGCAATCGGATAGTCGTTTTCGTCCACCAGTTCTTGAATACGCGCCTGAGCCGCAGCCGGAATATCGTTGTAAGGCGCGGTGGGCACCAGTTCGCCCATTTGCAGCGCTTCTTCCATCAGGCTGACAGCGACCACGAACGTTCGCACGACCGCCGGAACCGTGGCCTCGCTGGGGGCGACGTAGCCGGGGATCGGGTTGCCGTAGATCAGTTGAAAGTCGATGGGATTTTCAACCGACCACTGACGGTAAGCCAGCGTGACATCAAACAAGCGGCTGCCAGCGGTTTTCCCCGCCGATTTTGCGGAGGCTTGTTCAAGGGCATCTGCCAGCGCGTTGAAGTTTTCGGAAATTAGGACGGTGGTCAGTTCCTCCAAGCTGGCGAAGTAATGGTAGATGGCGGGCGGCGTAAGCTCCAACACTTTGGCGATGCCACGGATGGACAGACCGTTCGTGCCTTCTTCCGACATTAAATGGCGCGCCGCGTTTTTGATCGCTTCGGCGGTGGCGGCGTTGAGTTCGTCGTTGCGTTTGCGTGCCATTCCGTGTTCCTTATCTAAATTCGTTTAACAGTGTAAAGCGAATTTGATGAATTAAATTTACACTGTTAAATTAATTCTGTCAAGTCGATTGTTGAAAGTCGTTTTCAACACCGCATTATCATACACAGCCAAAACTCAACCGCCATCCCACACTACGGCTATGCCATAGATGCCACGAGAATAAGAACAAATTGAACCGCCATCCACAGGAGGCTACGCAGAGTTCGCCACGAGAATAAGAA
>JAPUDW010000145.1:0-10408 GCA_027492915.1 Bacteroidota bacterium | reverse complement strand
ACAAATTGAACCGCCAAGTCGCCAAGTACGCCAAGAGAATACAGAGGGATTTTTAACATAACTCTAAATGAGGCTATCCACAGACTCAGAGAGAAAATCAGAGTTAAACCGCCATCCACAGGAGGCTACGCAGAGTTCGCCACGAGAATAAGAACAAATTGAACCGCCAAGTCGCCAAGTACGCCAAGAGAATACAGAGGGATTTTTAGTTTGGAGGTTAGCAAAGGTATAGCGATATGGAGAGGGTGGAGAGTGTGTATTGCAGGGCGGTAGGCAGGTGTGTTAGGTTTGTGGGGTAAGCATGGCGCGGTGGTCGCGGTCTAAAGAGGATTGCGCGACTTCAGCAGTAGAAACGAGTAGGTTATGCTTCGGTGTGGCATTGATATGATCGAAATTAAGCGGGTGGAAGCAGGCATTGAACGGTTGGGGGAACGCTTCCTTAACCGCTTCTTTACCCCCGGTGAACGCGAAGATACTGGCGACAAACCGAACAGCCTTGCGGCACGGCTGGCGGGTAAAGAGGCTGTCAGCAAGGCGCTGGGCACGGGCATCGGTGATGTGGCGTGGAAGGAAATCGAGATTCGCTGTGATGAGCGTGGTCGTCCGTGGCTGCACCTGCACGGCGCGGCGGAACGGCTGGCGGCGGAGCTTGACCTGCGCCAGTGGGACATCAGCCTGACGCACACAGCCGAATACGCCTCGGCGGTGGTGGTGGCGATGAGTTAGGTTGTCAAAAGTCAGAAAATGAAGTTAGCAGCCGGAGATGGATGATGAGTCCCGTTTACGGGGATTTACTTATTAAAATGGTCATTGGCGGGTAGCGCCGCTGCGGGCTAAAGCCATCCAGCTAACAAGCAGACAAGCGCACTTGTATGTTTGAAAAAAGATGAAAAAGCGGGTAAAACCGTTTCATCATCCCTACGAGTTGGTGAGGTCGTAAGCGCACGAAGTTTAGAAACTTGTCCTTTAGATAGACCCCCAACTCGTTTTTGTAAGGCAGACAGCGAATGACACCTAAGGGCTGAAAAGACCCTGTATGACAAGTGGGCTGGCGACCTTGCAGAACGGGAATCCATAGTGGGAGGTACAACATGAATTGGCGTATCGTCGGGATTGATGTGTCCAAAGCCAAACTGGATGTCTGCTTGCTGGGCGAGGCAAACGAAGTGCTCTATCAACAGGTAGCGAACACGCCTGCTGGACATGAGCAGTTGCATACTTGGTTGCAGCAGCACAGCCCCCAACCGTTGCCCGTTTGTCTGGAAGCGACCGGGATTTATTCGCAACCGCCCGCCCAATACTTCCACCAGCATCACTATCCAGTCAGTCTGGTCAATCCTGCTCCGGTCAAAGCCTTTGCTGCTGCCTTGATGAAACGCCACAAGACGGACAAAAGCGATGCGTTGGTGCTGGCGCGTTACGCCGCCCATTTCAATCCACCCGTCTGGTCACCTACAACGTTGATTCAAAGTCGCATCCACGACTTGAAACGCTTGGCAGATGATCTGCAAAGCGACCGCACACGCGTCAAGAACCGATTGGAAGGCTCGCCACTGGGGTCGCCCGCGCGTCCCTATCTGCAAGATCAATTGGCTTATTTGGAAAAACAACTGGCGCAGATCCAACAGGATTTGAAGGAACAACTGGATGCCGATCAAGGCTTGCAGAGTCAATGTCGCCTGTTGACCTCTATTAATGGGATTGGGGTAACCAGTGCAATCCAAATCTTGGCGGAACTGCCCGATCTGACCCGTTTCACGTCGGCTGATGAGCTGGTCGCTTATGCCGGTTTGTGTCCGCGACAACAGCAGTCTGGTAGCCAAACCGCTTACAGCTGGTTGTCCAAACAGGGCAGCGCTGCCTTGCGTAAAGCACTCTATTTTCCGGCGTTGACTGCCAAACAGCATAATCCCCATCTGCGTCCCTTTGCTCAGCGGCTGCGTGATGCGGGTAAAGCCAAGATGACTGTTGTGGCTGCTGTCATGCGTAAATTGTTGGTCTTGATTTTTGCGATCTTGAAATCCGGTCATCCTTATGACCCCAACTACCAATTTACTGCTTGACTTTTAACATGACATCTAAAGGCGCTTCAATAACCCGTAAATTAATTCATTGTGAAGTCAATCTTTGAGAGGTTTACGCCCCTCGCCAAAAGATTAGCAAGGGGTTATGCGCCTACTGAATTTGCAGCAGGACGTGGGCGCTGCGCCACATGCCTTCAAGGTCGTAGTAGCGGCGCTTTTCTTCCTGGAAGATATGCACAACGGTGTCGCCGTAGTCCATCAACATCCAACCGCTTTCCGGCGTGCCTTCGACCGAGGCGGGGAGCTTGCCGTACTTTTCCTTCACCTGTTCGCGCACACCGTCGGCTATCGCGCGCAGTTGGCGGTCGCTGTTGCCGTTGCATATGACAAAGTAATCCGCGATGATGGCATCGGGACGAAGGTCGAGCAGCACAATATTTTCGGCTTTTTTATCTTCCACCGAATCGACGATAAAACGAGCGAGTTCAATTGATTCCAGAGTAAATCTCCTAACGTGTCACGATTGTCCGCGAATGAGCCGTAAAAGACCGTCGTTCACTCCGCATTGTAGCATAACGTTTATGAGAGCAACAGTTTCGTTATTGTAAGAAATTTTTGACCCCCACCCTAACCCTCCCCCGTAAACAAGGGAGGGAATCAAATCAAGAAAACAGCACAGCTTTTAAAAACCTCTGCTATTTCATGTATTACGGTAAGAAGTCGCGGACTGCGGTGACGACCTGCTGCGGCTGCTCGTCCAGCGGTTGGTGATGGGTGCGCGGCAGTTCGAGCAAGCGGGCGTTGGGGAGCTGCTTCGCCGCCAGCCGGCCTTCGTTGGGTGGCACGGTGGTGTCGTGCGTGCCAAGGATGACGAGCGTGGGCTGCTGGATGCGCGGCAGGTGCGGCTGCATATTTTCGCGGGCGATGCTGTGCAGGGCGTGGGTGCTGGCCTGCCACGATGCGCGTTGGAAGTCCTGCTGAATACGGGCAGCATCGGCGGCGTTCAAGTACCAATGGCTGGGGCGGGTGAAGATCGGGCTAACGACGGTTTGTGCCAGCGTCCACAGCGGCGCGGCTTTCGAGAGAGTCGTGGTGACGCGCTCATTGGCGAACAGGCCGCTAAACTCTATCGGGTGGCCGAAGCGACCGGTCACGACGGGCGACATCAGTACCAGCTTACGAGTGATTTCCGGCTGTTCGGCGGTCAGCTTGAGCGCCAGCAATCCGCCCATTGAATGCCCGATGAGCGCGGCGGGGCGGACGTTGTAGTGGGCGCAAAACTCCAGCAGGCTTTCGGCGTGGTGCTGAACGCTGAGTGTTTGGTCAGCATTCGCACGCGGCGATTGGCCGAAGCCGTGCAGATCGACCGCCCAGAAACGCGCCATATGACCGAGTTCACGGGTGAGGCGCGACCACATTTGACCGGAACTTGCCCAGCCGTGAATGAGCAGCACATCAGGGCCATCACCGTGGCTGTTATAATGGAGTTGAGTCGCGGAATAGGTTGACATCATGCCTCAATTATAACATGGGTCGCATTGTGCGATTGATGAGAATAGGGCAAAGATTGTGGGTAAGATCAACACGGGTGACTACTACACGATTGGCGAAGTGGCGGCATTAGCGGGGGTGCAGGCATCCACCTTGCGCTATTATGAACGCATCGGTTTGCTGCCGCTTCCGCGCCGGATGAGCGGACAGCGCCGTTATACCACGGCTGTGTTACAAATGCTGGCGGTCATCCAAATGGCGAAGGAAGCCAGCTTCTCGCTCCCTGAAATTCAAGTGCTGCTGCAATCGCAGCCGGATGGGGCGGCGGTTTCCGACCGTTGGCGCGACCTTGCCGCCGTCAAAATTCGCGAGTTGGAAGCGGTCATTATCCACGCGCAGGAGATGAAAGCGCTGCTTGAAGAGTCGCTGGTGTGCGGCGCACTGCAATTCGAACTCGATCAAGTGCCGGATCATAAACTGCTAACTGAATAAATGAAGTGAGGAACGGCGAAATTGAGCGCGACTACCCCACCCCCAGCCCCTCCCCAAAGCACAGGGAGGGGAGAAAATGCCTGTAGTGCCACGCCTACCTAAAATATTTTCCACCCTTTAATATGGTGGTACCGGAAGCAAAAACTCGTGCTTGACTTAAAGTTAGGTTTAAGTCGTACATTTGGTCTATTGAACGCTTAGTGGTGGTTGCAACGTAAGTGATGAGAGAACGGGAGGGTCTCAGCCCCTCCCCTACAAATGCAAATTTTGTGCTCAGGTATCATTTACCACACGATCATTACCGAAAGTTGGTGGTTGTCGATGTAGGTGGCGGGTGTGGTTCGGTGGCGCGGACGTAGCATCCACAGGAGGCTGCGCACCGCTACGTCCCTACAAATAGGCATCAGCAATTGTTTGCGTTAGGCAACATCACTTACCAAATAACCACGACCAAACAGGTTTCTGCACACTTAAATCATGGAGGCAAGAATATGGCGAAGGATTCGGAACGGCTGGAACGCGAGTTTATCGCAACCGCCCGTGAGAAAACGGGCAAAGATATACCCGAATGGTTGGAGGTAATTAAGGGCAGCGGCGAGATTAAGCCGAATGCCATCCTTAATTGGCTGAAGGAAACGCACAAGCTCAACCACATGCAGGCTAACTTTCTCTCCGGCATGTACCTGAATGACGGCAAGCCGGTGTATGACCAGCAGGTGTTGTTCGCCAAGCTGTTCGACGGTAAAGACCACCTGCGCGGCGTGTACGATGCGCTCGAAAAGGCGACTGCCGCGAAGCTGCCGGATACGCTGTTCATCCCCACCAAAACCTATGTGTCGATTGAAGCCAAGCGCTGCTTCGCCTGTGCCACCCTCACCAAAACGAACATCCGCGTCGGCCTCGATTTAGGCGACCTGCCATTTGACGATTACACCCAAAAAGCCCGCAGCTTGGGTGCGATGCCGAACCTGACGCATATGGTCGAAATCACCGCGCCGGATGATGTGAATGAACGGCTGCTCACGGTTGTGGGGCAGGCGTATACCAACGCCCACACGAAATAAAGGACACGCACGATGATAGATGCTGAGTCGTTAACCATGATTTTGCAGCGTAATTTCGGCGTGATTATGATGCAAATCGACGGCATAACCCACGAGGAAAGCCTGATTCAACCGCCATTTTTTGGCAACTGCATGAATTGGGTGCTGGGGCATATGGTCATGAGCCGCGAACGCATTCTGATTATGATCGGTGCGCCGCGCGTTTGGACGCAGGAGCAGTGTGACCGTTACGAACGCGGTTCGCAGCCGATTATTGACCCGCAGGACGCGCTGCCCTTCGATAAAATTGTGGCGGATTTTAAGACCGCACAAGAACGCATCCTCGATTGGTTCAAGACGTGTACGCCCGGTGATTTAGCGGTCGAGGCGGTGCCGCATCACATCCCCACCGACTCCGCGCCGCGGTGGGATTGGCTGGAATTCTTACTGTGGCACGAGGCGTACCACATCGGCAACCTCGAACTGCTGCGCCAGCTCGCGGGGAAGAACGATAAGGTCATCGGGTGAACCCCCTCATCCCCAACCCTTCTCCCCTGTTACTACGGGGGAGAAGGGAGCAAATACCGCCATAATGCACATTCTGCCCGTGTCCGGTATGATTGGTGTGTATTGTACGCGCCGTTTTCATACCGGACACCGCCATGACCATCACCGCCGACAGCCTCATTTACTCGCTTGAACGCAACTATGATACCCTCAGTAAGCAGGTGGATGGCATTAGCGATGCTGAAAGCCTGCTGCAACTACCGTTTCGCGGCAACTGCATGAACTGGGTACTCGGTCACATCTTGCAAAGCCGCAGCAACATGCTTAGGCTGCTAGGCGGCGAACCCCTGTGGACGCCGGAACAGATTACCCGCTATGGGCGCAACGCGCGTCCGGTTTTGGATGCCAGCGACGCGCTGCCGTTTGCCAAAATGGTCGCCGACCTGCACACCAGCCAATCGCTTTTACTCCCGCGCTTGAAAAGTATCACACAAGCCGAACTCGACACCGAAACACCCTTCTTCCCCACGCTGCCACCGCGCAGTATCGGCGGTTGGCTCATGATGATGCTCTGGCACGAAACCTACCACACCGGCAACACCGAAAGCCTGCGCCAGCTTGCGGGTAAAGACGATCAGGTGATGTGAGGCTACAATACCTCATAAAGAGTGTTGTCCGGTACTCAATAACTCTTGCGCTTGCGCCGCATCAGGCTAAAGCCATGATGCTAACAAGCAGACAAGTCAGCTAAAGCGACTTCAGAGAAATCCGCGTGTCATAATTATTCATTTCCTCATAATGAGCCTGAAAATAATGGTGGTTGCAAAGTAAGTGGTGGGTCTGAATTAGCAGCGCAGGCTGGACGCTGCGCAGATCCAGCCCCTACGAATGTAATGTCTATCATTCGCGTTGTTCGAATGGCAGCCGAGTATTCGATATAATGGCGATAGATGACATAAGTGATACGGGGTAAACAATGACCGAGGGGTTTTTCTACGAAGCGTTGGATGATGTCATGGTTTACGGCTTCACCCGTTCGGAGGATGCCGACGTGGATGCGTGGGCGGAGGCACTCATCGCCCACATTGAGTCTACACCGCCCGATAAACTGTTTCGGGTCGTGATGGATGTTTCCGCCAAGCAGGTGAGCTTTACCGCCCGCGCCCGCCAGCGCACCGTCGAGATCTTTACGCGCTACCGAAAGCGGCAGGGGCGGTTTGCGTTTCTTTTTTCCAGCCGTACCGCGCCCTACTACTCGCGCATCTTTTTCGCCTCGCTCGGTCGCTTGAACTTCGGCCTCAATTACTTCAACGACCGTCAAAAAGCGGTGGATTGGCTGCGACAGTCATAGGCTTGCAGGTTCTAAATTCGCGGTTGCTCTGTTAATATGAAACCCGAATTAACCAGCAAGAGTAACCCCATGACAGAACAACAAATCGATTTTACCGTCGGTTCAGCCGGAGAACGGTTGGATAAACTCGTCGTTGAACAGGTCGGTGACGCCCTTTCCCGTGCCCAGATCCAAGCGATGATTAAAGAAGGGAAAGTAACCGTCAACGGCGCACAGGTCAAATCCGGCGTCAAACTGAAAGGTGGCGAACGCATCACCGTCACCATCGAAACCCGCGAAGCAACCGAAGAAGTGCAGCCGGAAGCCATTCCCTTGGTTGTCCTGTACGACGACAAAGACATCGCCGTGATTGATAAACCGGCAGGCATGACGGTACACCCCGGCGTCGGCAATGAAAAAGGTACATTGGTGAGCGCCATGCTTTCGCGCTGGCCGGAAGTCGCAGGTATGAACATCGTCGAGAAGCGGGTGGGCATTGTTCACCGCCTCGATAAAGATACCAGCGGCTTGATCGTCATCGCCAAGAACGACGCGGCACGGCTCAAGTTACAGGCACAGTTTCAGTCGCGCACCGTCGATAAGATTTATATCGCGCTGCTGGAAAAGCTGCCCTCGACGCTGACCGGACGCATCGAAGCGCCGATTGCCCGCGACCCCAACCAGCGCAAACGGATGGCGGTTGTGCGCGGCGGTAAACCAGCCATCACCGAATATCAGGTGATCGACCATGCTTTTATTGGTGAGCAGGCGCTCGTCCGTGTGACGCTCCACACCGGACGCACCCACCAGATTCGCGTGCATATGGCCTTCATCGGCTGCCCGATTGTGGGCGACAGCGTGTATGGTTTCCGCAAGCAGCGCGTCAAGCTTAAGCGCCAGTTCTTACACGCGGCTGAACTCAGCTTCGACCACCCGACGACAGGCGAACGGCTCAGCTTCACCTCGCCGCTGCCGGTGGGGTTGCAGAACACAATGGACAAGCTGCGGAGCGAGTAAAACAAAACGGGATTGCCAATGTGGGCAGTCCCGTTTGTTTATATGTGATTTTGTAGGGCGGACAGCCGTGCGCCCCTACCGATGTGATATTGAATTTTAGGCGAGGTTGCTCAAGGTGCCGCTCCAAACGCGGTGACCGAGGTCGCTTTGCGGTGCGTATTCGCCGGAGATGATTTCAACAACCGTCCCTTGATCAGCCCAGTCGTAGAGCATCTTGGCGTTGTCGTTGTTCGCCATGACGCAGCCGAAAGTGTATTCCGAACCGACCGCGCCATCACCGAGCAGGTTGCCGTTGGGCAGCAGCACCGCGCCGTGGAAGCCGTTCATCAACCCCGGAACCACTTCGTACATACCCATGAACCAGTACATCGTCCAACTGCCGCAGTTAAAGCCACTGTCGTTACACAGGGTGTAGCTGCCGCCCTCGGCTTCTTCGCTGTGCGAGAGAATCTGGTAAACGCCCGGTGAGGTCGGGTATTGATCCATGCCCGACGAGATCAGCCAGTTGAACTTTTCCTGACCATTTTCGAAGGCGATCATACTTTGCGTGTCGAGGTTGACGACGATACGCTTGTTCGGCACGGGGTCGAGCGGCACTGACTTGTCTTTCGACGGCAGGTTTAAGGTGTCGCCGGGGGAGAGCACATCAAGGTTTCGCCCCGGATTAGCCTCTTGGATCAGGTAGAAGGGGATACCCGTTTTGCGCGAGATGAAGTAGGCGCGGTCACCGGATACGACGGTATAGCGCGTGTCGCGGTAGCGGATGCGCAGCATGACCGAGGGCGATTGCTCATTGATCGCTTTATTCATCTTCTCCTGCGTTTCCAGCGGGTCAAGATAGCGGGTTTCGGTCGCTTGCGGCGGGTTGAGTGAATCGATCTGTGCGTTCAAGAACGGGGCGTAATTGGCCTCGCGCAGCACTAAACCTTCGGTGCTAATTTCCAACCACGAAGCCAACGATTCTTTCGAGGTCGTCCATGTGGTTGTTTTGTCGGTAAAGGGGTCATAGCCGCTAATTGTGAACTGCTGGCTGACAAACTTCCGTGCAGCTTCGAGGTTGGGCGCGGGGTCGGTGATGTCCGGCGGGATGACGGTCATTTCCAAATCCAACCGCGCGAACTCGACCACATCGACGGTATCGTTTTGTAGGACATCCATCGTCAATGAGGTGTCGAGCATCCGCCCATCTTTGCCTTTCACACCGACGAGTTGGTCGTTGTTCCACTCGTAACCGGCGTTATAGGGGGCGATGTCGGTCGCGGTCGTCAGGTTCAGCAGGTAGTTATTGGCGGTGTTGTAATCCACCGAGACAAACGGTTTGATGCCGAGTCCCATTGGTAGGCCGCTGAGTCCGGCACCTTTCGCGGCTTCGGCGGTTTTAAGTGCGTCGAGTTGCAGGCCAATGTCGGCGGGTTTGACTGTCCACACACGCTCACCATCCACCAGCCGAATCTGGTAAGTGGTATTCCACGTATTTTGCAGGGCGGCGACCGCCTCATCGACTGTCAGATCACCGAGCGGCACATTCATGGCGTAGACGTTCGGGAAAATGCGACCCGAAAAAATGTGGCTGCCGACGAACAGCAGAAACACCAACACGACCAACCCAACGATACCCAGCATAATCTGGCGGGTGTGGGTGACATACCAGATGATGTCCTGCAAGACCATGCGGACGCGCATCAATCCACCGGATTCAATGTTGGGCATCGCCATGCCAGAGAGCTGCCCGCGGATGGCATCTTTTAGCGGTGCGGTAGAAGCGGTGCGGTGCTGACGTGCCATCTGGCGTTCACGCGCACGGCGGGATGAATTGCGACGGGTTCCATAATCCATATCAAATCCCTATAGAATCACTAACTATCGAGCATGATATTTATCTCAATATGCTACCACATTCCATGCTCGGCGGATACATAAATAACATTAGACAAATGGTGGTGGCTGTGAATTTGGGATGCGGACGTAGCGTGCTACGTCCCTACAATGTGTACTTAAAATTTACAGACCTTGAAATTCATCATTTACCTAATGACCATTACCAGACGAATCATAAATTTATCGGATAAGGCTGTCTTTTGGCTAAGGGTTTTGGTGATAGTTCAATTAACGGGCTGCTACCGACGCTTCGACAAATGCGGCCAGTCGTTTACAATGCCGTTGTAAGAACCGTGAATAGAAGGAAGCAAATGATGCGCCGATTGTGGATTTTGCTGGTTTGTACGTTGTGTTTTGCTCCGGCGGTGTTGGTGGCACAGGATAACGGGCTGGCGGCTGGCGAGCCGACATTGGTGACGGAACCCGACGCCTACGGGCAGCAGTCAATGATTGCTGAAGGGGTACTGACCAACAGCGCGTCCGGTGCATTTACCGGCGTCCAACTGGATGCGATTGCTTACGACGCTGACGGCAACGAAGTGGGTGAAGGTTTGGGTTACCTGACGAATGCCTGCGGGGTTGCGCTGCCGGATTTCGTGCTGCGACCGGATGCTGAACAATTTTAC
>JAPUDW010000144.1 GCA_027492915.1 Bacteroidota bacterium | reverse complement strand
GGTTTAGGACATGCTCCACCCATTCTTTGTAGAACTGCTTGGTACGCGTATCCTCAAAGAAGAAGCGGTAGCGGTCTGACGCATTGCCAACATCATAATTGCCACCTTTGAAGTTGGCATTAATCTGCTGCACACCGCCCGCCCACTGCCAGAAATCTAGCAGGGAGATATTCAGCTTAATGTCGAGTTGTTTCGCTTTCCAAATCACATAATCCCAACGCCCTAAACCATCTGTCGTGCTGTCATTCCACGCCATCTTTTGGGTGCTCGTATCCCAGTACATAATATAGACACCCTTCATGCCCATATTGCTAGAGTCGGCGGTGCTGGCCCAATTCCACTTGAGCGGTACAGTTCCCTGATTTACGATGTTGCTATCCAAAGATCCACGTACCGAGTGTAGAATGCTGCGAACCACATTCACATTCATAGCTTTGGCATCGGTCAAAACTTGGTCAACTTCATATTGGGTTCCCCAACCCAGATAATGATTATTGGTACCCGCCACGTTGAATACTTGCCCATCAATGCAGAATAATGAACCGCATGTTTGTACAAACCCTGTCGATTGTGCTGCTACAATGTGCAGGGATGTGGCAAATGTTAATGTTACAATTAAGCTGGCTACGATTGTAAAACTGATATACAGTCTGGGGGTAAACTTCAACTTCATATACGATCTTTTGAAAAATTGATTTACTGAATTTTGTCAACGATAAATTAATTATATATCCACCTTTCCTCGTTGAAAGTTAAGATAGTATTTATTTCACTGAATTCATTAATTAGAATCGATTATTGTCTTGAGGTCTTTTACATACTGAAGTGTTTGTTAAGCCATACGGTTTATAGATAATGCTAGTATTTAGAGATAGCTATATGGGCATTTAATAATAGGTATTAGTGGTTATATGGAAATTCTATGGCTAGGAAAAATTTTGGCTGTTACAAAACTTAGTAAATTGTATTTTGTGTAAAATATGACATAATTTTTGTTCTATAATTAATTTGATATATGATTATAGTTAAGTACGTGTTTTCTTTAAATTGATTAAATTAATGATTATGGCATAGTCAAAGCAAACTTTGCTTTGTTGCTAAGCGCCGTAAGCTTGCTATTCGCATTTATTTACCCTAAGAGGCCTGTTTTCAGATTTTATTTTGCGCAATAGTAATCCTGTTAATAAGAAAATAATAAAGTTAGAATGCTATAACCTTTTCTGCGGGTTTTTAAAAGGGAAAAATGATTATGAGTCGTAGATTAGTTATTCTCGCGGCATTTTTTGGCATGATTGGTGTGGGTATGGGTGCCTTTGGCGCACATGCGCTAGGTGCTATCTTAACAGCCAATGGGCGAGAAGCTACCTATCAAACAGCCGTTCAATATCACTTAATCCACACCCTTGCCTTGCTGTTTGTCGCGTCTGCTATTCGTCGTTGGCCCGGTAACTTAGCTCGCGCATCAGGTATATTTTTTGCAATAGGCATCACTATCTTTTCTGGCAGTCTCTATATTTTGGCGATTTTTAATCTGCCTATTATGGGTGCAGTTGCTCCTATTGGTGGTGTAGCCTTTATCCTTGGTTGGCTGCTGCTGGGTTTAACGGCGTGGCAAAATCACATCGCTTAAATTAGCGGTCATTGGCAATCTGCTTTTAGCCCACTGTTGATGGGATTTGCGCCGCTTGCCGCTTAGATCGCGCCCATATCTCGACTAACATATGACCATCATATAAGGAAATAGGCTTGCCTTTCGCCCAGTGCTGTGCCGGAGCGGTAAAACGTCCTGTTGTGATGACAATGCCTTTGTCAGCTTTCTCATGTTGGACGACCCCATAAAAATCGCGAATAATAGGTTCACCGACCGAACCGCGCCACCGTTTGCACTGCACAACCCATTTTTCGCCATTCTTAGCCTCGACCACAATATC
This sequence comes from Bacteroidota bacterium, assembly GCA_027492915.1. Lineage (GTDB taxonomy): Bacteria > Chloroflexota > Anaerolineae > Aggregatilineales > Phototrophicaceae > CFX2. The sequence continues at coordinate 15,945 of JAPUDW010000144.1, read as the reverse complement.
AACGCCGTGGTCACCGGTCGCACCTGTACGTTTAGCCTTATGTCCCGCGCGGTTATAGAGTTCGACAATCATTACTTCAAAGTCACTTGCCGAAAGGAATAAGAAGTCTTCAATTTGGTGCAGCGAATTCGCCTTCTGTTGAAAGCGTTTATTGATGATGCGACCGTACAAAATCGTGATGAGCAGCAAAATGGAACCAACGCCAATGAATAGTTGCATGTTCAGAGGTTCAGGTAGGATGAGGTTAATAGGTTCTTGATTGGTCAGGAAAAGAATACCTCGAATTCCTGCGAATAAAACCCATACTGCAAACATTTGCTTGGGTTTATTCTGTCCTTTCCAAGTGAGCGGACTGAAAATTAGAATGACCCATAGTCCGAAAAATAGCCCTATGCCGGTAAGAAATATTTTCACGGTTTCAATAATAACTTTTGTGTAATCCATTTTGTTCTCTCTTTGGAAACCGAAGCTCTAATTTCTATTAATGTAATATTATTTCGTTGTTTTCTTGCAAAAACGTTTATAAATCTTGGGTAAATTCAGTCACCTTTCACTGCCCACTTCTCCTATCTCAAAACCCCCTAACATGGTCATGTTGGTCAATGTACTCATGCTTTACGCTTATACACATGAACGGCGCTCATATGCGTCACAGTCATTTGATCGCTAGTAGTACTCAGGAGGCACATATGAACAGCTTTCTCAATCCACTAATGAATCCTGCTTTGGGCGGTTTACCACTAGCCAATGCAGAACTGTCGGAACAGGTCGAAGGCCGCACCGGAGCAATCTGGTCATATGGCAATCTGTTCGACTCGCTCCAGCTCTTAATCCGCATCTGCCATGAAGGTGAAGAGAGCTTTCGGCAGGCTGCCGAGCATACCAAAAATGATTGGTTACGCAGCCAGTTTGAAACCTACAGCCACCAGCGCGAACAGTTTGTTGTTGAACTCAGCAACATCGCTGCCGGTTATGGCGCAGAACCTCAGTTGGGAACCAGTGTAGGTGAAGCCCTGCATCAGGCATGGGTTGATCTGCGTAACGCACTAACGGGCACCAGTAACGATGACAAAGTGCTGCTGGAAGAACTTGAACGCGGTGAAGATGCAGCCAAAGCTGCTTATGAAGAACAGCTTGATAAAGGCTTGCCGGAACATGTTCACAGCGTGGTACAAAACCAATATCAGGATATTTTACGGACGCACAATGCCGTTCGCGATCTTCGTGATGGCTTCCCTAAGTAGGACAACTTGAGAATCAAAAGGGCGTGTGGTGTCTATCATCACACGCCCTTTTTAATTTCTTGCCTTCATCTCACGGCTGTGGAATAACCGCTGTTGCCTCGATTTCCACCCGCGCCGCGTCTTCCATGAGTGCTGTGACCTGTACTGCTGTCATCGCTGGATAATGCTTACCGATGACTTCACGGTATACTTCGCCCAATGCTCTACCGTTATCAAGATATTCACGCTTATCGACCACATACCATGTTAATCGGGTGATGTGTTCTGGCTTACCATCTGCCTCTGCCAGAATCGCGATTATATTTTCGAGCGCTTGTCTGGCTTGACCCACAAAATCGTTCGTCTGGAATTGACATTGTTCGTCCCAGCCAATCTGCCCACTGATAAATATCAATTGTCCGCTGGTTGCCACCCCGTTGGAATAGCCGCGCGGTCTCGCCCATGAAGGCGGTTGTAATATCTGCATCGTTTAATCTTTATCCCATTTTGAGATACGAGTTAGACCCTAATTATGAATATAGCATCACAAACTTTACAGTTTGTTGGATATGGACTGTAAACTGTTGACTGACAACTAACAACTACTCACGTCACATTCCCGCGCCGTTGGAACTCCGCTCGTTCCCATGTCTTTTCGTGTAATATCGTCGCTAGAATTTCCACTGTATCCCATATATCGGTATAACTCACATACAGCGGTGTAAAGCCGAAGCGCAGGATATTCGGTTCACGATAATCACCGATCACGCCTGCTGCAATCAATGCCTGCATAATTGGGAAGCCCTGTGAGTGAACGTAGGACACTTGGCTGCCACGAACAGCGCCATTACGCGGTGTAACCAGTTCCAGCCCGTAATCCTCACAGCGTTGCTCGACCAGTTGAATGAACAGGTCAGCCATCGCCAGCGACTTCTCACGAATTTGCACCATATCGGCTTCGAGCATTACATCCACGCCGCATTCGAGCGCCGTCATGCTGAGTACCGGCTGCGTTCCGGCTAAATATCGCGCGATACCTTCGGCTGGTTCGTACTTCCATTCAAACGCGAACGGTTTATTATGCCCCATCCATCCTGCTAGCGGTTGGCTAAAGCCTGCTTGGTGTCGTTCGGCTACATACACAAACGCGGGTGCGCCCGGCCCGCCATTCAAATATTTGTAGCCGCATCCAATCGCGAAGTCGGCGTTTGCGCCTGTCAAATCCACCGCCATCGCGCCTGCCGAGTGGGCCAAATCCCATATCACCAGCGCCCCTTTTGCATGGGCATGTGCGGTAATCGCCTGCATATCATGCATCGCACCCGTCCGGTAATTGACGTGTGTGAGCATCACCAGCGCCGTGTTCTCATCAATCGCATTCATGATCTCGTTTGCTGGTTTCAACACCAACTCGTGGTCACTGCCTAGTAGCTCGATTAACCCTTGCGCCATATACAGGTCAGTCGGGAAGTTATCCGGCTCAGACAGAATGACGCGCCGGTTGGGGTTCATCTTCACCCCCGCCGCCAGCACCTTGAAGAGATTGACCGAAGTCGAATCAGCCACCACCACTTCACTGGGGTTCGCGCCAATCAACCGCCCAATTTTGTTACCCAGTCGCCGCGGCATTTCGTACCAACCAGCCGTGTTCCAACTACGCACCAGCCCTATGCCCCATTCTTGGGTGATCGCTTCACGTAGGCGGCCTTCAACCGTTTTCGGCACCGCACCAAGTGAATTGCCGTCAAAGTACAGCACCCCCTCCGGTATATAAAAGCGCTCTTTAAACGCTGCTAACGGATCGTTGGCATCCATTGCCGCCAGCGTTTTGCGCGTGATTGTTGCATTCGTCGAAGTAACCGTCATGGCATTCTCATTCCTGTTTGCCGTAGGGCGAAGCGTTGCAGTTTACCGGTATTGGTACGCGGTAGCGAGTCCAAAAATTCGATAGCGCGGGGGTACTTATAGGGCGCGATGTTTTGCTTGACAAAATCTTGCAGCGTCTTGACCAATGCCTCATCGCCCGTTTGTCCTGCCTTCAGCACCACGAACGCCTTGATAATCTGTCCACGTTCCTCATCCGGTGCGCCGACGACCGCACATTCCGCCACTGCTTCATGCTTGAGCAGCGCTTCCTCAACTTCCGGCCCCGCCACGTTATATCCCGCTGTCAGGATAATATCGTCGGTGCGGGCATGGAACCAGAAGTAGCCGTCCTCATCCAGCAGATAGGCATCACCGGTAATGTTCCAGCCGTTCAGGACGTAGTTTTTCTGCCGGTCATCTGCTAGATAACGGCATCCCGTCGGCCCCTTAACTGCCAACCGCCCGATATTCCCGCGCGGCAGTTGGTTCCCCTCTGCGTCAAGAATACACGCTTGATAGCCGGGGATGGGGATGCCGGTTGCCCCCGGTCGGACATGTTTTTCATCCGCTGCAATAAAAATGTGCAGCATTTCGGTCGCGCCGATGCCGTCAATCATCTCGATTCCGCTGGCCTCGCGCCACATCGTTCTCGTCGAAACCGGCAGCGCCTCTCCCGCCGAGATACATTTGATGAGCGATGAAAGATCATAATTTTTAGCGAGACCGGACATTTGGCGGTAGAAAACGGGGGACGACCACGTCATCGTGATCTTAAAATCTTGAATGGCCTTCAACATAATATCCGGCGAGAGTTTTTCCAGCAGCACGGTTGCGCCGCCCACCCGCATCGGGAACAGCAGGATACCGCCCAGCCCGAAGGTGAAAGCCAAAGGTGGTGTGCCGATGCAAATATCCTCCCGCGTAATATGCACCACCGACTTCGGGAAGCAGTCGCAAATCGCCAGCACATCACGGTGGAAGTGCATCGTCCCCTTGGGCTTGCCCGTGGTGCCGGAGGTGAATGCGATCAGTACCGTATCATCCGCCGCCGTATCTACTGCGGTGAAGTCGGCGGGCTGCTTCGCCATTTTCGCTTCTAACCCTTCTGCCGATGGGTCATTGAAGTACACGATTTGTTTGAGGGTAGGGCAGCGTTTTTGTGCCGCCAATAAATCGACTTCCAGCGCCTTATCACAAATCGCGGCGTTGACCTGTCCCTTTTCGATGACATCCACCAGCTCTTTTTCGCGCAGCATCGCCATCGTCGCCACCACGATCATCCCCGCCTTGGCGACAGCATACCAGCAAATCGCCATCATCGGGCTGTTCGCGCCGCGCAGCAGCACACGGTTCCCCGGCACCAAACCCATGTCGTTGGTCAGCACATGGGCAATGCGGTTGACCTGTTCGAGCATCTGAGCATAGGTGATTGTCCCGTTCGCGCCGTAAATTACAGGGCGGTCGCCCCAGCCGTTTGCCACATGCTTATCCAGCAGTTCAACCGTGCAGTTAATCCGGTCAGGGTACTGGACTTCCGGTATATCAAAGACGAGGTCAGGCCACAGTTCGCGCGGTGGTAGGTTATCCCGTGCGAACGTATCCACATGGGCAGTGTAACTCATCGGTTCGGCTCCTTTAACAACGACCGTGCGATAATCAGCTTTTGAACTTCTGTTGCGCCTTCATAAATGCGCAGCGAACGGATTTCGCGGTAAAGCCGCTCGACGACCTCGCCGCGCTTGACGCCCAACCCGCCAAAAATTTGTACAGCCGCGTCAATCACCTGCTGCGCCGACTCGGTAGCGCTCATTTTTGCCATCGCCGCCTCGCGCGTGGTGATTGCGCCCTTCACATCCCGCAGCCACGCTGCTTGATAGGTGAGGAGTGCCGCCCCTTCAATCGCCGTTACCATATCGGCTAACTTGGACTGTGTCATTTGGAAATCGGCTAACGGCTGCCCGAATAGCTGGCGATGTTTCGCGCGGCTTAGGGCTTCTGCCAGTGCGCGCCGTGCAAAGCCCAACGCGGCTGCTGCCACCGATGCGCGGAAAATATCCAACGTTTGCATCGCCACCTTGAAGCCTTCGCCCGCTGCCCCTAAGCGATTACTCGCCGGAATACGACAGTTCTCGAAGCGCAGCGTTGCCAGCGGATGGGGTGCAATCACCTCAATCCGTTCGGCTATCGTTAGCCCTGCCGTGTTGGCTGGCACAATAAACGCTGAGATTCCTTTGGCTCCGCTAATCGGTTCGCTACGGGCAAACACCGTGTAAAAATCCGCGATGCCGCCGTTCGAAATCCATGTCTTGGTGCCGTTCAGCACGTAATCATCACCATCCAATGTGGCGCTGGTAGTCATTGCTGCCACGTCCGAACCGGCTTCCGGCTCGGATAGGGCAAAGGCCGCGATCCATTCACCCGCCGCCACCTTAGGCAAATAACGCTGCTTCAACGCTTCAGTGCCATAGAGTGTGATTGCGCCGCTGCCCAACCCTTGCATCGCAAACGCGAAGTCGGCTAATCCCGCGTGATAAGCCAGCGTCTCGCGGATCAGGCACAGCGCCCGTGAGTCGAGCTTATCGAGCGCACCGCCGCCTTCCGATGGCACGGCATAACGCAGCCAACCCGCTTTGCCCAGCACGCCAACCAGATCGCGGCAGGCTTCATCCACATCATCCGGTTCGCTTTCCGGCAGGTTCGCCGCGCACCACGCTTGTAAGTCGCTGGCAAGCTGCCGATGTACATCTTCAAAAAATGGTAGGTCTGTATTCATATCTGCTTTGCGTCTCTGTAATTAAATCTCTGCCTTGGTCTTGGCGCTCTTGGCGACTTGGCGGTTAAATCGCATTGGTATTTTTTAATCGCCCTCGAACACCGGCTTTTCCTTCGCCACGAACGCTTCATATGCCCGCCGGAAATCCTTGGTCTGCATACAAATAGCTTGGGCTTCCGCTTCCGCCTCAATCGCCTCGTCTATGCTCATCGACCATTCCTGATGCAGCATCTTCTTGGTCATGGCGTGGGCGAAGGTCGGGCCGTGCGCGAGTTGGCTTGCCATTTGTTGTGCTTTTGCCAGCACATCTTCGCTTGAATACAGGGCGTTATAAAATCCCCAGCGTTCGCCTTCTTCGGCGCTCATCGTCCGTCCGGTGTAAAGCAGTTCGGAGGCGCGTCCTTGCCCGATGATGCGCGGCAAAATCGAACACGCACCCATATCACATCCGGCTAACCCCACCCGCGTAAACAGGAATGCTGTTTTGCAAGCCGGTGTGCCGTAACGCAGGTCGGAGGCCATCGCGAGTATTGCCCCTGCGCCCACGCAGATGCCATCGACCGCGCTGATGATGGGCTGCGGGCAGGCGCGTATCGCCTTTACCAGATCGCCTGTCATCCGCGTAAAATCCAGCAGTTCGGGCATTGCCATCTCGGTCAGCGGCCCGATGATCTCATGCACATCGCCGCCCGAACAGAAGTTACCGCCTGCACCCGTCAGCACCACCACTTTGACATCATCGGCATACGTCAAATCACGGAAAAGGTCGCGCAGTTCCGCGTAGGATTCGAATGTCAGTGGATTTTTCTTCTCCGGTCGGTCAAGTGTTATCGTGGCTACTTTATCCGCTACATGCCAGCGGAAGTGCTGCGGCTGATAATCAGCAAATGAGCGTTTCATCGTTAGGCCTCGCACCCGTTCTGCTGGACACCCTGTTTTAGCTTGCCCAATAGGGTGTGCAGCAAATGCTGTTCGTCCGCGTTAAGCCCACTCATCCACTCCACAATCCAATCTTCGTGGGTGGTTGCCATCGTCTGAAAGGCGGTTTTGCCTTTGGACGTTAATTTGACGCGCCACACCCGCCGGTCGCCTTCCGGTGTCACCCGCTCGACCAAACCTTCTTTTTCCAGTTGATCCGTAATGCCGGTGATGTTGCCGCCGGAGACCATCATCCGCTGCGAAAGCTCGCCCATCTTCAGCCCGTTTGGATTGCGATCAAGCTGTGCCATCAGGTCGAATCGCGGCAGGGTGGTATCAAAGTCGTTGCGCAGTCCTTTTTTGACGCAGTTTTCAATCATCGTTGTGCAGGTCAGCAGCCGCAGCCATAACCGCAGCGATGTGTGGTCATGTTCCGTCCCAACGGTTTCACGGTCGATCACATTGCTTGTATTTTCGATTGGCAAAACGGTCTCCTTTGCATGACCCTGAGGCTGAGGGTTACGTGTCATTGTTGTTCTTCCGGCGAACTCGGTGGTGCGGCTTGCATCGCTGCTGCCTTCGCCAGATTACGCTCGTATTGCAGTTTGCCCGGTAAATAGGGGTTCGGCCAAGTCATTTCGGTATAACCAAGCTGTGCGGCGGCGTGCAGTGTCCAGTAGGGGTCAGCGAGATGCGGTCGCGCCAGCGCACATAGGTCAGCCCGCCCTGCGGCGATGATGCTGTTCACATGGTCGGGTTCAAAAATCGCGCCGACTGCCATTGTGGCGATACCAATTTCATTACGGATGCGGTCAGCAAATGGGGTTTGGTACATACGTCCGTAAATCGGTCGCGCTTTGGCGGTGGTTTGTCCTGACGACACATCCATCAGGTCAACACCTGCCGCTTTGAACAACCGTCCGATGGCTACCGCGTCATCGGCTGTATTGCCGCCTGCTGCCCAATCGTGTGCCGAAATACGTACCGACATCGGCTTGTCGTCCGGCCAAACTGCCCGTATCGCGCTAAAAACTTCGAGCGGATAACGGCAGCGGTTTTCGAGGGAACCGCCATAGTCATCGGTGCGCTGGTTGGTAAGGGGGCTGATGAACGCCGATAGCAAATAGCCGTGGGCGCAGTGCAGTTCCAGCCAGTCAAAGTCGCATTCTGCTGCCCATTCTGCCGCCCGCACAAAGTCGGCTTTCACCCGCTCCATATCAGCGCGTGTCATCTCACGCGGTAGCTGGTGCCGTTCAGTGTAGGGTTGGGCAGATGGGGCAATCAGCGGCCAATTACCGTCCGGCAGCGGTTCGCCGTCATCTTCCCAACCGACTTGCGTCGAACCTTTTGGTCCCGCGTGTCCCAACTGCATCGCGATCTTGGCGTTGGTGCGGGTATGTACATAATCAACGATGCGTTTCCACGCGGCTTTGTGCTCAAGCGTGTACATCCCCGCGCAGCCGGGGGAAATCCGCGCATCTTCTGAAACACACGTCATCTCAGTGAAGACCAAACCTGCGCCACCGTGCGCCCTAGCGCCCAGATGCACGAGGTAAAAATCATCCGGTTTGCCGTCTACGCAGGAGTACATCGCCATCGGCGACACGACCACACGGTTCGCCACCGTCACACTCCGCAGCTTGAACGGTGTGAACATCGGCGGGATGGCCTTCGCGGTTAAACCACTTTTCTCCGCCATCCAGCGTTCCATACCTGCTACGTAATCTTTATCGCGCAGGCGCAAATTTTCGTGTGAAATGCGCTGGCTGCGGGTCAATAAGCTGTAGGCAAACTGCTCGGCTTCCAGTCCGGTGTAGCGGTCAACATTCTCGAACCAATCGGTGCTGTTCCGCGCCGCATTCTGGATTTTGAGCACCTCAACCCGCCGCTCGGCTTCGTATGCCGCCAGCGCACCGGCTACGTCCTCGTGCTGCCGCATCGTTCGCGCCAGCGAAATCGCATCTTCCAGTGCTAACTTCGTGCCGGAGCCAATTGAAAAGTGTGCCGTATGGGCAGCATCGCCCATCAGCACCATATTCTTATATGTCCAGTGTTCGTTGGTGATGCGGTTGAAGTTAATCCACGGTGATTTCAGGTGCTTGGCGTTGGTCATCAGGCTGTGACCGCCGAGGTATTTGGCGAACAGCTTTTCGCAGAAGGCCACCGTTTCGTCGGCGTTCAGCTTGTCCAAGCCGGCTGCAAGCCAATTTTCTTCCGGTGTTTCGACAATGAAGGTGCTGGTTTCACCGTCGAATTGGTAAGCGTGTGCTTGGAACCAACCCCACTCGGTTTCCTCGAAGGCAAAGGTGAAGGCATCAAACTTCTGGTGCGTTCCCAACCACACGAACTTACAACGCCGCGTGTCCAGCGTGGGCTGGTAGTGTTCGGCATACTTGCGTCGTATCGCGCTGTTCGCCCCATCGCTGGCGATAATCAGGTCAGCATCGGCATACACTCTTTCGTCCGTCACGTCGGTTTCGTAGCACAGCTCCACACCCAACTCGGCACAGCGTTCTTGCAGGATATTGAGCATCCGCATCCGCCCGATGCCGATGAAACCATGCCCGCCGGAGGTGATGGTACGTCCTTTAAAGTGAATATCGATGTTGTCCCAGTGGTTGAAACTGGCGAGAATTTCATCGTGGCTTTTGGGGTCAGCTATTTTCAAATTGCCGAGTGTTTGGTCGCTGAATACCACACCCCAGCCGAACGTGTCGTTTGGGCGGTTGCGCTCCACAACGGTGACGCGGTACTCAGGATGTTCTTTCTTCATCAGGAGTGCGAAGTACAATCCCGCAGGCCCGCCGCCAATGCATACAATCCACATGAGGCTTCTCACTTTTGTGGTATATTATGCTTCAAATGTTTAACCCTAAAATATTCATCTGTCAAGGAATTGCTCATGCCTGATTTTTCGCTGGCAGGTAAAGTCGCCATCATTACCGGTGCCTCACGCGGTATCGGCGAATCCATTGCCCACACTTACGCTCAAGCCGGCGCGAAAGTCGTGCTCGTCAGCCGCAAGCTGGACGGCGTAACGGCTGTGGCGGAGGCTATCCGTCAGCAGGGCGGGGAGGCGCTGCCGGTTGCCGCGCATATGGGGGATCAAGCGGCGGTTGCCTCGCTGGTTGATCAGGTGATAGCAGCCTATGGCGGTGTGGATATTGTCGTTAATAACGCCGGAACCAACCCGCACTTCGGCCCCTTACTCACCGCCGATGAGAGCGTGTGGGATAAGACGCTGGATGTTAATTTGCGCGGCACTTTCCGCCTCATTCAGGCTGCCGCACCTTCGATGATCAGTCGCGGTGGTGGCAAGGTCATCAACATCGCCTCGATTGCTGGCCTGACACCGAATCCGGGGGTGGGGCTGTACGGCATCTCCAAGGCGGCTGTGGTGATGATGACCAAGGTGCTGGCGGTTGAACTGGCCGAGCACAATATTCAAGTGAACGCGCTTGCCCCCGGCTTCATCAAAACCAAGTTCAGCCAAGCGATTTGGGGCGATGAAGAAACGAACGCTGCGATTGTTGACAGCACTCCCGCCGGACGCATCGCCAGTGTGGAGGAGTTGCAGGGTATGATGCTTTACCTTGCCAGCCCCGCTAGCAGCTTCCTCACTGGGCAGGTGATTACGATTGACGGCGGCCTGACCCTTTCACCCAAGAGCTTCGGTGGGTAGGTGGCAAGTCGACAGCTTTATGGCAAAGACGGAATACGAATCGCCAAGTTCGCCAAGATAAAAGAGAGAGCCAATTTTTATGGCGGCGGCGGCGGCGCTATACCGCCATTTCATTTGAGCGCCAAACGTTGTAAATATTGAAAATATTGAAAATGTTGCTGTTGAGAATCCTCTATTTTATGTCGGAAATGTCGGTGCTGTGAACCTCGGTTTTCCCTCGTATGTCGGCGAAGTCGTCGTTGTCAGAATTGTCGGTAGTGAAGTTATCAGCCAGTAGTTTTCAGTTGACAGTCCAATGCACAACATGCGGAACAAGCGGCACGACAAGCGGCAGCAAATGCGGCGCGAAATAAGTTGTTAAGATGCGGCGGGTTGGAGAGCAGGTTTGTCTACGCCACCTACGGCCTACATACAGCCAGCCCTTTGAACAGCATAGCCGATATGGAATTGTTTAGGGTGACCATTTGGAAGACCATTTGGTAACTTTTAAGCGAGGATGGCGCTAACCATTTTGAGGGAGCCGGAATGTTAAGCGGGTTGGGGGATAGTTAGGAAAGGGTTTGTGGCACAAACGGAAATTAAACGTAGGAAATAGTTTTAAGTGGTAAGACGAAAAGCATATTGGTGAGAAGATCGCCAGCCTTCGTTCGCACCACGATTGACCTTCGACTTACGAATTTGCTGCCCAACTTTAGGCCATATCAGTTACATTCCAACCGCATCCAATCGGAGGATAACTGTTATGGTTGTGATGAATCCCCCCGCAGAAACCCAAAATCCTAAACCGAACCTGCGCCCATATTGGTATTTCTGGCTGCTCGTGACCATCTTCCTCGTGGTGATGGTTCGATACCCGATTCGTATTCATGTCGCACAGTCTATCTACAGCGCATTGTTCTACGGCGTAATTGCTTTGGGTTGTCTGATCGCATCCGTGCGGATTTATCGGCGTAAGTTCAGTCAGAGTCTAACAGCCTTGGTTTTGTTATGCGTAATACTATCGGGGTGGCAGGTGGTTGACCTTCTCGTTTTGCGGGCTCGTTGGTCACCTATATCACTCAGCTTTTGTCCGTTAGATGGTAGCGATGCAACTTGCGTTTTATATCATGGTTCTGGTTGGTACACACAGCGCTTTGTAGAACAGCGTACCGACTGCGAAACGCCTATGCTGGTTGAACGCTATTTAGGTAACCAAAATATTGCGATTGTAGTGTCCAGTGACCGAAATGCGACATGGTACCCCTGCGGTGGGTAATACCAATCAGTAAACCGAACCTGCGCCGATAGGCTGCTTGTGACCATCTTCCTCGTGGTGATGGTTCGATACCCGATCCGTATTCATGTCCAGCCGTCTCTCTACAGCGCACTGTTCTACGGCCTAATCGCTTTGGGATGTCTGATGCTTACATGAGGGTTTATAAGCGAAGTCCGCTACGCTTGATCGTTTTATGCCAAAGCGTTTGGCGGGATTTACAGTCAAGATTATGGTCGAAGTCTCCATCAATACACCAACCCTTTAGAATAAGGCTAGGTGTCAAATGGAGGGCAAAATGAATCAAAAAGAATGGATGACTGTACCCGTATTGTTCGCTGTTGCGCTGGATGAAACGCTCGATTTCTGGGAAGCGCTCGGTTACAAAAAAACTTATTATCAGAAAAGTCCCTATGGTTATGGGGTGATGAGTCGCGGCGAATACGGCTTGCATTTTATCCAGCAAAATGGGCTAAAACCCGAAGAAAACCCCTGTAACTGTCTGGTGATTGTGACGGATGTCGAGGTTGTACACCAGAATTTTTCCAAAGCCTTGAAGGGGACATTGGGACGTGTTCCGAATAAAGGTGTGCCACGCATTACACGCATTCGACCGGGACAAACACGCTTCACTGTGACCGACCCTTCAGGCAATTCGGTATCATTCATCAAATTTGGGGATGAGGACGAAGAAATGGTCGTCAAATCCGAGCAAAGGGGAGACCAAAGCCCAATAGAATTTGCGATTTCACGGGCTACGCGCTTCCGTGAGTCCAAACTTGATTTGTCTGGCGCGGCAAAAATTTTGGATGTCGCGCTGGAACGCTACCCAGACGAGGCAAAAATCCACATCGCGCGTGCGCTTCTGCTGCGTGCGGATATTGCGCTAGACGTGGAAGAAACAGCAACCGCCAGCGCAAGCCTGCAAAAGCTGCACGAACTCCCGCTCAGCGAAGAAGAACGCGCCAGCCTAAGCAGCGAAATCGAACGGCTTTCCGAAATGAAGAAGCCTGACTAGCGATTACTCGCCAGCTTCAAGCACAGCAATATGGCGTGTGGTGGGTGACACAAACCTTGCGGTTAGAATTGGGTTTGTTTTCAAATGTGCTTTTGAGAACAAACCCTCCTGAGCCTTAAAAACCTCGTTTTTTGCCTGTTATTACCTGTAAAACAGGCAAACCGCTAAAGTTTGAATCAACCCATTTGGAATGGTCTACCTACGGCCATTCCCTACAATAGATCTGTGGTTTAGGATTTTCAGGAAGCTACCTAATTTAAATCTCGTGCTTAAAAATCTTGGTCAGCTTTTCAAAGTCGATGTTGCCGCCGCTGACGATGCACACGACTTTACCGCCACCGGCTTTCCCCGCCAAGGCTGCTGCTACGCCGGTTGCACCCGCACCCTCGGCAATCACACGGTTCCGTTCGGCTAACAACCGCACCGCTTCCGCTACTTCTGCCAACGACATCACCAACGACCCGTCCAGCAGCATCTTGGCTAACGGCCACATATCGTCCAGTACGCTGCCGCTGCCAATGCCGTCCACGAAACTGGCTTGATAGTTGATCGCCACTTTTTCACCGGCTGCCAACGCCCCCGCAAACGCCGCTGATGTTTCGACTTCACCCGCATATATTTTGGTATTCGGCTTCAAGGCTTTGACGGCTGTTGCCACGCCGCAGCTTAACCCGCCACCGCCGTATGGCACGATAATCGCATCCACATCCGGCAGGTCTTCAAGGATTTCTAAGCCGATGGTTCCGTTCCCCGCCATCACCGCCGGATCACTCACTGGATGCACAAACAGGCCATCCAACCCCGCGTATTGATGTGTCACCATGACGTTCCACCACTCGTCGAACGGCACTTTGATGATTTCGCCGCCCAACCGTTTGATAGCTGTTAACTTGGTTTCTGGTGCATGGTCAGGTACCACCGCTGTTGACGGAATACCCAGCCGCCGTGCATTCCACGCCACGCCCTGCGCCATATTGCCAGCACTACAGGTATACACACCCTTCGCCAACTGTTCCGGTGTCGCCAAGCCGATGGCATTCGCCGCACCGCGCAGCTTGAATGACCCGATGGGCTGTAAATTTTCCAGCTTCAGGTAAATTTCCGCCGGTATATTATCGACGTTGAGCTTAATCAGCGGTGTACGAATCACCGACCCTGCAATGCGTTCCCGCGCCGCTTGAATATCAGCTAACGATACTGGATTAGTCGTCATCTCGGCTGCCTCCCAACTCAACGCCTATACCCATATTTTGGGCTAAGGCTTTGGTGTAAATGTGATGTGCTGATGCCACGTCTTCGACTGCCAAGCCCAACGACTTGAACACGGTGATTTCGCTATCCAACTCACGGCCTTTCACCCGACCCAGCAGCACCTCACCGATTTCGCCTTTGATGTGGTCATCGTTAATCGCGCCTTCTTTCTTCGGGAATAGGAAATCACCGGCCTCGTTCAAGGTTGATTCGCGCCGATCTACGAACAGCTTGGCTTTGACCATCGCCGCCGTATCCAGCTCCCGTGTAAACGCCACGCTTGACCCCACGGCGTTGATATGCACCCCAGCCTTTAGCCAGTCGCCTTTGAGCACCGGCTTCGGTGATGATGTTGTCGTGCAGATGATGTCCGCACCGTCAACGGCTGCTTCGGCATCGGCAATGGCCTCAACCACAATGTCGTACCGTTTACTCTCACGCTCGGCAAAGGCTTTGGCCTTTTCCCCGTTGCGGCTCCATACCCGCACCCGCCGGATGTCCCGCGCTACCAGCATCGCCGCTAGATGGGACTTGGCTTGAATACCGGAACCGAATATTGTCAGGTCACCGGCGTTTTGCTTGGCTAACGTTTGTGTTGCCACGCCGCTGACGGCTGCTGTTCGGATGGCTGTAATCTCGCTGGCATCGACAATCGCCAAAAGCTGCCCGTGCTTGGTTTCGTAGAGCATCACCGCGCCGATATGCGAATCATACTCGGTGCCGTGGTTACCCGGAAACACGCTCACGACTTTCAAGCCCATCATGCCGATACTGCCTAAATAGCTCGGCATCATGCCTAACGCCCCGACCTTTTCCGGCAGCCACATGACCGGACGCAGCGGTAAAATAGCATTCCCTTCGGCCAACGTTTTCAGCGTATCCGCCATTACATCCATGCACTCGTCCATCGGCAGCAACTGACGGACTTCGCGCTGGTTAATCATTAATACTTTCATCAATAAGTCCTTTCTTTTAGTGGCTAGAAGCCCGGAAATAAGGCGGTCAGTTCATCCCGTTCTTCGGCGGTTAACTGCAAGCTCAAGCCCTCGGTCACAGGTTGGAAATGGGCTGGCTTCCTCGGCCCGATGACCGGTGCAGTGATTAGCGGATTGCTGAGCAGCCACGCTATCGCCAGACCGCCCATGCTCACGCCGTATCCTTCGGCCTTTGCCTTGAACGCTGCCAAGGCATCAAAGGTGCTCTGGTTGACTAACTTCTGGTATGGCTCCGGTCGCATCGACATCCGTGACCCTTCGCCAAAGTCGGCTGCCGATTGGTATTTGCCAGTCAGCCAGCCACCGGCCAACGGGCTAAACGGTGTATAGCCAAGCCCCTGATCCGCACACAAGGGCAGCACTTCTCGGTCATCGCCCCGTTCCAGCAGGCTGTAGGAATTTTGCACCCATTCAAAACGGTGCAGGTTATATTTGTCGCTAATCCACAGCGCTTTGGTCATCAACCAACCCGGCATGTTTGACGCGCCGATGTAATGCACCTTCCCCTGCCGCACCAGATCATCCATCGCCCGCACGGTTTCTTCTAACGGTGTTGTTGGATCAGGCTCATGCATCAGGTACATGTCGATGTGGTCAACGCCCAAGCGCCCCAAGCTACGTTCCAACTGTCTCAAGATGTGCCGACGTGATAAGCCTTTGTCATTCGGCCCGTCACCGACCGGATTAAACACCTTTGAGGTTAAGATAAGTTGGTCACGCACCGCTGCACCTTTGGCCTTCAACCACTTGCCAATGATGGTTTCGCTGCGCCCACCGCCGTATGCATCTGCCGTGTCGAAGGTGTTAATACCCATTTCCCACGCGGTATCCATAATTGCAAATGCTTCTTCTTCAGTATCGCCTTTGCCGAAAAAGGCTGGTGAACTGCCGATGCCGCCAAAGTTGCCGCAGCCCAAAATAATCTTCGAAATTTGTAAGCCTGTCCGTCCAAGGTTGGTGTAACGCA
>JAPUDW010000143.1 GCA_027492915.1 Bacteroidota bacterium | reverse complement strand
TAGTTTATAATGCGACGGTTCAACTTGACCCTGAAACAGTCTTGGATACAAATGTAGCCCTACCAGATCATGTGGTGGACACTGAACTAACCCTCACTGTGTGGGATAATGAGCAGCCCGCTTTATCGTATACGCCGTTGGAGCGCCACGAAACCAATGTTCCAGCACCAGCAACCCCCGCAAAAGCACCCGCCGAGCTTGAGTCGAACGAGGCATTATTCCTAAACGGTTTACATTTAGAGCAGTACCGCCACGCAACCTACCGGCCTGAACCGTATTACGAGGAAGCCCTGCGGCGCGACCCGCTGGACAGCCGCTGCAATAATGCGCTGGGTTTGCTGCTGCTGCGGCGTGGCAAATTCGCGGATGCAGAAGCTCACTTTCGCACGGCGGTTAAGAGTGTAACGCGGCGAAACCCCAACCCCTACGATGGCGAGCCATATTTCAACCTCGGTTTAGCGTTATCGTTTCAAGGTCGATACGATGAAGCCTATGATGCGTTTTACAAAGCGACATGGAACGCCGCATGGCAAGACAGCGCTTACTTTGCCTTAGCCCGACTCGATTGCCGCAAGGGTGCCTATGCGGATGCATTGGAGCTGGTTGAGCGGTCACTCTCGCGGAACACCCGCCATATGAAAGCCCATATGCTGCGGATTGCGATTCTGCGCCATTGTGGGCAAACCGAAGCAGCCGCGCGAGCTGTGGATACAGCGCTGCATCTTGATCCACTGGATTTCGGCGTGATGGTCGAAAGGAAGAGGCTTGGTGGTGACGCTGGTTATCGCGAAATGCTGGCGGGTGATGTCCATGCCTACATTGAAATTGCCCTCGACTATGCCCATGCCGGTCTATTTGAGGAAGCGCTTGAGTTACTGGATGAAGCCCCTCAAACTGATCCGATGGTCAAGTATTTCGCGGGCTGGATACAGCTTCAAGCGGGCGACACCGCAGGGGCGGATACCAGCTTCGCACAAGCAAGCCATATATCGCCTGATTACTGCTTCCCGAATGCAATCGAGGCGGTGCTTGCGCTAGAAGCAGCAGTAAAACGCAACCCGCATGACGCACGCGCGCCCTATTATTTGGGCAACTTCTGGTATGCGCATCAGCGTTATGCAGAAGCCATAACGTGTTGGGAACGGGCAGCGGAACTCGACCCACATTATCCCACACTTCAACGCAACCTTGGCCTTGCGTACATGAACAAGCTGCAAGCCAGCGAACGCGCCCATGATCGGTACGAAAAAGCGTTCAGCCTCGACACGACCGATGCGCGTATTTTGTTCGAACTGGATCAACTCGATAAGCGTTTGAAGCGCTCGCCGGTTGAACGCCTTGCCCGTTTAGAACACTATACCGCGCTCGTGCAAAAGCGCGATGACTTGACGATGGAATATGTAACCCTGCTTAACCTGCTTGGTCGGCACAATGAGGCACTTGATATTCTCCTGCAGCGCACATTCCACCCGTGGGAAGGCGGCGAAGGAAAGGTGATCGCACAGTATGTCACCAGCCGGCTAGAGCGAGCTAAAGACCACCTCAAAGCACACAATTATAAAGAGGCGGTACGTGAACTGGATGCGGCACAAGTGTACCCCCGCAATTTGGGCGAGGGTAAATTGGCAGGGACGCGTGAAAACCACATTTTCTACTTCCTCGGTGAAGCCTATACCGGACTGGGTGAAAGCCAAGTGGCACACACATATTATGAGAAGGCCGCTTCGGGTTCGGTAGACCCTTCATCCCCCATGTACTATAACGACCAACCGCCGGACATGATTTTTTATCAAGGACTGGCGCGGATTACCCTCGGAGCGGATGAAAGTGCGCGGGCAATTTTTGAGCGCTTGGTCAGCTATGGGCGTGACCACTTAAATGATGATCCTAAAATGGATTACTTCGCGGTCTCCTTACCTGATTTCGTTATCTTTGATGCTGATTTGAAGCAGCGTAACCAGATTCACTGCCACTACATGATGGCACTCGGTCTGCTGGGTCTAGGCGATGAGGCAAAGGCGCAGCAGGCGTTTGATCGGGTGCTTGAAGAACAGCCCGACCATATCGGCGCAGCTCTGCATCGGGCGTGGCTTCAGGAACCGCAAATGTTTGCATTGATGAAACGCGGGGCACAGAAAGCCGAATGAGCGAGGCGGTACACACCTATGCGGCCGAATGGTTAGGACAACCCGCGCTTGCTCTCGAAACCGATGCGCTGCGATTTGTGACTGTACCCACAATGGGCGCGAAAATTGTTTCCCTGCTCGACAAACACGCACAGCGCGAGTGGCTAATACAGCCTATCGGACGTGCATTCAAACCGGCGGCTTATGGATCGTCCTTTGTGGATCAAGATATGAGCGGCTGGGATGAGATGTTCCCGACGATTAATGCATGTGCCTATCCGGTCGAGGGAAGCTACAAAGGTCACCTGCTGCCCGATCATGGTGAAGTGTGGTCACTCCCGTGGGCGATTGACGACATCACAAACAGCAGCATTCGGTTGTCAACGTTAGGCCGTGTACTCCCTTATCGTTTAATTCGACAGGTTGAAGCCACAAACAATCATCGTCTGCGCCTGACGTTTAAAGTCATCAATACAGGAACTGAACCGCTCATCGCTTTATGGGCAGCACATCCACAATTCGCAGTAACCGGGGAAACACACATCCGCTTACCAGCAACCGTCAAACAGGTCGTTAACGTTCACGAAACGCCCGATTGGGGCGCAGTCGGAACTGTACATTCGTGGCCGTCAGCACAATCACAACGCGGCGAACATCAGCGATTAACTCAGGTCGGAACGCCCAACTTAAAAAACTGCCGCAAATTCTATCTCCCTGAAAATCACCTTACCGATTGGGCAGCGTTGCAGCAGGGAGATAATGGGGCGTGGGTTCGTCTGTCGTGGCATGTGGAACAAGTACCCTATTTAGGTATTTGGGTTGATGAAGGGGCTTTTAATACAGCCTCGACAGTCGCGCTTGAGCCTTCCACCGGCTTTTATGACAAGCTGGATTTTGCGTGGGAAAACCAGCGGGTTATGCATTTGCGCCCTGATCAGCCTTTTCAGTGGACACTTGACATCGAAATAGGAATTGGTGAATTGCTTTAATGCTGTATTTTTTATAAAAGCATTTGGAAAAAGCAGACAACATCTGCGCTGCGTCTCCCCCTACATGTTTGCGATAGCACACTCGAATTGTAATGTGTGGAAAACATGACGTTTATATGCTCGTCAGTAACGGTCATAGATCGGTTAGACTTGTCCCCCGTCACTAATCTTTGCCATCAAGTTTCATGACAATTTAACACCAACTTAAATTCAATTGTGTACGCTTTGCACCTCAATCAAATGAGTCGCAAAATATTGAACCGATTTCAATCCTTACCTGTTACAAAATTATTGGTGGCTGCCAGCGGCATTAGCTTCCTATCTGCTTGGTTCATTTCTAACTTCGCAGCGGTTGATAATCATGCAGCGATTTTGCAGCGCGAGGCACAAACGCTGTTGATAATCGGTGTCTACTTTTGCGTGTTGGGTGTGGGCGCATCGCTTTTCCGTCTGCTCAAGCGCCCACACCAATAATCCTGCTGTTATTCGCCTATGGTGAATGGTGCGCTTGCCAGCACGATATAGCTGTCGTCCAGCATCAGCCGCACTTCATAATCACCCGCTTCTAAACTCAAATCCTCAAAAGCGAGGCTGCCAGATGAAGTCTGCCCCGTATACATAAACCCATAGTAGTTATACAGGTCGCTGTCACCGGCCTGAAAAATACCCACCCAATCAAAACGGTTATCCGGCGCGTTTTCCCACTGTGCGATAATCGGTTCATCCGCCGTATAAGTCGCTTTCTCGCTGCGGATTTGCGGTGCCGCATCCTGAGCGATAACCCAGAAGTTATTACGCGCCCATTCGTTGCCATCGCCATCCACGCCCACCGCTTCGTACTCCCCGGTGGCAAGAGTTGCCGAACCAAACGTGATTGCGCCGTAGAAATCCGCTTCCGCAGGTGGCAAAGACATCAGCGCATCATCCGGTGTTGCGCCCTTTGAGATAATGACTATGCGATCCTCCGATTCACCGTTCGGTGCAGCATAACGCACCACAATCGGTTCGCCCACCCGTACAATCTGCTGATCGAGTGCGGTAAACAATGGCGGCGCTAACGGCGTTACCATAACTGTAGATACCACCGCCCGATGGTCAGACGGCCACGGTGAAACACCAATGTCAACGTCCTGCCCACCTGCCTCGCCCACAATTTGGCTGTCAATAACCTCAATATTCTCGCTGGCGAAAATCAGGTCAATCCGGTCAACCACTTCGTTATCGCGCAAACGCGGTACCGGATACCCCGGTGTCCACGTCATGCCCACATCCTTCGTCGGGTCGGGGTGTACAGCACGGTACGTATCGACGAAACCCACCCCTTCCAACGCTGCCGTAACCGGCCACTTCACCGCGTAGCGAATAGCGTCACCTTCAACCGCTGCTTCTGTCCAATCCAGATGCGAAGGTGTGTTGAAGTCGCCCGTCAACAGCACCGGATAGCCTGCCTCAACCAGCATTGGCAGCCTATCGAGGAAAGGTTCCAGCGTCGGCATACGCGTTTCTTCCTCGTTTTGCAGCACCACCGCCAACTCTTGCCCTTCACGCACGAGGTACGGGCCGTAGGGGTCAGATGGCAAATGGGTATTCGAGACAGCAATCACCTGACCGGGTGCGATTTGAGCAAACAGGTATAAGCCGTTTGCATCCGGCGGGTCAATCAGCGGGAAGCGCGAAATAATGTGCATCCGTTCGCTAACATGCTGCCACCCAAGTGCTTCTGCAACACGCCGAGTATTGCCGTTCGGTTCTTGCAGGTTAACAATATCCACATCCGCCAACTGAATAGCTTCGACAATCTTGCCAAAATCAACAACATCACCGCCAATCCAGATGTTGAAGGTCATAATGCGTACTTGTGTGGGTTGCATAGCCTCGTCTTGAGCTGCTGCCGGTAGGCTGCAAACAATAAGCAGGGTAATGAGCGCGAAAACAAAGAATCTCGTCCGTAAACGGTGGCGCATAGTGAACCAAACCTCGCCTCTGGTAAATAATGATCGGAGTGTAGACCGGTGATTTGAAGAAACGGATAAGGTCTGGTTAAGGCTGTATTCGTTTATCGCGATAAAACTTCTTCCGCCAAGCCGAACGATAACGTCATACCAGACCCTCCCAGTCCATTGACAATCGTGACACCCGCTTCCGGCTCCAAAACAACCTCGCGCTTGCCTTTCACTAGCGGGTAAATACCATGCCAGCGTTCGGCGATTTCAAACGTGGGTAGTTGTGCGAAGCTGTGCAGATAATCCATAATCGCGCGGTTGATGTCCTCGCGGTCGAACGGGTCAAACGTCATGCCGTACTCATGGCTGTCACCGATCGTAATTTCACCATATGCGGTCTGCGACACCAGCAAGTGAATACCATATTTGACATAAAAAGGCATTTCAGTTTCGATACGCTGCTTTAACGCCGCCGTCGAAGGCAGGTGCGCGAAGGTGTTGCCGTATTGGTAAATCGACAAACCCGCGCATAGGTTCGGACCAAGCTTCCAACTGTCAGGCTGTGGCACCGTCCGAAGCATTTGCAGCTTGCAGCGAATCAACCCACTTTCGGCATAATGCTGTGGATAGAGTGTCTCGAAATCAGCACCGCTGCACACATACACGCGCTCTGCCTGCCATACCCCTGCCGATGTCTCTACAGTCGGCATATTGATACCGCTTACCAACGTGCCGAAATGCAGTTCAACCCCATATCGTTGTTCCAGCAAAGCGGGAATGGCGCGAATCGCCTGACGGGGATCAACATTAAGTTCGGTGCAGCTCCACAATGCGCCCTTGAGTCCATCAAGTTTTACAGCAGGGCTTCTTTCAATAGCTTGCGCTGGCGTAAGCAGTTCCCCATACTCGCGCAGTTCTGGCACGGACTCGTACAACTCGCCTAAAACAGCCATTTCATCATCATGGTATGCCAGATGCAGTGACCCACTTTCGAGGCAGAAAACACCCATCTCGCGGCTGGCCTCTAGCCAGATTTCGCGGGATTTCATCGCCCGTTGGAACAAAGCTCCCGTTTTACCTACCGGCCACACTTGCCCGAAATTGCGAATAGATGCCCCCACCGCTGGACTCGTGCGTTCAAATAACGCTACCTTGAAACCCCGTTTCGCCGCCGCCAGCGCATGAGCCAACCCGACAATCCCCGCCCCCACAACGATAACATCGACATGATTACGCATTCAACCGCTCTCCTAAATGAAGTCCGCTCCGCTAGAGAATCAGCCTACAAAATCCCATCCCAAAGTTTGAAAATTCGAACCATCAACCAAGAACTTTTGTGCTACAATAATTCTAATTGTGGTGATTTGGTCAGTGGTGTTCTTCAAACTCAATCACTTGCAAAACCACATTTGTAGGGATGTGGCGTGCTGCGTCCGCGTCCCAAATTCCTACACAACTGAATTCACATTGTAGGGGCTGGATTAATCCAGCCCGCGCCACAAAACCGCACTCGCAGCTTCCTTTGTAACCACCGCCATCTATTCACCAAAGGTCAAGGAGTACGCAATGCAACTTGCTTCAACTAAATTCCAGATGCACATGGTAAGGACGTAGCGTGTTAACTACGTCTACGCCATCAAAACCACACCTATCGCTTATGCTGCAATTAGCACATTATCTCTGTACTTTTATGTCAAATCACTCTGTATTGAACTTGGCGACTTGGCGGTTAAATTTTTCTAGCTTTGTGGTAAAAAATGTATTGCAACGACAGCAGCAGCACACCTATTGCAGGGCGGTGGCATTCTCCCTCACAATTGCCGAAGTTGTGCTATTTCAGCGCCATGCTCTCTCAGATCCGCCGACACAAAATATCAATTCGGCAAATACACGGGAGCTTCCCGCCCGCCATTTCGGCAGAATTAATGCAATTTATGCAAAATTTGCCGCATTTTCCGCATTTTACGAAGAATTCCGCGCCATTTGAGATCGAAGGAATACGTTTAAGGCTTGTCTTATGGTTAGCATCACGGCTGCTCACCAGCCAGCATCCGGTTTTCAATCGCGGTAATCACGTTCGGTAGGTCAGCAATGCTCCGAATGACCTCATGTGCTCCCGCGTCCCGCATCCGCTGCTCAATCGGGGTCAAACGTGCCGCAAGGTCGGCCTCTGGGAGCGCCAGCGCTTCCGCCTGTGTTAAACCAAGTTCATTACCCGTCTGGCTCAGTCCAACCGTCCAGCAGCCAGCATTTAACCCTTCGGCAATATCCGGTAACGTATCCCCCACCTTGACGATAGCGCTCATCGGATACACTTGCAGGTGAATTGCGTTGCTGTAAATCATGTACGGTGCCGGTCGGCCTCCCGCGACATCATCTGGGCATACCAGCGCATCCGGTTCGTAACCGCGTGCTGCCGCCACCAAACGCAGCGCTTCCATCACCGCACGGCTGTAACCCGTGGTCGAGCCGATCTTCAAACCGCGTTCACGGCAGTAAGCAACCGCTTCCAATGTACCGGGAATCAAATTGGCGTATTCAAGAACGCTGTTCTTTTGGAGCACCAGCGAGTCGCGGTACATGGCATCAATCTCAGCCTCGCTGCACGGTTTACGGTAGACCTTTTCCCACTGCGCCGCCACCTCAGGCTGTCCGGCGATGCTGCGGATGTGATCGCGCTTTTCTAACCCCATCGGTGCGCGGGCTTGAGCAATCGTAATTGTGATCCTTCGCTGTTGAAATAACTTGATAAACACAGCGACCGGCGCGAAGCACCCGTAATCGACAGTCGTGCCTGCCCAATCAAAAATGACAGCCTGTAAAGCCTTTTTATGACTCTCGCTCACGAACCACCATACTTTTCTACAAACGCCTCAACGTTCATCAAGTCATCGAACCGCGCCTCAAGTGTCGGGCGATCCCAATCCCACCATGCGATTTGCAGCAGTTTCTCCGCAATGTGTTCGGGAAAGCGTTGGCGTATTGGCTTGGCAGGTACACCAACCGCGATGGTATAAGGCGGCACATCCTTCGTCACCACCGCGCCCGACCCCACCACCGACCCTGTACCAACCGTGACACCCGGCATGACGATCACATTATGTCCCAGCCATGTATCATGCCCGATCACACACTTGTGTGCGCGTCGCCATTCAAAAAACTCCGTGTCATCCTCGCCCAAACCGTACAGCTTGCGCCGGTAAGTGATGTGGTGCAGCGTCACCCGTTCCATCGGGTGATTGCCGGGGTTTATGCGAACATGCGACGCAATATTGCTGAACTTTCCAATCTCGGTGTAGATAATCTGGTTATCGCCAGCCGTGTAGCTGTAGTCATCTATGCTAGATTCAACCAGCATGGTACGTGCGCCCAATTCCGTCCACGTACCTAACTGTGATTTGTAGACCAGTACGCCACTGTGGAAAACAGGTTCTTCGCCCAATGTTTTATTCGCCAGCGCCGGCGCGTAATCCTCGGCCGCATAATACTCAACTGTCTTCATGCCATCACCTGCTGTTGAAGCTGAGACAACCGCGCCATATGTGCGTCCCAGTAAATCGGCTCGCCGTTACGCAGGGTTGCCCGTACACGCGGATGCATCCCTTCTTCCACCAAGATCAGGTCAGCGTTATAACCAACTTCTATCCGACCTCGATCCAGCAACCCAACAGCCTTCGCTGGATTAGCACTAACGAGATTGATACTTTTATTCAACGGCAGTACGCCCTCACGCGCCAGCTTATAAGCCGCTTGCAGCATAGCCGCCGGATAATAATCAGTCGCTAAAATATCAACCATTCCGGCCTTCACCGCGTCAAACGCACTCATGTTGCCCGTGTTCGAGCTGCCGCGATACGCATTCGGCGCACCCATAATGATCGACATATTGTGGTCACGGGCAGCCTGTGCTGCCTCGGCATTCACGGGGAACTCGCTGATCGTCACGCCCATCGCGGCTTGGTCGCGCACTTTTTCGGGCGTATCATCATCGTGGGATGCAATCGGAATACCAAACTGCCGTGCCGTCCGCACCACTTCCTCCACCACGGCCCAATCGCGTGGCTTTTCTTGAATCTCGGTAATCTTCTCCTCGATGCGCGAGTAGATTGGAGAGATTTGTTCCTGCGTAAAGCCCAGCCACTCGGTCAAAAATTGAATATATCGGGTCGTGTCACGGTACTGCCCCTGCCCCGGTTTGTGATCCATAATCGACACCAAGTCAACCTGCTTGAGTTCCAGCAAATTCACCAGCACCTTCACTGTGTCGGGGTTATTAACTTCGAACCGCGCATGAATTTTGCAATCGGTCAGCAGCTTGGATTTGATGCGGTTCAAAGTCGTGATGATCGAAATCGCGTTTTCCTGCCGCCGGATTTCACTGCTGCGCCACGCAAACGATACCGAGGCAAAAGCGGTCGTGATGCCGTTCGCCGCCAATCGCCCATCAAGGTCATGCATCGCCGGTTCAATCGGGATCATCGCTCGCGGGCGCGGTTCGATGTGCTGCTCAATCATGTCGCCATGCAGGTCGATAAACCCCGGCAGCAGCGTCAGACCTACCGCGCTCAGGCCGCGACCGCGCATATCGCCTTCCACAATATCAGCAATCTTGCCGCCTTCAATCTTGACCGCGCCACGCTCAATTACACGGTCAGGCAGCACCATTTTGAGATCAGTCAACCACATGAGCAAGCTCCTCGTCGGTGGCAGTTAAACGAACTTCGGTATCAATCAAGCTGCGAACATCTTCGGGATGATGAAAAACACCGATCATCGCAACCCCGTGTGTTTTCAGTTCGGTAAGCCGCTGCTGTAACGAGTATCGTGTAGCTACATCCAGCGAGGCTGTCGGCTCGTCCAGCAGCAGTAAACGGCGCGGTGCAATCAACGCACGGGCAAGGTTGACCTTCTGCTGTTCGCCGCCGGAGAACGTCGTCGGGTATGCCTGCCACAATTCTTCCTTCAGCCCGAACTCCGCCAGCATCTCCCGCGCGTTTTCGGTCGCCGTTTCCCAACTCATCCCCGCACCCAGAAGCGGTTCCGCCACTAATTCAACCGCGCTCACCCGTGGGCGTGGGCGCAAAAACTGGGTCACAAAGCCGAGTTCCTGCCGCCGCAGCACCGCAATATCCACATCCGCCGCCCGCGCGAGGTCAATCGCACCATGTTTGGATGCAAAAAGTGCCTGACCCGAACTCGGCAAATAAGTGCGGTACAGGCAGCGCAGCAGCGACGATTTACCCGCCCCGTTCGCCCCGCCGATCAGCATGAATTGTCCGGCCTCCAGCGTGAAGTCCAGTGCGTCAAAAACCGCAATCTCGCGTTGGAGGTGGTCGATATAAAAATGCTTACTCAACCCCTCGACTTGTAATAAGGGCATTCGCGATTCCTCTATGTTATAGCTTGGCATGGACCAACTGCTGTGTATAAGCCGCCTGTGGGTCTTCCAAAATTTGGTCAGTCAACCCCTGCTCAATCACCCGCCCGTGCCGCATCACCACTACACGGTCAGCTAGTGTGCGGATAATGCCGAGATCGTGCGAGACAATAATCATGGTGATGCTGCGTTCGCGTTGCAGCCGCTTGAGCGTATCCAGCACCAGCGCTTGCACCGATACATCTAAGCCCGTGGTCGGCTCGTCCAGTAGTAGTAGCGCCGGTTTCAGGGCTAGGGCTTTCGCCAACTGCACCCGCTGCTGCATCCCACCGGAAAGCACACGCGGTGGGTCGTCCATCCGGTTCAGTGGGAACTCGGATACCGACAACGACTCACGCGCCGCTTCCCGCAAGGTGTCAAAAGTACGTTCGCCCGTCAGCAGCAGCCGTTCCGCCACGTTACCGCTGCTGGTGAAGCGCATCCGCAAGCCGAGGTGAGGGTTCTGGTACACCACGCCAATATTAAAAATCTGCGCCTCGCGCTTGGCAAACCGGTCGAGTTGGAACAGGTCTTGGTTTTCCAGCTTCGGCACATCCAAAAAGTACGAGCCGCTGTCGGCGTTTTCTTCGAGGTTCAGCAGCCTCAGCACCGTCGACTTGCCCGAACCGGATTCACCGACGATGCCCATCACTTCGCCAGCATAGGCTTCAATATTCACATCCTGCACCGCCGTAATCCGCCCGTAGCGTTTGTTCAACCCGTTTGCCCGCACCAGTGGGCGCTGGGTCATCAGGCGCGGCGCATCAAGCACGGCGGCGGGGTTTGAGGTAACCTGCATGGTAGAAATTTCCTTGATCGTCGTAGTAAGTCTTGCCTAAAGTATCCGGCTGTTGCGCCAATTTCTCCGCATAGCCGCTGTCCGAAAGTTCGTACTGCGAAGTACCATCCGCCTGTGGCAGTTCGTTCATAAACTTGTTGGTCACGCCCGTCGTCCGGCACATCCATCCCAACTGGTTTTCCACCTCGAATGGCACATCCGTGAACTCTAACGGATACACATTCGTATATGGCGGCACCGCGTACAACCGCTTCTCACGCCCTGCCGAAAGTAACGTCAGGTTCGCCGCTTGGTGCAGCTTGGCATTGTCCCAGCGTGGGATCGGGCTGGGGCTGATGATGTAACGCCCGTTCACCAGTGCTGGATAACTCGCGCCCTGCACATAGGACTTGTACCGCACCAGTTGTTCGTACAGCAGCAGCCACAACTGCGCGTAATCCGCATCGGCATGCATCTCGTGCGCCTTGGAAATATCAGACTGCACCCCGCGTAACGGTTCGGGGTCAGGCACTTGCAGCACCAGCGCTTGCCCTTCGCCCAAAATTTCTTCGGGGATGCGGTGACGGCTTTGCAAGATCGTAGCCTTAGTTGCATCAGTCGTAGTTTCCGCGCCGGACATGCGCGTGATGAACCGCCGCAGGTTCGCCGCGTTCACCGAGTCATCTGCTCCTTGGTCAATCACCTTGACCACACTTTCCGGTCCCACCAGACTCAGCGACACTTGCAACCCGCCCGTTCCCCAACCGCGCGCAATCGGTAGCTCACGACTGGCATACGGTACTTGGTAACCGGGGATCGCAATCGCCTTCAGCATCCGCCGCCGTAGTTCCCGCTTGGCATACGGGTCGAGGAAGCCGTAGCTGTAGTCCTGCCGTGCAGGTGCTAAATCCGCGAGTGTCATGATTGTGCCTCCACCGGAGCTGCTTCAGCCGCAGGCTTCTTATCCGTGTCATAAAATGTCGAAATAACCTTACGTACCGAGTCGAGACTGCTGGCAAACGTCACGTAATGTGGCAGCTTAAAGTGGATGCAAAAGCCCGAAGCCTCTACTGGCTCGGTGTGGTACATCACAAATTCCTCGGTGTGTGCGGGGTGCGGGTCATGGCTGCTCATCTCAAGGTCGAGTGTCGCGCCGGCGATCAGCTTGACCTCATTCCAACCCAATGTGGCGGCAAACCCCAGTTTAAAGCCCGACTTATCATCTGTTCCGCCGCTGTTGACCACTTCTCCTTGGCTAACGCGCACCCGCCCCGCGCTAAAAGCCGCGCCCGTCACCGGATGTGTCAGGTTCAGTTCAGCATAACCCAACCGCAGTTCATTAACTGTCGGGTGAATCAACCCGTAGCCGCGCATACTGGCATAGCCAAGCGCCAACACCCCGCCCGTATCAGCCCGTGCCAGCGCCTGCAAACGGTGCGCTCGTGGTGCGGGGAACAGCACCGCGTCAGTCGTTACATCAGGAATATTGACGGGTTCAATTTGATCGGTCTCAATCGCGGGCAGCAGCTTATTCGTCCGCTGCCAATCCGCCACCGTCGGGTAAACAGGTGGTGCAGGTTGTTCCGCCGCCTCAAATGGTTCGTCTTCCACAGCAATCCTATCTAGCACATCTAACCGCAATAAACGGTGGCTGTAATCCAGCGTCGGCCCCAAAATTTGCCCACCGGGAATATCCTTGAACGCGGCTGAAATGCGGCGCACCGTCAGCACATCTTCCGCCGAGGCTGGCGCAGCGTAAGCAATACGCGGCTGGGTCGAGCGGTACGCACGGAGCAGCAGTACCGCCTCATATAAATCACCACCCGTTTGTGCCAGCGCCAACGCCGCCAGTTCCGGTGCATACAGCGACGCTTCGCCCATCACACGGTCGAGCAAATAAGGCATCTGCTCTTGAATCGTGTGGACAGACTCCAACGTCAGCTTGCCAAGCATCGAGTGATAAAGGTGTTCAGCCCGTTGAATGGCGGTTTCACCCCCACGTGCGGCTACATACATAGTACAAATCTCCAGTCATCGTTTATCAAGTGACTTCCCAAATGCTTGCTGTAGGGAAAGCGTGTTCAAAAAGGTCGGTTTGCATCCGATATAGGAAGGAGGTGTGCCTCCTCCGTACCACCCACCAACCACAAATATCTTCTTCTCGTAGGGAATGGTCTAAGACCATTCCGTTTCCGAACAATATGGAGAGGCAGCGGCTTTCCAAACACTCTCTGCGACCTTCCGGCTTTGCTTCCTCGCCTTTTAAATCCGTTCTATGCGCGTGCTGCGGGGTAAACCGATTACCTGCCGCCCATCCACGAAAAACACATCCCATCCCAGCGGATACTTACATGCCGTCTCGCGCATCTCCCAGAAGGCATCTGGCAGCCCGCCGATTTGAATCGCCTGCTGACCATTAACCCCCGGCCCACTCAGCACGAACTCGGCTCCGCTGCCGATTTCACAACCGATAATGAAAGTGGCTGCCGTGTCGGGATACAGCATCGTTCCCACGCTGGCCTGCCGCACATGCGCTAATATCAGTTCAGCAGCCTGCGGATAAAAATGGTATGCCGCTTCGGCTGCCTGCCGCGCATGTGCGCCCGTTCGTGCCAGCATCCCCTCAACGACCTCATCCGGTGTAAAGAAGCTGGTTTCAAGGTCAAGCAAGGTTTCGGCGATGTGCTCAAAAACCTCACCCTCCGGTAATTGGTGAATACGCCCAGGGTAACTGAGCGCCCACATCAACCCCAAAAAAGTTTCGCGGGATTGGGCTTCGGCAGGTGTATATACTGGGAAAGTCATCAGAATGTCTCCATCTCGATGCGGGTCGCTTCGACCTGCTTGAGCAGTTGCTCGTCATCCGCCTGTTGAGCCACTTGATGTTCATCAATAAAGGTGTGAATGTCGTTGCTCATAATATCTGCCGTCAGTGCGGCGTCCATCAACGCCACAGCCAGCGCATGCTGTAGATCACGCCCTACGCACACCGCGTAGCCTTCCGCACCACTGCCAATGCGAACATGCGCCTCGCTCACCAATGCCTCCCCCAAATGAAAACGGGTTCCAGTCGAGGTATCGGTATACGGCAGCATCACCAAGCCCGTGCGGTTAATCAGCACATCAATCTCGCCGAGCTGTGGGATAACCACTTCCACAAATAGTTTGACCGCTTGTGCTGGAGCATGGGTCAGAATAGTTAGATAATCGCTCTGGGTATAAGACACAAAATTCTCCGATAACTACAGACGATAGCGGGGTGATCGAATGACCACCCCGACAAAACTACAGGTCACAAACAGCAGACAGATTAACGTGCTTGCAGGTCGAGTTCGAGCTTGGTGGCAATCACGCGCAGCGGATCGTACATCGCGTCAATGCTTTCCAATGAGGTGTCAACCTGAGTCGGGTCAATGTAGAAGCGACCAAGTTGGTCTACCAATGCCTGATCATCCTTGATACCCAGCAGTGCTGTCTGAACCGCATCCTTGAAGCTCTGGGGCAGGTTCTTGTTCACAGCAAAAGGTGTTTGGGGAATGAGGGATGACTGATGGAAAACAGCGATGTTACCTTCGGGGCATGCATCATAAATCGCCATAATTTCGTCTTGGGTCATCGGCGCATGGAAAATGTTATCAGCATTTTCAGTACCTTTTTCGACACCGCAAATCGCAACGTCAGCATTCGCTTGGGCTACCAAGTTGTCATCAAAGGTCGCGCCTGCATCAGTCGTGCCGTTAGCAACCGCCAACACCGAAGCAGGATGGCTGCCAGCGAAGGTCGCCTGACCGAAGAAGCTGTCCAATTGATCTTTGGTGTCGAAATTCATAGCGTTCAGAACTTCGGTCGCAGGAACCAGATAACCGCTGGTCGATGCCGGATCGGTAAAAGCGAACGTCTTGCCAGTGAGGTCGGCAATGCTGGTGATGCCCGAACCCTTCTTGGTGAACAACACGCTGTAGTAACCGGGCAGTACGGTATCATTTACGGCGGTCACATAGTTGCCGGCGGCAATAGCTTCGGCGTTAGCAACATCAGCAGCCAAAACATACGAGAACGGGCCGACTTCAAATGCGTCGGCGCGGCCAGCACGCATGGCTTCAATGACTGCGCCATAGCTCGTGCCGGTGATCACAACAGTACGCACACCCAACTGGGCTTCGAGGTAAGCGCGCAGCGGCTCTTGTGCAGCCAACGCGGTTTCAATATTGTCACCGGGGTACACGCCGATGATGAATGTCTCAGGCCAACCAGTGCGGTCAACAGTTTCGGCGGTCGCTTCTTGGGCTGAAACAAGGCTCAGTCCCAGCATGGCGATCATCGCCATCAATACAACGCTAAATGCAACCTTCTTCATGCACATCTCTCCCTTAATTAAAAACGATTCTGACTGCGAACCCTGTGTCGCGTTAGATAAAACGCTGGCGCAGATAGTTGCTAAAACGGTCAACAATGGTCACAGCGACCACTAAAACGAGTGCCGTCCCCAACAATTTGGGGTACGCGCCCGTGCCCATATACTCATACAACTTGTAACCAACACCGCCCGCGCCGACATAACCAAGAATCGTGGCGTGGCGAACATTGCTTTCGAAATAAACAATCGAGTAGGAAATCAGCAGTGGTAGCGCTTGAGGAACCACCGCATAAATAAACGTTTGTAAGCCGTTCGCGCCCGTTGCTTTCAATGCATTCACCTGCTGCGGGTCGATCTGTTCAATCGCCTCGGCATACAAGCGCGTCAGCGAACCAACCGAGCTGAAGGCCAGCGCCAGCACCCCCGTGAACGGGCCCAAACCCACCGCCGCTACAAATAACAGCGCGTACACCAGTTCAGGGATCGAGCGTAGGAAATTCAGGATAAGCCGGATAGTTTGATAAATAGCTGGATGCGGGGATACATTCCGCGCCGCCAGCAAACTGAGAGGGATCGACATCAGCACCGCGCCCACCGTGCCGATGATCGCCATCTGGATAGTTTCGATGACCGCGGTAATCACCACCGGCCAACCAAGTTGAACCTCGTTACCCAACACATTGACCATATTGCGGGTTTCGCGTGCCAGTTCAAATTGTGGCGGCAGCATTCGACCAATTAAATCGCCCATCGCCTCCAGTGCGTCAACAACACCACTCACACGATTAATCTCACTAGGGCGCGAAGCTTCCCAACTCCACGCCAGCACGGCTACCAGCACCAGTAAAATCAGCACCATCTTTGGGCTTGGCGATGGAAACGGTCGCAGTAAACGCTCGCGAAGTTCAGTTGGCGAAATCGCCGGATTTGTAGTTTGATGCAACAGCGGGTTTTTCGTGATCATGCTTATACCCCTGCTCCTAAGATGCTAGCTGCTGCGGGAACATCGACATGCTGTGGCATCACCACTGGCTTATCGAAGCGGTAAATCATGTCGATCATCGCCTCGCTCAATTGATCCGGTGCGCCGTCAAATACCACTCGCCCCTGCGCAATGCCGATCAGCCGGTCACAAAATGACTTCGCCAATTCAATTTGGTGCAGATTAATAAAGGTCAGCACACCCAGCTCGCGGGCAATCCGCGCTAAGTCTGCTAACACTTGTACCGAAAGTTCAGGGTCGAGGCTGGCGACCGGCTCATCTGCCAGAATAATTTTGGGTTGCTGTGAAATTGCACGGGCAATCGCCACTCGCTGCTTTTCACCGCCGGAAAGCCGGTCAGCCCGGAAGTTAGCGCGGTGTAGCAAGCCGACACGCTCCAAATTACGCAGCGCGATTTCGCGGTGTTCGCGGTTGAAGTACCCGACGAGGCTTCCAATGCCGCTGTTGTATCCCAACCGTCCCGTTAGCACATTCGTCATCGCGGGTAGGCGGTCAATAAGGTTATATTCTTGCCAGACAAACCCAATTTGGCGACGAGCTTTTCGTAGCTGCGCCTCGCTCATCTGTGTGATAACCTCACCGTCAAGCACAATTTGCCCTGCCGCCGCCCGCTGCAAGCCGTTGATGCAGCGAAGCAATGTCGATTTACCTGCGCCTGACCGCCCAATAATGGCGACGATCTCGCCTTTTTCCGCACTGAGCGAAATCGACTTCAGCGCTTCGTTACCATTTTGGTAAACGACTCTTAAATCCTTGACTTCTAACATTGGCATAACGGTCATATCCCCAACATGCTATGTGAACGCAGTGAGGGTAACGGCGGTGTATCAAGTTGTTGTGAAACGCGCTTTAAGAGGTGAAGCAATTAAATAGGTACAAAAATTAATGTTCAAAGTGAAACCATAAACTGATTAAGAAATTTAATAAGCAGGATTAGCAAAAGATTTAGAAAATCATCCATACTTGGAATATATTCTCCCTCGCATACGACCGCAGAGGCCTCTAAGCCTTGTTCAGTATGTGTATTGTCACAATTCACGCGAGAAATAAGCTTTGTGACCGTTATAAAATTGGAATCCAGACTTTATTCCAGCAACGAACTGGAATTAGCCTAGTAAAATGGAGTATATGCATCTCTCCTTGTAAAGATGAAGAGGAGATGCTCAGGCCGAGAGCTATGCATACCACATCTGTAGAGCGAAAGAATTTGGTGTTTCTTGCTCACAATTTCCTGTACGTACTGACTTAGTTGAGCAGCAAATCATTGATTTCCTGATGACACTCAAGCCTCAAGCCGACTGGAAAGAGGCTATGTTGCAGGCTGTTGGGCAAATTATTGGTGATAGGCAGCTTGAAAAGAGAATGTCTGAGATTAGAGAGATTATTTCGAGGATGGACTTCAGGTGGGACAATGGCTTCATCACTGACAAAGAAGAGTATTTGGAGCAAAGGCTCAAGCTACAGCAAGAGATGGAAGACCTGACACCTATTC